>JABHOG010000106.1 GCA_018694835.1 Planctomycetota bacterium | reverse complement strand
TTGAATCTGGGCTCCTTTTACCTGTGGGTCATCGGAGCGATCTTCTTCGTCTACGTGCTCTTCTCCGGAGGAATCGATACCGGGTGGACCTTCTATACCCCTTACAGTGCGGAATCCGGTACCGCGGTGATCCCTGCACTGATCGGTGTCTTCATCCTCGGATTCTCGAGCATCTTTACCGGGCTCAACTTCATCGTGACGATTCACAAGATGCGACCGAAGGGGATGACCTGGTTCAAGATGCCTCTGTTCCTGTGGGCGACCTACTCCACTGCAGTGATCCAGGTACTGGCGACTCCGGTGCTGGGAATCACGCTGCTGCTGTTGATCCTCGAGAGAACCCTGGGAATCGGCATCTTCGATCCTCGTAACGGTGGGGATCCGGTGCTGTTTCAGCACTTCTTCTGGTTCTACAGTCACCCAGCGGTGTACATCATGATCGTTCCACCGATGGGTGTGGTCAGTGAACTGATCGCCACTCATAGTCACAAGCGCATCTTCGGATACACCTATATCGCCTTCTCATCGGTGGCCATCGCGATCTTTTCGTTCCTTGTCTGGGGACACCACATGTTCACCAGTGGGCAGTCGACCACGATGAGCATCATCTTCAGCGGGATCACCTTCTCGGTCGGAATCCCCTCGGCGATCAAGGTCTTCAACTGGCTCGCCACCATGTACAAGGGTGCGATTGTTCTCAACACCGCAATGCTGTACGGGATCTCTTTCATCTTCCTTTTCACCATTGGCGGGTTGACTGGACTGTTCCTCGGCGTGCTCAGCATCGATGCGCACCTTCATGACACCTACTTCGTGGTGGCGCACTTCCACTATGTCATGATGGGGAGCGGTCTGGTCGGCTTCATTGGAGGCCTCCATCACTGGTGGCCAAAGATAACCGGGAAGATGTACGACGAGTTTCTCGGGAGGATCGGCTGTATTCTGGTCTTCATCGGATTCAATCTGACATTCATTCCCCAGTTCGTCATGGGGTCTCTCGGGATGCCCAGGCGTTACTACACCTACGCCGATAAGTTTGAGGTCTACCATCAGTTGTCGACGGTCGGTGCGTACGTGATGGCGGCTGGTTTCTTCTTGACCGCCTACTACCTGATCCAGTCGCTGATCTCGGGAAAAAAGGCGCCGATGAATCCATGGGGAGGAAATAGCCTCGAGTGGCATACTCCTTCACCTCCTCCCCTCGAGAACTTTCATTCGGTTCCGGATGCCACTGATCCCTACGACTACGAGGGTCTGGAGTACGATCCAGCCACGGGTAATTACGCCACCAAGCGGACCGGCTAATCCTTCAGGAAGACGGGAGATACGATGAGCGGCGACAAACAACCGCAAGATTCGAACCAGCAAGCCGGGCATGGAGATGGCCACGGTGCTGAGCACGGGGCTGGCCATGGCCATTCTCCGTATCAGGCACACCACTTCGACACCATGCGCCAGCAGTTCGAAGCGGGAAAGCTGGGGATGTGGTTATTCCTGGCCACCGAGGTGCTGCTCTTTGGCGGCCTCTTCTGCTTCTACACCATCTACAAGGCGAATGATCCCGAACTGTTCAAGTGGGGGCATCACTTCCTCGACAAGCGCTGGGGAGCCACCAACACGATGGTGTTGCTCTTCTCTTCCTTGACGATGGCGCTGGCAGTTCGTGAGGCACAACTGGGCCGCAAGAAGAGGATTATCTTCTTTCTGGCGGTGACCTTCCTCTGTGGTGCTGGCTTCATGGGGATCAAGTACGTCGAGTACTCCAAGAAGTTTCATGAGGGATTATTCCCGGGTAAGTATTTCTCGTATGAAAATGTCGTCGACGCCGAGGAAGTGCGGATGCATCAGCAGGAGCAACAAAAGTTGGCTCATGCGGAACTGGATCTGCCGCAGGCTTCGGTCGTGACCGAAGTTCCCAAGGCCCAGGGCCTGGTACTTCAACCCGCTGCTCCCCCTGCAGGGCTGGCCCCTGTGACTCAGCCGGATGACCACGGAACTGCCAGTTCCGATGGAGATGATGTCGGACACGCTCCAGGATTGGCGCTTGATCCTTCGCACCTTCCCCCCGGCCCCCGTCCTGCCAATGCGCATGTGTTCTTCAGTATCTACTTCTGCCTGACCGGCCTGCATGGAATTCACGTGCTGATCGGGATGGGCGTGATGCTGTGGTTGATGGTGCTCGCCATGCAGGGTCGCTTCGGGCCCGGCTACTTCACCCCTGTCGATCTTGGTGGACTCTACTGGCACCTGGTGGATCTGATCTGGATCTACCTTTTCCCACTGCTGTACCTGGTGGAATAGAGGATCCGATGGAAGCCATACTGAATAATGTCGATCTGTTGATCCTGTCTGCGGCGTTCTTGTGCCTGTTCGTGACACTTGCAGCGTTCCGCAAGGTGCGTGGCCAGGATTTGCCTCATCCGGAGTTCGGTCACATGACCGGTCCGCCGCTGCTTCTGACGATCCTGACGATGCTGCTCTTCTTGACCTGGGCTACAGTGGCGGTCTCCTACATCGATCTGGGAGGAATGAACGTGGTCGTGGCGATGGGAGTGGCCACCCTCAAGGCATCCCTGGTCTCGCTCTACTTCATGCACCTGCGCTGGGATCGCCCCTTCAATGCTGTGATTTTCGTCGGGTCCCTTTTCTTGCTGGGACTGTTCCTCGGATTTGCCTTGCTCGACACTGGTGAATACAAGGAGGTGATCCTCGATGATCCTTTCCAGCAGATCCAGGCGACCCAGTACGGTTCCCCACAGGGCTAGTCCGGTGACCTCATGACCTCGGATCGTTCGAAGACGGGGAAAGATGGCGAGGGGTTCCCACCCGAGCCAGCCCCCGAGATCGCACGGATGGGTATGAACCTGTTTCTGCTGTCGCTGGCGGTCCTGTTCAGCGCCACCATCATCGCCATCGTGATCGTTCGCAGTCAGAATCCCGCCTGGGGTGAGAATGCACCGAAAATCCCCGATCTGGCATGGCTCAGTACCGCAGTGATGGTGCTGGTCAGCGTGGTCTCGCAGGTGGGTTGGATGGCGGTGCGGAGAGATCGGATGCGCATCTTCAGCGGCAGCATGATGCTGGTGTTGCTACTGGGTTTCCTGTTCTTGTACCTCCAGGAACAGGTCTGGACCCAGATGCTCAACTCAGGGGAGGCTCAGTCGTTCAGTGCTTCCACCAGTTTGCATGGATGGAGTATCTACGCCCTCGGTTTATTGCACGCCCTTCACATCGCCGGTGGATTGATCTTTCAGGGCTATGTCACGATCCATGGCATGCTGGGCGGTTACTGGAGTCTTCATTGTGAGCAGGTGCGGCTGGTGAATCAGTACTGGCACTTCCTCGACGCCATCTGGATCGGGCTCTTCGCCTTCTTGCTGTGGTTGGCCTAGCGCTACTGCTGTTCCAGTTGCCGCGCATGGACGGCAAACCAGGCGGTGATCACATGGGGGTACGGGGTCGAATCGAGCGGCAATTCTGCGATTGCACTGCGCGAGACCTGTGCCACCCAGAGTGGCGATTGTCGCGTGACAATGACCCGTGAGAGGTTGGCACGTGACCCCTCCGGCGGTTGAGGTTGGTACGGATAGCGCGGGCGATCCATCAGTCGATAGGGGCTGTACGGTTCCTTCTTGTAGTAGCGACGGTGACTCTCGACCATTCCGACCACCTCCGTGTCGGGATGTTTCTCTTTCCAGACCTTCCAGCTGGTTAGCAGGAACGGGACCAGTTGCAGCGGCTCTCCGATGCGCGGTCCCGAGATCGCCTCGCCATCGGTGGGGCTCCACAAACTCTCCTCGCGGCGACGCCCACTGCCGAGACGATCGTGGATCAACAGGCAGCAATCGACCAGCAATCCACTCGAGCCGAAGAAGAGAGGCTCCTGCGGCGCCATCAAGGGTCGCTGAAACACGGTGCTGGTCTCGGAGAGTGGATGATAGATGACACAGATCGGCACCTCGCCGAGAGTGTCATTGATCACCTCATGCCACTGCAAAATTCTCAATGGATACGCTCGGGGTTTCCCATCGATCAAGACTCCGATCACCTCGCTGGAAGGTATGAGGAATCGGGTTCTGAAATTTGTCGCCAGATCATCGACTTTTTGAACGTCCCAGATGGGGGGAGTGTCGATGGGAATCACTTCCTCTGGAGCTCCAAATCGCACCAGGGTCAGATCGGTACGAAGTGAATCGGATAGTTGAAATCCATTGGTGATGAAAGCGTCTGGACCGAGTCTTTCTCGCTCCTCGATCGATTTCAGCAGCGGAGGAATCCGCCAGGCGAGTACCGCACCACAGAGCAGAAACAAGAGCCCCAGTAACCACAAGGGAGGTCTCAGCGACGGAGCGGGGGAGGAGAGAGAATCGGTCATCCGCGTAGGCTCGGATTCGCCACCAGAGCACCGAGCACGATGGGGAGGTAGATGATGCTGGCCAAGAAGAGTCGACGAGCCGAGGCTCGATCGCGCTGATTCGCCAGTGCCAGAGCACGGGTGGTCATGAAGGCACCCAGTGCCACGGCGATCCCCAGGTAGATCACGCCTGCGGCGCCGGACAACACCGGTATCAGGCTTACCGCACAGAGGAAGAGCGACCAAGTCAGGGCGGCGCGGGCGGTCCGATGCCCCTCAGGGTCAATCACCGGAAGCATCCGGAAGCCAGCCTTTTCATATTCATCGCGGTACATCCAGGCGATGGCCAGGAAGTGGGGGATTTGCCAGGCGAACAGGATGCCGAAGAGGGACAGCCCCACCGGATGGAACCAGGGAGCGCCCGCTCCGCACCACCCGATCAGTGGTGGAAGCGCGCCGGGTATCGCACCGATCAGGGTATTGAGAGATGTACGTTTCTTCAGCGGTGTGTAGATCAGCACGTAGAGAATCAGGCTGCAGACTCCAAGGATGGCGGCGAGTCGATTCCCTGCCAGGTACAGTAGCGCAGTTCCGCTCACTCCGGTCACGACGCTGTAAACGAAGATCACACCTCCGCCGATCCGACCCGTGGCTGTCGCTCGATGGGCCGTTCGTTTCATCAATCGATCGGACTTCCGTTCCCAGAATTGATTGAGAGCATTGGCCGCAGCGGCGAGCAATGCGGTTCCCGCCGACAGTCCGAGCATCTGCAGGATGCGGTCGAGGATTTCGGGAGTGGTGAGGGCTCTGGTGTACTCTCCGGTGAAGGGCCAGGCAGCGCCGACGCCGAGAGCGGCGGTGATCACCACCAGCAACGAGAGTCTCGGCTTCGCCAACTGGTAAAGATCGGAGACGATTCCGGGATCGGCCTGGGGCGGGGCGTCAGGTTCTCCCGGGGGCTGATTTACTTCCACTTCACTCTTCTCCTCTTCTCCCTGCGATCGGGAGTCATGCTGATCAGGGAGAGTGTAGGGCCTGGCAAGATGGGTCACCACCGGAGCCGAGAAGCGGGTCGGGATTGCTTGACGAACCTCGGCGCTGGGGTGAAACTACTAAAGAGTACACTAATGGTCCTGATTCACAGGATCTGTATCTGGACCAGGCCTTGGGCCGTGAATACGAATCGATACGCTCCGGCAGAGGGAAGGGGGGATCCGATCTTCAAGATCACAAGACAAACCGATTATGGTATCTTCATCCTGACCTCGATGGCCAATCGTCAGGAGAGTGGTGAGGGGCATAAGCAGGTCTATTCTGCTCCCGAGATTTCGACCCTGACAGGACTCGCCTTGCCCAATGTGAGCAAGATCCTCAAGGCTCTGGTACGCAGCAATCTGCTCGAATCGCGGCGCGGTTCCCAGGGAGGCTATCGTCTCGCTCGGGAGCCCCGAATGATCACCGTGCAGCAGATGGTCGAGGCTCTGAATGGGCCCATCTCTCTGACTGAATGTGTAGATACCGGCCCGGAAGAATGTGGCATCGGATCTCTCTGCCCACTCAGTTCGAACTGGAAATTCATCAACGACAGGATCCGGGTAACGCTCGAGTGCATCACACTCGAACAGATGGCCGTACCAGGAGGAGTTCAACTCGCCGCGGTCTCTGCGCAGAGCAAGGATTTACAGGAGGAGACGGATGACTGAAACCGAAGAACTGAGAGAGTTCGCTGATCGTGAATACGAGTTTGGCTTCGTGACCGATGTGGAATCGGATTCCCTTCCACCCGGCCTCGACGAGTCGACGATTCATCAGATCTCGAAACGCAAGGATGAACCGGACTGGTTGCTGGAATATCGACTCAAGGCATACCGGCATTGGCTGACGATGGAGGACCCCTCATGGCCCAAGGTCGAACGAAACACCATCGATTACCAAAACATCATCTACTACAGTGCTCCCAAGCCGAAGAAGACTCTCGATAGCCTCGATGAAGTGGATCCTGAACTTCTCGAGACTTTTGAAAAACTCGGGATCTCACTCGATGAGCAGAAGAGGATGAGCGGAGTCGCAGTAGATGCTGTCTTCGATAGCGTCTCGGTCGCCACGACCTTCAGCGACAAACTCGCAGAACTGGGCATCATCTTCGGTTCCTTCTCGGAAGCTGTGAAGGAGCACCCCGATCTGATACGCAAGTATCTGGGATCAGTGGTGCCGTACACCGATAACTTCTTCGCGGCGCTTAATGCTGCGGTCTTTTCCGATGGGTCTTTCTGTTACATCCCAGCCGGGGTCCGCTGTCCGATGGAACTTTCCACCTATTTCAGGATTAATGCTGCAGGAACGGGGCAGTTCGAGAGAACCCTGATCATTGCAGACGATCAGTCCACAGTTTCCTATCTCGAGGGTTGCACTGCTCCCATGCGAGATGAAAACCAGCTCCACGCTGCAGTGGTGGAACTGGTCGCACTCGAGGGCGCGACCATCAAGTACTCGACGGTGCAGAACTGGTACCCCGGAGATGCGGATGGGGTGGGCGGAATCTACAACTTCGTGACCAAGCGAGGGTTGTGCAAGGGGAAGCGTTCGAAGATCTCGTGGACCCAGGTCGAAACAGGATCGGCGGTGACCTGGAAGTACCCATCCTGTGTATTGCTGGGAGATGAATCGGTGGGAGAGTTCTACTCTGTAGCCCTTACCAACAACATGCAGCAAGCCGATACCGGGACCAAGATGATCCATATTGGTAAATCGACCAGTAGCACCATCATCTCGAAGGGAATCAGCGCGGGTCGTGGACAGAACACATACCGTGGTCTGGTCGATGTGAAGAAGGGCGCCACTGACGCGAGGAACTTTTCTCAATGCGACTCGATGTTGCTAGGGGATCGCTGCGGAGCACATACCTTCCCTTACATCGAGGTTCGAAATCCGACCGCCAAGGTGGAGCATGAAGCGACAACATCGAAAATTGGCGAAGATCAGATCTTTTACTGCAATCAAAGAGGAATATCGACCGAGGACGCGGTCTCCATGATCGTGAATGGATTCTGCAAGGAAGTATTCAGTGAACTACCGATGGAGTTCGCCGTGGAAGCACAGAAATTACTCGCGGTAAGCCTCGAGGGGAGTGTCGGTTAGATGTCAGGGAAGAAGGAAAACAGCATGCTCGAGATACATGGACTTTGCGCCTCTGTCGAGGGAACCGAGATCCTCAGGGGAATCGACCTCGAAGTGAAGGCGGGCGAAGTGCACGCCATCATGGGACCTAACGGATCAGGTAAGAGCACGCTCGCAAATGTGCTCGCTGGTCGAGAAGAATATTTGGTGGATGCCGGAACTGTTCAGTACAACGGGATCGACTTGCTGGAACTCTCTGCAGATGAGCGTGCCTGTGAGGGAATTTTTCTGGCGTTTCAGTATCCAGTCTCGATTCCAGGGATTTCAAATGCTTACTTCTTACGATCTGCTTTGAACGCGATTCGTCGATACCGTGACGAATCGGAGATCGACGCGGTGGACTTCCTGGAACTGGTGAGATCCAGGATGGATCTCGTCGGGATGGATGAGAAGTTGCTCCACCGAGCCGTCAATGACGGATTCAGTGGTGGTGAAAAGAAGAGAAACGAAATCCTTCAGATGGCGGTTCTCGATCCGAATCTTGCGATTCTGGACGAGACGGACTCCGGGCTGGATATCGATGCCCTTCGCATCGTTGCTGAAGGGGTCAACAAACTGCGCAAGAAAGAGAGGGCGATCATCGTCGTCACTCATTACCAGCGCCTCCTCGATTACATCGTTCCCGATCATGTTCATGTTCTTTCTGAAGGAAAGATTGTTCGATCAGGCGACAAGTCGTTGGCACTGGAATTGGAAAAAGAAGGCTACTCATGGATCCAGGCGGACGACGCCAGGGCCGGAAACAACGCCTAGGAGGTGACGTGGTGGCGGAAACCTGGAGTAAACAGGTACAAACTGGCAGCCTGAACTTTGATGATCAGGGCGTCGATCTGAAGAGGCGACGGGGGCGAGCGCTGGAACAGTTCGAGCAGCATGGCTTCCCCGGGCGTAAGCACGAGGAGTGGCGATACACGCCCCTTTCGCGCCTCGCCGCTGGGCCCTGCGCTCCACTGCTGGAGCGTTCCCAGGAGATTGCGTTCTGTCCCGACCTTCCGGTCGACATGCTGGCCAAGGTGGTGATCGTCAATGGTGAGTTCCGGGCTGATCTTTCAGATCTGAGTCGATTGCCTTCGGCAATCCGAGTTCAATCTCTTGCCCAACTGAGACACTCCGATCCGGATCAACTGGCATCTCTGCTCGATCTGTACTGGACGCAGGACTCGCATCCTTTTTACGATCTCTCCGATGCCTTGCTGGATGACGGAGTGCACATCGAAGTGGTGGAAGAAGGCGCCAAGATCGATGCGCCGATTCACATCCTGCATGTCCTCGATGGACAGGCTCGATCGGGATCTGCACATGTTACCGGCTTGATCCAACTTGCCGCCGGAGCTCAACTGCAACTGATCGAGGAGATCAGGTCCGCTGGGGAAGTTCTTGGCAATCTACGCTGGGGGATCGGTCTCGATCCACGGTCTATCCTGAAACGGGTTCGCGCTTTTCGTCCGGAGTGCTCTTCGATCTTTCATGGTACTCGAGTGATTCAGCAACAGGACTCTCGGTTTGAGGATCTGTTCTGTTCCTCAGGTGCAGAGTTGATTCGAAATGAACTGCACGTGAGTCACGAGGGAACCGGTTGCCACTGCGATCTAATGGGAGCGTATGCAGGATGTGGTAAGGATCACCTCGACCACCACACCACCATCGATCACAAGGTAGAAGATTGCACCAGCAACGAGATCTATCGTGGAGTCCTGAGTGGTCAGGCGCGCGGTGTTTTCAGTGGCATGATTCATGTCCATCAGGATGCTCAGCGCACCGACGCAAAACAGTCGAATGACACCATCTTGTTGTCAGAAGGAGCAGAAGCGGATACCCGGCCTCGGCTAGAAATCTATGCCGACGACGTGAAGTGTACCCATGGGGCAACTATCGGCGAACTGGATGAGGATGCCATCTTCTACCTTCGATCGAGGGGAGTCTCGCCCGATGAAGCCCGGAAGATTTTGGTTCGAGCATTTACTTCCGAAGTGTTTCACGGGCTGGAAGATCGACAGTTAAGTGATTTTATCGCAGATGAGATTCAGCAGTCGATCAATCCTGACGGAACTAATCACGAATGAACCGAACTCCTCAGGCCAACGAGTCCTGTCCATCCTTCTCTAACCTGGATCAGGTCCGGAGAAGATTCCCCTGTCTGCAGCAGGAGATCCATGGGAATCCGCTGGTCTATCTCGACAGTGCTGCCACGACTCAGAAGCCGACCCAGGTGCTGCAAGCGGTGGAGTCCTTCTACCAGGAGGACTGTTCCAATGTGCACCGGGGTGTCCACACCCTCAGCGAGAGGGCGACGATTCGCTATGAGGCGGTTCGAGCCAAGGTGGCACAATTCATCCATGCACCCGATCCTCACGGTGTGATTTTCACCAGCGGGACCACGGAAGCGATCAACCTGGTCGCTCGGACCATCGGTAGAGATCGAGTGAGTAGCGGAGATCAGGTGCTGATCAGTGCGATGGAGCACCATGCCAATATCGTCCCCTGGCAGATGCTGTGCGAAGAACAGGGCGCAAAACTGGTGATCATCCCATGCACCGATGATGGAGATTTGATTCTCGATGATCTGCAGTCCTTGATCACCGATCGAACCAAGGTGGTCTCGATCGGGCACGTGTCCAATGCCGTGGGAACGCTGCATGACATCCAGAAGGTGATAGCGTTCGCTCGTGAGAAGGGTGCGATCACCATGATCGATTCCGCTCAGGCGATTTCCCACCTGCCGATCGATGTGGAGCAACTCGGTTGTGATTTTCTTGCCTTCAGTGCGCACAAAATGTACGGACCGACCGGGACCGGCGTTCTGTGGGGGAGAAAGGAACTGCTCGACCAGATGAGCCCCTGGCAAGGGGGCGGGGACATGATCCGTACCGTGACCTTCGAGAACTCGACCTTTGCCGATGTTCCATGGAAGTTCGAGGCGGGAACTCCACATATTGCCGGAGTCATCGGGCTAGGTGCTGCGCTAGATTTCATCCAGGAGGTCGGCTTCGAGACGATCCAGTCCCATGAGCAGCAACTACTGGAGGAGACCGTCACCCGGCTCGATCGGTTGGATGGATTGACCATCATCGGTCGGCCGAAAAATCGGATCTCGGTGGTTTCGTTCGTCCTGGATCGGATTCACCCCCACGATGCGGGAACCATCATGGATCAGCAGGGAGTCGCTATTCGAGCGGGCCACCATTGTGCCATGCCCTTGATGAGTAGATTTGGAGTCGCTGCAACGATTCGCACCTCCTTTGCCATCTACAACACACTGGATGACATCGACGCACTGGTGGCAGCCATCGAGAGCGTTCAGGAGGTCTTCAATTGAATGATATTCGTGAACTTTACCAGGAGATGATTCTCGACCATTCGAGGTCTCCGAGGAACTTTGGACCGAAGAGTAAGCACAACTTGTCGGCCAAGGGGCATAACCCCTTGTGTGGCGATGACGTGGAGATGCATGTCCTTCGAACGGCAGATGGCGTGGTGGAAGAAATTTGCTTTGAAGGTTCGGGCTGTGCCATTTCCACCGCTTCGGCTTCGATCCTCACCGGTGTTCTGAAGGGACGCAGTGAAGAAGAGGTGCGGGAAATCTTTGCCAGTTTTCGTCAGATGGTCGCGGGCCAGGGGGATGCTCCTGCCGGTGAAGGTCTGGGGAAGTTGGCAGTCTTTAGTGGTGTTCGGCAATATCCCGCCCGGGTTAAATGTGCAACCCTGGCATGGCATACACTGATCCAGGCGCTGAGCGGGGTCGAGGAAGAGGTCAGTACAGAATGATGGAATCACAAGATAACCGTGACGCCGATGGTGAGCGGGATCCGCAGAGCAACGAAGCAGCCCACATCGAACCTCGTGTTGCCGGTTTACAGGGTGAAGAGGGAACTCTGGAAGATCAGGTCGTGAAAGCGATCGAGTCCTGCTTCGATCCGGAAATTCCCGTCAACATCTACGAGCTGGGACTGATCTACCGCATCGATATCGAGGATCAGATCGTCGATGTGGACATGACCTTGACCTCTCCGGCTTGCCCGGTTGCAGGTACCCTTCCGGGAGAAGTGGAAGGTAAGATTGCTGCGATCGAGTCGGTCGAGCAATGCAAGGTGGGTGTGGTCTGGGATCCTCCCTGGACCAAGGATCGGATGACCGAGGGTGCTCGTCTGCAGCTGGGAATGTTCTAGTTGGGGAGAGCCTGGTTGATGTAGTTCTGAGCCGTGGTGGCAGGGGGTAACCCTTCCAGTTCTTGTACCAACCTCTTGAGCATCAGTAACCGTCGGTTGGCATCCGTCCTCCCGATCAATTTCGCTTGTCGCAACATCTGTTTGCCGTAAGCCAGATATGGCTGGCACGCCTTTTCCCATTCGGATCGGATCTGTGGGCCGAACATATCGAGCTGGCTTTCGATGTACACCAGTTCCAGCCGACCAAATTTGATCTGCCTCGACTCGAAACATGTTCGCGCGCGTTCGAGCCTGATCTTCAGGAAATCCAGATTCAATCGTGTCGATCGTTTCCCTTGCCGTTGGCCAGAGAGGTACAGAATCAATCGATCCGTTCCCTGGAAGGGGATCTCCGGCGGGACGGCAGTGATCTTTCCAGAAGATGAAATCAGGAATGCCGCGGGAAACAAGTGGGGCAACTCGATGCCCTTCAACAGTGGCTCACTGCCGAGGTGTCCCTGGCAACTGCAAGATCGAAGATGAGGACAGCGGGTTCGGGGTGGACTCTTCTCGTCATCTCGAACTCGTTCTGGTGAATGACGTTGTCCATCGATCGCTTCCAGACAGACGATGGCGGGCACTGATTCTTTCTCGAGGGTCGAGATGAAATCTGGATCGATCAATCTCTGGTCGACCCAGGACTGCGAAGCGGAGTCGCCGTCGCGGATGACCCAGAGAAGGATGGGTACCCTTCGGTCTTGTGCCTCTTGGCGTGCTTCATCGAGGTGACTTCCAGCCCAGCGGATCGCTGGAACTCCTTTTTGTTGCTCCCAGAGCGGAATCAGCGGCGCAATCGCCGGTTCATCACCAGCACAGAGGGCCAGCATGCAGAAACAGATCATGGCAAGCATGAAGCCTCCGAAGGGGATGGTCGAGAATTGGAGCGGATCGATGACACTGAGAGTGCATTTTACCACCTGATGGCAGAATCGGGGTCATCTGCTGGAGTGATTCTCGACCTCGACCAGTGGACGATTCCTGAGCGCCCGGCCGATTGCCCGGGGCCATCTTCTGCCGTTGAGGATCTCTCCGATGGGGCTGTTCCTGACACACCATTCGTAACTGACGAACCCGATGATGGTGGTTGCCAGTAGCGTGATGAAGAACTTCCACAATGCCCCCGCAGCTCCCATGTCGAGATCAAAGAGCAGCCCGGGGATCCAGATGCAGAAGGGAAGATGAACCAGGTAGACCCAATAGGAGCCATCGACGATGTATCGAATCAGCGGGATGTTGCGATCGGTGGTCAACTGGAACAGTCCTGTGAAGCCCCAGATGGCGTTCCACATCATCAGAGCGGAGAGAGTAGCGCCGATCCACTGGATCGTCGATAGCTCGAACTGTTCGACTCCAGCGAGTGTTTCGAGGTACTGGATCAGTGCTCCCGCAGGTAACCCGACTGCATGGAGGAAGAACTCCAGCCATGCGAGGAACAGGATTATCGTCAATCCCAGCGAAAGCAGCGTGGATGGCCAACTGCACAGTCCTTTGAGGAGTTGTCGTTGATTCCACAGTGCCCAGCCACAGAAGTAGAGGAATCCGTAACTGAAGAAGGAACTGGACTCGGGGATGATTCCGATTCCGGTGAAGAGTAACCCAGCGGTTCCTTTCAGGGACCAGATCAGTGGGATTGACAGGAGGAGAGTTCCACCTGGCCAGCGCATGAGGATCTCGATGCAACTGCGAGGAAGATCGCGAATCTTCTGCGGAAGCAGCAGGGTCGAGCCTTGGATCCACAGGTAGGCGAGGGAGCAGTAGAGGACGAGGTAGTAGATGAACCACATGTGAATCGTGATGGGGGGGAACAGGTCGGTCCAACTGCCGCCACTCTTCTGGAAGAACTCTCCCAATCCCTCGACCGGCATCTGGCTCACGGAGAATGCGAATCCGGATGTGGTCAGAGGCAAGATCACCGGCAGGAACAGGATCAGAGGTAATGCCAGCCGAGACATCCGATTGCCGAGGAAACTTTGTTGCCCTCGCCGATCGACCAGCAGTGCCGAGAAAAACCCTGCCAGCAGCATGAAGATGGGCATTCTCCAGGCATGGATGAAGAGTACCAGGAGGGTGAAGAATGAACTGGTTTCTGCAGCCCGGAAGGACCAGGCTTCATTTGGCGGAGAATCCTGGTAGTTGCAGGCGGCATGGAGGACCAGCCCCAGCAACATCATCGTCGCTCGAAGTCCATCGAGGGCATGGAATCGCAGCTGATCGCCTGACTTTCCCGGTGGATTCATGAGGAATCGGCTCCAATTCAGGGCAGCAGGATGGCCCGGAGTAACGGGCCAAAGGTACCGTGGCTCCACGATCGGTAGTGAGGCCGAAAGCCGAACAGGTGGACCCGACCCTTGCCGACCTTTGAGGTCGCCCAGGCGGTTGCACCCGCCAGCACCTTCTCGTTCTTGGCCCACCCCGACAGCAGGATCTGCTGGTGGGGAAACTGGAGCAAGTGTTTCACCGATGTCTCCTCGTCCTCCCTGACCTCATCTCGCCATGCCAGCGAGCGGGAGAAGAAGATGGCAGTGGAGTCAGGCAATCCGGCGGTCCAGGGGGTATCGCCGACGGGAACGGTTCGCACGATCGACCCTGGACACTGGAACTGCTCCTCTGAATCCTCCGGCTGAGCCGAGACGAGTGGAAGATCGAACAGGTTGATGGCGAATGAGGATGACTTCCCGGTACAGATCAGTCGTCCGCCACCTCGAACAAACTCCTCGATGGCGATGACACCCTCTGGCGACAGGCCGCCGGCCAGTTCCGGGAACACACTTCCGGATGCCCGGCCTTTTTCGATGGTACTCTGGCGGATGTCGGCGATCACCAGCACGTCGATGATCTCCGATAGAGCACCGGCTCGGATCTGCTCATTTCGGATGCGCTGAAACGGTACCTGGTAATGGTCGAGTACCCAGCGCAGCCACCCCTCATCCATGCTGGCACTCCAAGGAGCATAGACTCCGATGCGACTACCCGGCAGTTCGCGCGCCTTGAACTCTGGCATCGAACTGGTTGGTTCGAGATCCTTCCGCTCGATTCCCCACGATCCATCTCTCTGGCTGTAGATTCTGGCGCCGGCTTCTCGTGCCTTGAAGAGTTCGGGAATGCGAGAGGTGTCGGTGGCCGAGATCTGCTGCACTACGACCCTTTTATCGAACTTCTTATCGACCAACTGGACCAGTCGATCCGCCTCGGCCACCGAGTGGCGAGCCACTACCGCCTGCTGATCCTCCACCGCTGTCGCTTCGACGGTGATCTTCTCCAGCACCTCGACCCGGCGGATTCCGAATAGCAGGGGAAGGGTCCAACCGGCGACGTCATACGGTGCCGGTCCGTCCGGATATCGCTGCACTTCGAAGAGATCCTTGAGGAAGGAACCGTACGGTTGCTCCCTGTGCAGGACCAGGGTTCCCTCGGGGTATGGGCGACCATCCGCTTGAAACTCATCGGTGGCTTCCATCACCTCGATCCCCTGGGCTTGAAGGATCTCCAGCAGCCGCAGCAGGGCATCGGGGTCGCGCTGCTGGCGCGGGATCAACCAGCCGCGGGGAGCCTCATCCCTACCACGGCGAATCACATCACGCGCCACTTGGAGGGAGTTCTGGAGCCACGATCTCGGCTCCCTTGCGACGCTCCCCAGCAGTGATCGGGCCAGGGCGATCTCGTAGCGGTGGATGTCTCCGACACGCCACCAGCCGCCGGGCCATGGTGCCGGAAAGCGATTGGATGGGGCATAGCCGGTCTCGATGCCACTGGGGGCCGAGAGGCTCGTGGGGGAGATCCAGATGGGACTCGCAAGGTTGGCGGAGGCCGCTTCCGACAGCAAGCCGATGATGTTGTGACGCACCGGCACGTTGCGATTGCCGCCGCTCCACCACATGTCATAGGTCACTCCCGAGGAGATTCCGGTGAATCCCCAGGAGGTCAGGTCGAGCATCGCCCGCGATCCGAGGGCTCCGATTCCGGCGATGGTGATGGGGTGCAGGTTTGGATTGAGTGGGTCGCGGAAGGGGGGAACGAACATCCGCTCCCTCCGTGAGCCCTGCTGGTGAACGTCCCAGTAGATGGTCGGAAACCACTGGGTGTAAAGGAGTCGGGTGACGATCTTGGTCTCCTCCAGCGACAGAGCGAACCAGTCACGATTATTATCGTGTCCTGCGTACCACTGGTAAAGTTCCGGAAGCGATGCTCCCTCGTAGGGAGTTTCGACGATCTTGTGGTACCAGTTAACGACCCGGTCGAGTCCGTCTGGATTGACGGTGGGAATGATGACGGTCACCACCTTGTCGCGGACGCTGGCCCACGGTTGGGCTTCGGAGGTGGCGAGTTCCCAGGCGAGGGTCATCGACATCTCGGCAGCGGCGATCTCGGTCGAATGCATGTTGCAGGAGACGAAGACGATGGGGACCGCCTGATCGAGCAACGCTTCCGCCGCCTGCGGAGAAAGACCCCGGGGATCTGCGATTCTCTGGCTCATCGCCTGGATCGACGGGAGCCGTTGCAGGTTTTCTGGCGACGAGATGACGCAGAGACGAAAGGGTCTGCCCTCGGTGGAGGTCCCCACATGGGAGGTGGAAACCGCCGGATGCTGTTGGCCGAGGTGGTCGAACCAGCCGCCGATGGTGTCCCAATCGGCCAGCTCAAAGTCGGTGCCGGGTGGACGCTCGAGCCACTCTTCCGGCGATTGGATCTGGGCACAAGCCAATGAACAGGACCACCACGAGATGAAGATCAACAGCTGGATTCTGATCAATTCAGGCTCCTCCTAGACCCCACGGGTCGACGCTACGCAGGATGGAGAGGGATCTACTGCTGTGCAACCCTGCGTGTCTCGATGCCGTGGGTCAGTGTTGGGTGTATGATCCTGGAATGAACTGCGAATCCACCGCTCGAATCTGGAGTGTTCACCATCCCGTCTCGCTACGGGGTCAGGTGCGTACGGCCGGATCCAAGTCGGTGGCTCAAAGGGTGATCTTTTCGGCATTGCTGGCCCACGGCGAGAGCCAGGTGATCGGCGCCCCGAAGAATGATGATCTTGAGATCTTTCTCGCAGCGTTGATCGATCTCGGGTTTGAAATCTCGGGACAGTTACCGGGGCCACTGAAGATCGTCGGTTGTGCCGGAAAATTTCCCGCCGGTGCCAGTCGCATCGATGTAGGAGCCAACGGCACCGGAATGCGTTTCCTGACCGCGCTGCTGGCGTTGCGTGGCGAGGAAACTCAC
>JABHOG010000105.1 GCA_018694835.1 Planctomycetota bacterium | reverse complement strand
TCGGACTGCCAGCGGCTCATGTACTTCATCTTCACCTGGTACGATTCGAGCATCCGGGCCAGTCGCAGGATTCGACTGTGAAGTCTCTTTTCGAGGGCGGGTCGCACTTCGGTGTCTCCGAGGGGTACATCTTCCAGGTCATTGGATTCCGACACGTTGAGGGCAAAGAGCGAGCGCATTCGCGGCAGTTCCTTCTCCAGACGGTCGTAGAACGCCTGGCGGTCTCCTTTGCGAGACAGAGTCAGATCAAGGCTCTTTTCGACCAGGCGAGTCTGGTTCGAGATCTGCTCGAGCAACTGAAGAGATTCATCTTGGCCGATGGCGGTCTGGTAGACATGGCGAGACAATGTCGCCTGACTCTTCTCGATCTCCTTGGCGTAATGAATCTCTTCATCACGGGTCAGCAGTGGAATCGCAGCCATCTGTGAGAAGTACATGCGGATCGGATCGTCGAGAGCTTTGACCGCAGACTGCTCTGCCTCGGCGCTGGCTTTCAGTTCCTTCTCGATCTCCTTCTCGGCTTTCTTCGCCTCCTCGACATTGAATTCTGTCGAGTCCAGATCATCGCCATCCTTATTATCGGAGAGAAGGATCCGACAATCGATCTTGGTCAGCAGCGCATGTACTTTTTCCAGCTTCTTCTTGTTGTTCTTGACCTCAGGGAGGTGACTGATGATCTCGTCGATGCCGACTTCGTCTCGACCCGAGATCTTCTTGAGTAACAATTCCAAACGCTGCTGGAATGGTTTCATGGTGAGCCTCCTGATCCGCTGCTGTATTGAGTGGGGGGCCATCGCTCCCTCGACCCATGAACAATGGCAAGGATCGGGCCTGGATCAGCAGGTCGAGGAGTGGGCTTGAGGGCGGTGTATTAGAGGATTGAAGTGTTGAGAGGTACGACTTCGGGAGGAACTGTCCAGTAATGGAACGAATTCGAATGCGCTCGCCGGGAACCCTCGCGGATCACTCCTCGGTCAAGCCGTAGCGGCGCATCTTGGCGTAGAGGGTGGTCTTGGGGATTCCGAGCCATTCACACACCTGGCCTCGGCGACCATTGCAACGATCGAGAGCCTCCGAGATCCACTCCGCTTCAAGTTGTTCGATGGCGTCCTTGAGGGAGCCGCAACTGCGCACCCGATCGAGCCCGGCTCTGTTGGTGGAGTTCTGGTGGAGGGTGTGATCCTTCTCGATCACTCGAGGAGACAGGTCAGTGGATGAGAGTTGATCTTCTCCAAGGGCATGAACCCTTCGGATCTCGTTTTGTAACTCACGGATGTTCCCGGGCCAGTCATGCTGTAACAGCACTTCGGTGAGTTCGGCGCTCATCTGCTTGTCGGTGCCGGCTTCCTGATTGAGACCTGCGAGGAAGTGATTTGCGATGAGGGAAATATCCGTGCCGCGCTCCCGCAGTGGTGGCAGGTGAACATTGATCACATTGAGCCGGTAGTAGAGGTCCTCACGGAAGCGGCCACCCTTGACCTCTGCGGAGAGGTCTCGATTGGTCGCAGAAAGGACCCGAACATCGATCTGGATCGATTCCTGGCCACCCACACGGCGGATCACACCTTCCTGAATCACTCGCAGTAATTTCTTTTGCAAGCCAGCAGAGGTATCTCCGATCTCATCGAGGAAGATGGTGCCTCCATGAGCAAGTTCGAACAACCCAGGACGATCGGTCGTGGCCCCGGTGAAGGCACCTTTCATGCACCCGAACAATTCAGTCTCGAGCAAGTTTTCCGCAATGGCGCCGCAATTCTCGCTGATGAAGGGGCCATCGGGACGAAGGCTGTGTTGATGGATCGAACGAGCTGCGAGTTCTTTACCAGTGCCGCTTTCTCCGGTGACCAGGATCGGTGCTTGACTGGGAGCGACACGCTGGATCAGCTGATGCATCGCAAGGATGTCTGGATGCTCACCGATGATCGAGACTGGCTTGAAGGTTGCCGTTGAAGTTGCAGCGGGTCGGATCGGCGTCCGTCGAGGAGTCGTGTGATCGGTAGGGGCGGTGCTGCTGTCGGCGATCGCGGTTCGAAGCAAGGTCGATTGGATTCCTACCATCGCAAGTGCCAGCCACGCATCTTCATGGGTGGGATCATTCAGCGGTTGAAAACGGTGATCGAGGTAGAGCCAGTGCTCAGCATCGATGGGTAGGATGTGGACGGCTGTGGTTCGGGGAAGTCTTTCTCGATCCCAGCGGTCACGATCGGGTAGTGCGGGGACATCGTTGCAGGACCATGGGGACTTCTGTTCCATCGCACGGTGGATCAGCGGCTTGAGGATCTTGTCGAGCGGGTTTCGCAATTCTTCTCGATCGAGGTCCCGAGCCAGCAGGCATTGCCAGGGATGATCATGGGAGGGACGTAGCAGGAATCCTCGTTCGGCACCGACACTCTCGATGGCCAGATCGAGCAGGGCCCGCAGCGACTTCTGGGGATCCGATTGTGCCAGCATCGCAGCCAGAGCCGTGGCCGAACCGGTCCCATCCTGCGCGAGGATCTCGTGCAGGAGCACTGGATTCTGGGCTTCGCGAGCGGACTCCATCGCTGGACCTCCCTCTGCCCCCGCTCGATCTACTGGCAATCGAGCACTCAGGGGTGAGAATCACCATCCCCAGCACATGAGGAGCATCCTCGTGCCGGGGAGTCATTTCCGGGCAGTATTCCCGGAACCACCCCAGGTCCGTACATCGGGTACGATTCCTGCGGCGAAGAAGCATACCATCCGGGGTGAATTCACCCTGTGGAAGGATCAGATCGATGGAACGTACTCTCATCCTGCTGAAGCCAGATGCCGTTCAGAGGCGCCTGGTAGGCCCGATTGTCGAACGATTCGAGCGCAAGGGGCTCAAGGTGATCGGCATGAGACTGATGAAGATTAGTGACGAATTGGCCGCAACCCACTACGAGGCACACCAGGGAAAACCGTTCTACGCGGGGCTGGTCAAGTTCATGACGTCTGGACCGGTCGTGGCCCTCGCTCTCGAGGGGAATCAGGCGATCACGGTTTGTCGCAAGCTGATGGGGGAGACCTTTGGCTGCGACGCCACCGCCGGAACCATCCGCGGGGATTTTGGAATTTCAAACGGATTCAACCTGGTCCACGGATCGGATAGTCCCGAGGCGGCCCAACGTGAGCTGGAGCTGTTCTTCGAAGCGGACGATATTCACTCCTACCCGCTCGTCGACGACTGCTGGAACGCAGCAGAGTGATGGCGAGTCGACGCAGTGAGAGATCTCACTCACTGCGTCGGCAAGGAGTGGACCGGTGAATCAAGACGCCCCACGAGGATTGAGACGAGAAGAGGTGACGCGCCTCGTCGATGAGTTGTCTGATCTGGTGGTGGGACAGCACGTAGGCAAGGTGTTTGACGCTCCCGATGGAAATCTCAGGATCGTGATCGGATCGGGGTCCACCCGAAGGCACCTGTTGATCTCACTTCATCCAGGAACAGCGAGGATGATTCTCTGGAGCGATCCTCCGGCGGCCACACCATCGCCTGGTGAACTGGCCACGGCACTGCGGGAACTGCTGTCCGCTTCACGGGTAGAACGAGTTGACCAACCCGGGGAGGATCGGGTGATGCGACTGGTCCTTTCCCGAGGTGGGAAAGCGGGCCCCACGAGGGAACTGATTGTCGAACTGTTTGGCCGTATGGGGCGCCTGGTGGTGATCGAGGGCAGCTCACGTCGGGTGTTACTGGTCAGCGGTCGCACTGGTGTCGGCCGTGGAGATCCTTACGTTTTGCCCGATGGAGCGAGGGACCTGGATCCATCGGGACCCACTGCCACCATGCCTTTCGATCCGATCCAGGCGATTCCCAGCGATCAGCGAGGAGGCGAGGCCCCACTCCATCAGTGGCTTTTTCCACGACTGCAGCAGCAGGAACAGCAGAATCATCTGCGGACACTGCTGAGGGTTGAACAGCAGTCACTGAAACGGGCATTGAAACTTCTCCGGAGGAGAACTCGCAAGCTGGATCAGGATCTGGAAGCGGGTGCGTTGTGGCAGCAGTGGCAGAGATACGGTGAACTGTTGAAGGGGAACATCCCGCGCATTTCGAGGGGGATGAACTCGATCGAGGTTCAAGACTGGTATCAGGAGGGTGCGCCGCTGGTCGAGATCCCACTCGAGAAGGATCGAACTCCGATGCAGAACATCGAGCGATGTTTTCGGCGAGCGAGAAAAGGAAAACGATCGCTGGTGGTGCTCGGAGAGAGAAGGGACCAGGCGTTGGACGCCATCTCCCAGCTCGAGCAAGGGGTGGAATCGATCGAGCAGCAACAACAGTTGGAACTGTTGGACCACCAGTCGGTCGAGCAGTGTTGCTCCGAGGCGAGAAGCCTGGGAAGTCGATTTGGAAAGAAGAGGCAGCAACGGAGGGTTACCCCGCGAGGATCTTCACGAGTCGCCGTTGCGCCTCGATTTCGAAAGTATCGCAGTCGTGAAGGACTCGAGATCCTGGCCGGGCGCAGTGCTCGAGAAAATGACGAACTGAGTATTCGGACCGCTCGCGGCAATGACCTGTTCTTTCATGTTGCTCACCGGCCCGGAGCCCATGTGATCCTGCGGGTCGACCGCGGTCGGGTGGCGGCACCGGAGAGTATCGAGGATGCCGCTTACGTGGCGGCCTACCTCTCCGGGTGGAGGGGGCCAGGTACGGCGATCGTGCACTGGACCGAGGCCAAGAATGTCAGGAAACCGAAGGGGCTTCCACCGGGAAAGGTGCGAATCCACCGCGAGAGAGAATTCCTGGTTACCCCTCGTGAGGACGGTTTATCGTCGGTCAGCGTCCCCGACCTGGAGAGTTGATCCGCACTTTTTAAGGCTCGGATCGGATCAACAGACTTCCCATCCAGGACTCTGGCACTAGACTGGACGATCGATCTCAGAGACCCGTCTCGCTCTCATGCAGAGGACCGATTAGATGCTTGAATTTCAGATGTCCGATTCTCCACGCCTCTACCGGAGAAAGTCGATCTTTCCTCTCTTCACCCAGGTGATGGGGATGGCAGTGCTGGTCGCACTGGTCGGATGCAATCCGTCCACTGATGTTCGCGATGAAGATGATGCTGTCGAATCGGCGCAAACCATCACGAAGAACCGAGCCAAGGTCAACAAGATCGTTCTATCGGTGATGGAGGATGTCGATCTCGATGATGCCGACAGTATCCTGGTGGGTATCGGTCGTTATGAGAAGGCGATCGTACTCCTCGATGAAGCGGTCGAACTGGCGGGAGAGTCGATTCAGCCGCGGATGGAACGTTTCATCTTGAGACAGCGAATCGCAGCGGGATACCAGGCGCTGTATGCCAAGGCCGATGAACAATGCACACCCTATGAAAAGTCCGGTGCCACTCCTCCGCAAGACCAACTCCAGCGCCGCGCAGAAGCGGAAGTCGGGGCGAACAAGTGGCTCAAACTTGCCAGAAGGGACATGGATTTCCATCTCCGATCGACCACCCCCGCCTACCAGGATCCCAAGCAGTACTGGGATCTTCAGCAGATCGATGTCGCGTTGGGGGATTACTCCGGAGCGCGAACCACGCTGATCAATTTGCTCGAGGTGTTTGGTACCAAACTCTCCTCAGCAGATCGCAGAGAGATCCAGTCTCGAATCCGTCTATATGCTCAAAGGCTCAATGACGCAGAGATCTAAAAGAGCCTTCTGACGACCCTGACACGCCACTGGGGATATTCTCCCGATGCAGGCCGCGGCCCCCGGTTTGCCTGCTTTTGATACCCGATGTTAGTCTTCTTGGCCTCAAGTCAGGGGCCTTCGTGGTCGGGTTGATCTTGCGATCGACCCCAGCGCATTGCGGTGGAGATCTTCGGGATCTCCGCAGTTGCGCCCGAGCAGGACGGTTGACCGATGAGTCAGACCTTTGATGTACCAGACGCCCTCCAGAAGAGCGCCAACACCGTATCGGTCGAAGAGTTGGCCCGCCGTGGGCTGCGAACTGTCAAGGTTCTCGATCGATCTACGATTCTCCGGATGATCGATGAAGCGGTGGAAAAGGTCGTTGAAGAACGCCTCACCGAGATCAGCGATGTCGATCAACAGCAGATCCGCAGCGAGGCTCGAAGCGAATTCACTCGTCTGGTGAAGGAGCGTAAGTCCGAGCAACTGGAACAGCAGAAGAACTACGAGGAGCGGATCGAGTCCCTCAGGGAGCAGGCCGTGACGCTCGAAGGACAGCTACAAGATGCTCGTTCCTGCCCTGCTCCTGCGACTCCCGGTATCGATGCGGATCAACTTCGATCGGTGGTCAAGGCTGCGGTCGAAGATGCAGGTGTCGGTGCAAAGGAGAGCTCTGGCGATGAGATCGAAGGTATCCGCCAGAGTATCGATAACCTGGCCCAGCGCGTCGGAAATTCGCCGCAGGGTGGAGGATTCAAAAAGGTAAGTGAAGCCCCGTCGGAGGAAGCGCTTGTTGCTCTTTTCTCCAAGGAGACGGGGGAAAAACTGGAAAACAACCTCGATCAGGTCGAGGTCAAGAACGCGAAAGCGGGAGGTGTCGCGGCCAGTCTGGCCAAATTGCGAGGCCTCCAGAATGAAAGTGAGTGATGGGGAAATGGGTGATTACGAAGATTACGCCCGCAAGAACTTTGAGGATCACGGTCCCAAGGTGAATGCCGGCAAGAAAAAAGAAGTCGTGTTTGGTCTCGAAGAGGCTGATGCGCTCAACGCAGTGAACTATCCGGCCAAAGACACGACGCCCAAAGCAGCCGCGAAGGCCGCTCCAGTAGTTGCAGCACCTGCTGCTGCGACCAGCGAAAGTGCGTCGACTCCTGTTGCCGCAGGGGCCGGGGTCGCCCTCGGTCGTGGTCTGGATGTTGGAACTGCGAATCTGGTCTCGTCCTGTCAGGACAGCACCGGAAACGTCAACCTCAAGATCCAGCGCAATGCATTCATCGACATCGATTGCGATGATTACACTCGTAACATGCTGACTCGCCTTGGTGTTCAGTACGTCGTGGTCAACAACCGCATGGTTGTGGTCGGTGATCCGGCGTTTGAACTCGCCAACATCTTCAATCGCAACACACGTCGCCCGATGAAGGACGGCATGATCAGTCCCGACGAGTCGGACGCACTGCCGATCGAGAAGATGCTTCTCGAGACTCTTCTGGGACAGCCGCAGCAGCAGGGTGAAGTTTGTTACTACTCGGTTCCTGCCGATCCGATCGATGCCGACCTGAATGTGGTTTACCACCAGGGAGTCTTCGGTGGATTGCTCAAGGGCCTTGGATACGAGCCGAAGCCGCTGATCGAGGGACACGCTGTGGTCTTCTCGGAACTCGCCGAAGATGACTTCACCGGAATCGGAATCTCCTGCGGTGGCGGAATGTTCAATGTCTGCGTCGCCTACAAATCGATTCCCGCTCTTTCCTTCTCGACCACTCGTGGTGGTGATTGGATCGACCGGAACGTCGCCAGTGTCCTTGGAATCAGTTCCAGTCGCGCTTGTGGCATGAAGGAGAAGGGTATCGACCTCACCAATCCTCAGGGACGTGATGAAGAAGCGGTCGAGATCTACTACCGCAACCTGATCGCCTACACCCTCAAGAACATCAAGGAGCGTTTCGAGTCCTCCTCCTCGATGCCGAAGTTCCCCGATCCGGTGAGCATCGTTTGCGCGGGTGGAACCAGCATGGTGGGCGGCTTTGTCCAGGTCTTCCAGGAGGAGTTCGACAAGATCCAGTTCCCCCTCGAGGTGAAGGAGATCCGTCTCGCCGAGGATCCACTGTACAGCGTCTCGAAAGGCTGCCTGGTCGCTTCTCTCTCCGAGAGTGCCTAGCGTCGGTCACTGATTCTGACGATCATGAGGGGGTGCGAAGCGACAGGCTTCGCGCCCCCTCTTTTTCATCGAGGAGTCGCCTTGATCCGAGTCACCTGCCGAGCTCCTTGGCTGTTGTTGCTGCTGCTCTCGGTGAGTACTTGGGCCAGCGCCAGCGACACTCCTCGCCCCCCGGATCACTATCTGACCTTCGAGGGGATCGATGTCGACTGGGCCCATCCTCCCGACGTCGGCCCCCCGTCGGAGTCGCTCGCCTCGCTGGTGGAATCGACACTGCAGGAGTTGCGGCAGTGGCTCGGCTCTCACTCGACACGCAGACCACTGGTGCTGCTGGTGAGTACCTCCGCCGGGCTCAATCAGACGCTGGAGCACTATGGCGGAGAGCGAGTACCCGAGTGGGTGCCCGCCGTGGCGTTGACTCGCAAAGCCATCATCATC
Source organism: Planctomycetota bacterium (assembly GCA_018694835.1). GTDB lineage: Bacteria > Planctomycetota > UBA8108 > UBA1146 > UBA1146 > QNYK01. Next base: position 17,033 of record JABHOG010000105.1, on the reverse strand, counting down.
ATCGACACTCATTACCTGGTGAGAAATCCGATCGGAGGGGGTGCCACCGTCACCCATGAACTGACTCATCTGGTGCTGGAGGAAGCGGGTGGGCAGCTACCGCGCTGGGTGCATGAGGGGCTCGCGCAATCGGCCGCGCATCAGCGCCCCGATCCATCGACCAGCAGGGCTCTGACGATGCTGGCGCGGGGAGGCTCCCTGGTTCCCATCACTGAGTTGGATCAGTATCTTCCGCGGACCCACGGCCGCGCATCGCTGCTCTATGCCGAAGCACTCTCCTTCATCGACTGGACCCGGCGAAATTTTGAACCCGGACTTCATGCGCGGATCCTGGCTCATTGCAAGGAGGGAAGCCACTGGCACCAAGGATTCGAACTGGAAACTGGGTTGACCATCGAGGAGGCGACCCGAGACTGGATCACGGAACTGGCGGATCGCGATGTGTTCCTGGGGCTGATCCTCGACCTGATTCTGTCCTGGAATGGTCTCGCACTACTGGTCATTATCGCCTTCGTGGTTCAAATCATGAGACGCAGATCCAGGTTGAGACAGATGGAGGAGGAAGAACGGTGGCACTCTCAGAGGTTCCCTACATCCGATGGGCAAAATCGGACGGACAGCGGGGAAGACATCGTCTGACGATGAGTGCGGTGCCGCCTGTCGGCTGGCATGAGATCGGATTCGATCCATCTTCCTTGCAACTGTTCGAGTTCACACCTTATGGTCCGACCGAGGTGATGGACGACATCTCCGATCTCTGGGGGGTCGATCCCGCCGGGGTCTTGCTCGCATCCAGTGCCTCCCATGCCCACTTCTGCTTCGCAGCGGCGTTGGCGGGTCCAGGAAAAACGGTGGTGCACGAGGTTCCTGGATATCTGCCGATCGTCGATGCCTTGTCGGTGGTGGGGGTGAAAACGGTTCCCTTCCCGCGGAGGTTTGATCAGCACTATCGAATCGATCTCGATCTGCTGGCCCGCACCGTAGCGGACAATTCCGCTGCGGTGGTACTCCTGACCAACTTGCACAATCCCAGTGGAGTTCGCCTGTCGGTCGAAGAGGAACAGGGGATTGCAGTCATCGCCGAGGAGCAGGGATGCCATGTCATCGTCGATGAGATGTATCGACCATTCCTCGATCCGGATCCCGGTCCCCTCTGTCGAAGGCATCCATCCATCATCAGCATCGGTGGGCTGAACAAGGTTCATGGAGTCTCACAGATTCGATTTGGCTGGGGAATGGCGACCGAGCCGCTGGTCGACCTGGCCCGCCGGGTCTTCGATTCCACGACACTGCACAACTCCTGTCTCACCGATCAGGTCGCTCGAGCGGCGATGAAGCGCTATCAGCCGTTGCGCCAGCGTGGGCTGACATTCGCCACCGAAGGGTGGAAGGTATTCTCTCGCTGGTTAGAGCAATACTCCATCGAACTGGTCGCACCAGCGGGGGGGCTGGTCTGCTTTCCCCGGGTTCCGATCGCAGGACTCGACGGCGATCAGTTCCAGCGGCGCTGTCTCGAGCATGGGGTCAACCTGACTCCGGGTCGTTTCTTCGGGGCCCCTGATCATGTGCGCATCGCTTTTGGTCTGGCGCAGGAGCCGTTACAGGAGGCACTCGAGGCACTCGGCGAGGTGATCGAGAAGTGTTGAAACTCTCCAGTGGAGAGGGAAAGCGGCCGCCTGTTCCACGATCCAGCGTGCTGTCGCTGGGCGGGTTGTCGCTGGGAGGGTTGTCAGCGACATCGGAAGTTGTGACATGGCAAATCTACCGACTCGGGTTCAATTGCCGCTCCATCGCTGACAAACGCGACAGGCGCGATGTACGTAACCTGTCTAACCCATGGTAGTTACGGAATGTGCTCCGGATCTCAGATGGTGGCACGGCGATTGCTTATGGTCAGGTGAGGATGAAACTCCTCGCAAACTTGCACTCCCCCCCTTTCCCGCGGAGTCCGTTGATTCTCAACGGGCTCCCTATTTTTTTGCCCATCGAGGAAGTGGTCGTCGGTCGCCGAAAGGTGCTCGATCCGCTAAGATATCCGACCCACCAGAGCGAGAAGAGGGTTGAATCTTGGATGCTGTACGCCAGTGGATACACGCCGGTCTCGACGTGATCGAACGGACCCGATCGGGTCTTCGACATGCCGTCGATGATCTGGTCGAGGAAGGCACCATCAATCGAGATCAGGCGGAGGCGGTGCTCGATGCCTGGCAACGAAAAGCCGACTCCTCACTCGAATCAGAGGAACCTGCACCCAACGCTTCTCCCACTTCCAGCACCACTCCCGAGGAGTGGGTCCGGGTAGTTCAAAGGATGGTACCGGTGAGTCAGGAAGAGCATCAAGCGTTGAAGGCTCGTGTCGAGGAGCTGGAAAAACAGCTCCGCTCTCGCTAGGAGATCATGGTGGCGACACCTCTGCGAACTCTCCGCAACATTCCACGACTCAAGGACATCACCCTGATCCTGGCACGCCATGGCCTGGTCGATCTGGCATCCCGATTGGGTGCGGGTCTACGGGTGAGGTTACTAGGTGGGGCCGCCCGCTCCGAGAACTCGTTCCCGCGCAGACTTCGGTCGGCGCTACAAGACCTTGGCCCTCTCTACATCAAACTGGGACAACTGATCGCCAGTCGCCCCGACATCTTTCCTGCCCCGCTGGTCTGCGAGATGGAGAGATTGCGTGATGATGTCGATCCCATTCCCTTCAGCGAGATGCGTCAGGTCATCGAGAGTTCTCTGGGCCGTGATCTGGCCGACTGCTTTCGTCAGATCGATGAACAACCAGTGGCCAGTGCATCCATAGCTCAGGTCTACAAGGGAATGACTCTCGACGGTCATCGGGTTGCCATCAAGGTCCGAAAGCCTGGTATCGAGAGGATGCTCGAGCAAGACATGGGTTTGCTGGACCTGTTTGCCGAGGCTCTGGCCAGGGAGCCAGAATCCGGTGGATTTGATCCTTCCGGGGTTGTTCATGAGTTGAAACAGGCTCTCGAAACCGAGGTCAATTTCAACTTCGAGAAGAACGCCATCGATCGAATCCGCACTTCATTTGAAGGCAATACCGATGTGCTGATCCCCGGCACTCATCCCGAAGTTTCCAGTCGAGAAGTACTGGTGATGGACTGGGTCGAAGGGATTTCCATCGGACGTGTCGAGGTCAGTGGAGAGGTGGGACATCGCATCGCACAGATCTGTGCGAAATCTCTGTTCACGATGATCTTCGTCCATGGCCAGTTTCATGGTGATCCTCATCCGTCCAATCTCATCTTGACCCCTGAGGGAAGAGTGGCCTGGATCGACTTCGGCCTGACCGGGATCCTCACAAAAGAACTGAGGATGCGTCTCTCCAGGATGCTGAAGGCTCTGGTCAGCAGGGATTACGAGGACCTCGCCCAGCAAGTTCTCCATGTGGGGTACTGTCACGGTGATGCGGACTCCTTTGCCCTGACCCAGTCGATCGCTAATCGACTCGATCCTTATGTAGGTTTGAAACTGTCAGAGGTGGATCTCCCGGCGCTACTTCGTTGCATCATCGAGATTGCCACCGAGCACCGGATCGAAATTGCTTCCGGTTTCGTGCGCATGACACGTTCGCTGGTACTGCTGGAGGGGTTGACCGAAATCCTCGATCCTGGTTTTGATACCGCCGGTGAACTGGAGCCACTGCTGGTCGATCTGATGCAGCAGAAGGCATCTCCGGACCAGCTGCTGAGGAGGACGGCGGACCAGGCTCTCGACAACATCGAGATGCTGACAGACTTACCCGAACTGGTTTCCGAGGCACTTCGAAAGGCGACCCGGGGACGACTGCGAGTGGAATCGGAGATCGTCGGAATGGATCGACTGGCACGCCGGATCGACGCAACAGGTCGACGGGTGGTGGATTCGGTGCTCGCTGCGGCCGGATTACTCTGTGCAACGACGCTTTTTACCAACGATCACCTGTGGATGGCGCTGATCGCCCTGGCGGTGGCCGGAGGGCTGATCGCCAGGATCCTGGTAGGGTTCTACTCTCCCTGGCAGGGGCGATAGGTTCGATTCAGGTCACCGGTTCGGGGCAGGTCCTGTTGACCCGTGCCAGCTCTGTTCCTACCATCCGGATGACCTTGCACGCCCTGCGCCTCGCACTGGAGCCATTGAAAACCTGTTCAGGAGAAGACCGTGAAACTGACCTACCCGATGAAGATCACACCGATCGCAGCGGATGTACCTCGATCTCATCGGGTCTACTTCGAGGTGTTCGGCTGCCAGATGAACAAACTCGATGCAGAACTGATGCTTGAGGGACTGACCAACCGTGGTTATCACCTGGTCCACGATCCAGAAGATGCCGGGGTCATCCTGTACAACACCTGTTCCGTGCGAGAGCACGCGGAGGAACGGGCGGTGATGCGGATGACCAGTTTCAAGCGCAGAAAGAAGCGCGAACCCGACTTGATTCTCGGCTTGACCGGATGTGTGGCACAGCACAAGCAAGACGAACTGACCGAAAGAGCCCCGTGGATCGACCTGATCATCGGCACTCGTGAATTCGATCGTCTACCAGAGTTGATCGAAGAGGCGAGAGGTCAGCGCAATACCGTGCTGGCGACTGAGATGGATTCACCGCTGGAGTTCGTGCGTCAACGCAACCTCGGACCCCAGCCGTGGCACGCTTTCGTGTCGGTGATGCGAGGGTGTGACATGGTGTGTACCTATTGCATCGTGCCGACCACCCGTGGGAAAGAAGTCTCCCGCCCACCCGAGATGATTCTCGACGAGGTCCGGCGTCTGGCAGACACAGGGGTCAAGGAGATCACCTTTCTGGGCCAGACGGTCAACTCCTACGGCAAGCGACTCGGCGCAGGGATAGGTCTCGATACGCTCTTGCGAGGTGTCGAGGAGATCGATGGCATCGAGCGCTGTCACTTCATCACCTCGCATCCTAGATTTCTCAGGCCGAAGTTGATCCAGGCGATGGCGGAGTGCACCAAGGTGATGGATTACCTGCACCTGCCGGTGCAGTCTGGAAGTGACTCGATGCTGGCTCGCATGAAGCGGACCTATGATCGATCCTTCTATCTCCATGTCATCGATCGATTGCGCGACCAGATCCCCGACATCACCCTGGCCACCGATTTCATCGTCGGTTTTCCCGGTGAGACGGAGGACGAGTTCGAAGAGAGCCTATCGCTGATCGATGAGGTTGGATTCGACCATGGGTACGTATTTCAGTACTCTCCGCGGCCCGGGACAGTCAGCGACCATCAGATGGATGACGACATTCCCCTCGAGGTCAAGAAGCAGCGTAATCATCGATTGCTCGAACGGATCTCCACATCGGGCGAGGGGCGCAATCAGCGATTCCTCGGTCGCCAGGTCGAGGTGATTGCCGAGGGGACATCGCGCTCCAATGACTCTCGCTGGGCGGGCAAGGCACGAGATCACCGCACCGTCATCTGGGATGCCCAGGATGATGAAGTTGCGGGTTCATTCGTCGTGGTCGAGGTGGACCGTGCATCTGCAGCGACCCTGTATGGCCAGAGGGTCGCAGGACCGTCGCCACGACCGATCCTTCCGAATTCGTCAGCTTTGTGAGAGGGCGCCCCGATCCACTGCGAATGGAGCGTGCCATCGAACTGGCGCGGAACGGACTGGGACGGGTGGCTCCCAATCCTCCCGTCGGTGCGTTGCTGGTCGCTGGAACCGATGTTGCCGAGGGATGGCATACGCACCACGGAGGGCATCATGCCGAGATCAACTGTCTCGCAGCCGCCCGGTCCGCTGGAATCGACGTCACCGGTGCAGATCTGTACATCTCCCTCGAACCGTGCGGCCACCACGGCAAGACCCCTCCCTGCGTCGAGGCGATCATCGAGGCTCGGATCGGGCGAGTGATCGTTTCCGTAGATGACCCCAACCCGGTGACCGCTGGGGTCAGCTATCGGTTACTGGAGGATGCGGGAATCGAGGTGGTGCGAGACTTGCTCGCCGAGCAGGGACGCTGGCTGGCGGCGCCGTACCTCTGTCGAACTCGATACGGTCGACCTCTGGTGACCGCCAAGTGGGCGATGACCGCCGATGGCAAGATCGCCTGTGAGAGCGGCGATTCACGCTGGATCACCTCGGAGTTGACCCGGGCCAGAACTCGTCAAGCCAGGAGTGAGATCGATGCCATCCTGGTCGGGGTTCAGACGGTGATCTCGGATGATCCTCGCCTGACCAGCGACCCGCCAGATGCGGCGGACCCCCTGCGGGTGGTGATCGATCCCAACTGTCGAACTCCGGTCGAGGCGGAAATTCTCAAGACCCCTGCAGCCACTCTCATCTTCTGTCACGCTCAGCAACTCGACAGCGACGCTGCGCATCGGTTGCAGGATGCGGGCGCGCAACTGATCGGTCTCGACTCGTCCGGGGATCGGATCGCGCTGGAACCGCTGCTGGCGCAACTGTCGCAGCGGGGAGTGCAAGATCTGCTGGTCGAAGGCGGAGCGGAAACTCATGGAGGCTTTCTCACTGCAGGCTTGATCGATCGGGTACAGATCCTGATCGCGCCGAAACTGGTCGGAGGAGCGGCGGCACCGGGGCCGATCGGGGGCACCGGGATCGAGCCGATGAACCGTGCGGTGCCGCTGATTCACCACCGATGGAGCCAGATCGACGAGGATCTGCTGCTGGAGGGGGCCGTGACTCCCGAGGGTCTCGGCGAAGAGGCGCGATAGAGGCGTTCCTTCGCCTCTCATGAGCCCCATCGACCTTCTGGATGGTACTCTTCTGGGGTCCGGTATCGCCGGATCCTGTAGGTCACCGAAGCCTCGGAGTCGTTCCGGGGCGACCAGATGGGGTTCCGACTTGCGATTCCAGATAGCCATCCTGATCACCGCAGGTCTCACCGTCGTCACCGGTCTGAGGCCCTCGTTCAGCCAACCCCTCTCCGCCGATGCCGATCTTCCTGCAGTGCGAGGGTCCGATCTCAAACGAGTCGATGAGATCAGCAAGGCCGTGGAAGAGGCTCAGTGGGAAGAAGCCTTGCTCGGAATACTGGAGATCCCCGCATCGCTGCGAAGATTTGTCTCTCCCGTCGACCCTACTCGGCCCGAAATGTCCGTGATCGATCAGGTGCGCGATCGCGCCTGGCGACACCTGCGGGATCGCTTGGCGTGTGCCGATCGGCCTCTAGGGGCGGTCAAGATGAGAGGGCTCTTTCCACGCTTACAGAGGATTCCCATCGTTTGCATCGCTTCCGGGATAGCCACTCCTGTGCGCCACGATTTGGTGATGAAGCACTGGGCTCGTCGAATCGAACTGCGTGTAGAGTCGGATGAAGTCATCCAACTGGCCGAACAGAAACTGGATCAGGGAGAGCGGGTCGAGGCGGTCACTCTGCTGGAGCCGTTCCTGCATCGGGCACCGGGGGATCCACTGCTCGAGGATTACATCCAACGGTTGCACGACCAGGTGGTCGACAACATCCGGACACAGTTGCAGCAGGGCCGTCAGGTGGGGGATCCCGTGACCGTGCTCGCCGCAGAGAATCAATTGCTTCAACTCGTGTCCAATGACCGGGACGGAATCCTCCAGGGAAACTGGGCTCGTCAGCAGTTGCTCGATGGTGCCGAGGAATTGCTTCAATCGCAGCAGCCTTGTGGCGCTCTGTTGATGGTTGCAACGTTGCTCGAATCGGGAGTCGAGGTCGGGGAACGTCTCGACCGATTGAGATCCCGCATCGAATTGCCGCTGCGACCGATCATCTGCCGCGGTTGGGTTCCAGCCGCAGCGGAGCAAGGGTCCACTTATCTGATCCGATCAGGAGTGGCTACCATCCGTAGGCAAAGGGCATCCAGCACTGGCGATTCGGGCGGTCGCTGGGGTGAGAGTGGTCGACGCTGGAGTCGCTCTCCAGCTCATTCTGCGGATGTGCGACGATGGATTCAGCTGATTGACCAGGTCCTACAGTTGACCCAGCGCTGGATCGAGGCGACGCCGGTGGATGCAGCACTGCTCAGTTCACGGCGTTCTTTTTGTCTCGAAGAAGCGTGGCGACTCGCCCGACGTATCGCCGAGAGTCCTGCCAGGCGCTGGCGCACCACCTGGGATCAGCGGGGCTCGGTTCCGGTCGGGGAAGAGTGGCGATTGATCGGCAGACTGCCGTTCCAGGTGATCGATCTCAGCGGGCAGCAGACTGTTGAGGTGATCGAGGTGGAAGTGGTTCTGAGCCCTGAGGATCTCCAGAGAAAAGGATTGCCGGTAATCGGCACGGATCTCGACCGGGCCAGCCTCCAGCTACGAGCGACCCTCGACCACCAGCTGGAAATCCGGGCCGATGAGATTGCCCGGCAGCGCCTGAGGGCCCGGCTGCAAGAGGCTCGATTGCTGGCTGCCAGGGGAGATCTGGCTGCAGCGCGGGAATTATTGCTCCCAGCACTGATTGGGGCAGATCCTCAGGACCTGGACCTGTTGGAGCAAGGGGCGGCGGAAATCGCCCGGTGGTGCCAGATCGGGGTCGATACGGTGCGGGCCGCCGCTGGAAGATCTTCGACTCCCTGACCTGCCTCGATTGAAGCGAGGCGGATCGCGGTCTATCCTCGCCCGGCGGGAGTCTCGAATCCGGGGTCGGGTATCGAGCACATCCTCCGGAGGCACTTCGATGCTCGACATCAAATTCATCCGTTCTGACCTGGAGCGAATTCGCCAGGGTGCTCTTGATAAGGGCTTCGAGGTGGATCTCGACCGACTGGTCCAACTCGATGACGAGCGCAAGCAACTGCTCACCGAGCAGGAGCAAATGCGACATGAACAGAAAAATGCGGGCAAGGAGATCGCCACTCTCGATGGAACTGCCAAGCAGGAGGCCATCGGGCGGATGGGTGAAGTCTCCGATCGGATCAAAACTCTCGGTGAACAACTCCGATCGGTGGTCGACAAACTCCATGACATCCAATCGAGAGTTCCGATGCCCGCCGACCCCAAGGTTCCTGTCGGAAAAGATGATGGCGAAAATGTCGAACTGAAAGTGGTGGGTACTCCCACTGAATTTGATTTCGAACCGAAGGATCATGTCGAGTTGGGACTAGCCCTGGGAATCGTCGACTTCGCTCGCGCTTCCAAACTGGCAGGTTCTCAGACTTACATCCTCAAAGGCGCCGGAGCATTACTCGAACTGGCAGTGCTCCGATTTGCTCTCGACCTGGTGGTCGGACGTGGCTTCACGCCGATGATCGTTCCAACGATGGTCAAGTATGAGCCTCTCTTCGGAACCGCCTACTTTCCCGGCGGTGAGGATCAGACCTATGAGATCCCGCAAGATAACTTGTACCTGACCGGTACCAGCGAGGTCCCGGTCACTGCATTCCACTCCGGTGAATTGCTGGAGGAATCGCAGTTGCCGATCCGCTATGCCGGCTGGTCGACCTGCTACCGCCGTGAAGCGGGAGCGGCAGGGAGAGATACCAAGGGGCTCTACCGGATTCACCAGTTCAACAAGGTGGAGCAGGTGATCATCTGTAAGAACGATGTCGAGGAATCGCTCGAGCACCACGAGTTCATCCGGAACAACGCAGAGGATATTCTGCAGGCGATGGAGATCCCATATCGAGTCGTCGATGTCTGTACCGGAGATCTCGGGGTGGGTCAGGTGCGAAAGTTCGACATCGAGGCATGGATGCCCTCCAGAGGGTGGGGAGAGACTCACTCGGCCTCTCGTTTCCATGATTATCAGTCGCGACGGATGGACCTGCGGTACCGGGGAGAAGATGGCAAGGTTCACTTCTGCCACACCCTCAACAACACGGCGATTGCGACTCCGAGGGTACTGATTGCGATTCTAGAAAATAACCAGCGTGCCGATGGATCGGTAAAGATCCCCGAGGTGCTGGTACCGTACATGGGTGGACTCACTGAAATTACTCCGACCGACAATGATGGCGGTTCATGATGGAACTGGAGAAGTCGATGCAGCATGTCTGCGTTGTGGGATTGAACTGGGGAGATGAAGGTAAGGGCAAGATCGTCGATGTTCTGGCGACAGATGTCGATGCGGTGGTCCGGTACCAGGGTGGAGCGAATGCCGGGCACACCGTCTACATCGGGGATGTCCGTCATGTACTGCATCACCTGCCGATGGGCGTGCTACACGAGGGGATCCTGGCAGTCCTCGGCAATGGAATGGTCCTCGAGCCGCTCAAGTTACTGGAAGAAGTCAATTCGCTCCCCGAGGAAGCGGTGCAGCGGATCCGCATCTCTGACCGTGCCCATGTGGTGCTTCCCTACCATTGTGCAGTGGAGAAGTTGCACGAGGAGCGAGCGGAACGTCCCATCGGGACCACGCTGCGCGGAATCGGACCGGCGTACCAGGCCAAGTACGGTCGAATCGGTATCCGTATGGGGGACATCATGGAACCCGGTTTCATCGAAGATGTGCTCCCGAAACGGCTGGCCGAGCATTCCGAGGTGCTGGGAGTCGCTGGAGAAGGAATCGATGAAGCGGTTAGAATTTGCACTCAACTGAGGGATCGATTGTCCCAGCAGGTGACCGACACCCGTCGACTGCTGCAACGGCTCGACTCGGAGGGTAAGAAACTGCTCTTCGAGGGTGCCCAGGGCTGCATGCTCGATATCGATTTTGGCACCTACCCCTTCGTCACCTCTTCCAGCCCATCGTTTCTGGGAGTCGGCCCGGGCACCGGCTTTTCTCCGAGAAAGATCGAACACGTGGTCGGAGTGACCAAGGCCTACTGTACGCGGGTCGGAGAAGGGCCATTTCCTTCGGAGATCCACGGCGAAGAGGCGGATGCTTTGCGCAAGGCGGGTGGCGAATTCGGAACCACCACCGGGCGTCCTCGAAGAGTCGGCTGGCTCGATATTCCGGCACTATGTTTCGCTGCAGAACTCAATGACCTCGACTCCTTTGCACTGACCAAGGCGGACGTCCTCGATGGATGGGAAACGATTCCGGTCGTGACCGGATATCGTCTCGATGGCGAACTGCTCGACAAGTTCCCCGATTCCTTGACCGATTTGCAAGGTCTGGAACCGGTGATCGAGCAGTGGCCCGGTTGGGAAAAGGTCGACGCACAGTCGATGCAACCATTCATCGAACGCTTACATCAGGCGACCGGGATCCCCGTCTCGATCCTCTCGACCGGCAAGCGGCGCGATGAAGTCTGTATCTTCGAACCCTTCAAGTCCGAGGGGGAACTGGCTTGAGTCGAGCGGGAGACTCGCAGCGATCGGTGGAAGCGCGGCAGCCCGCGGGAGATCGACCCGGTCATCTGGGTTTCATCATGGATGGCAATGGCCGCTGGGCTCAACAGCGTCAGTTGCCGAGAACCGAGGGCCACGCCGAGGGGGCCGAGGCGTTGCGTCGAGTTCTTCGTCTTGCGAGAGAACAAGAGATCGCAGAGGTGACCTGCTTCGCCCTTTCGACCGAGAACTCCGAGCAACGCCCCGCGGAAGAACTCGAGTTCCTGTATGAATTACTGGCCGACCACCTGGAGCAGGAACGCGAGGAGATGGAACGGCTTCAGATCTGTTTCAGAGCCATCGGCCGCCTGCAGGAATTACCCCGGAGACTGATCGACGCCATCGAGAAAGCTCAGAGCGAAACCAGCGAGCAGCAGGGATTGGTGTTTCGACTGGCGGTCAATTATGGTGGTCGGGCCGAGATGGCCGATGCCTTTTGCTCTGCTGGAGCGGGTGATCGGTCGCTGATCGGTGCTCAGAAGGAATCTGCACTGGCTGCTCAGTTGTACGACCCCCTAATGCCCGATCTCGATCTGCTGGTTCGCACCGGTGGCGAGATGCGTCTGTCAAATTTCCTGCTGTGGCACTCCTCTTATGCAGAATTGTACTTCACCCCGGTGTTGTGGCCAGACTTCGCGTCCGCTGACTTCACCGCCGCACTCGAGGAGTACTCTCGCAGGTCTCGTCGATTTGGCTCGGTCTCATCGACCAGCTCAGGAGGGGATGCATGAAGACATATATCATTTATTTCTTTGGAATATTCCTTTTTATGCGTCTCATCGACCAGCTCAGGAGGGGATGCATGAAGGGACTGGCCAATCGGATGAAGTGGGGAGTTCCCATTCTGATCATCTCGGTCGGGTTGCTCTCTGCAGACTTGTACGGCTGGCTCGATGGGTATGGGCTGTGGATCCTCTCCCTGACCTTTGGTGCCGGGGCGATTTTCGAGGCGATTTCATTTCCTCCCTTGCCGGGAGGATCCCTCCGAGCCCGCCAGCTGAGTTGGATTCTGGTCTACGCCATGGTGGTCACTTACCTGGTGCAGAGGTGTACATCATTCTTTGGTGATGCGGTCACTTCAGTCGAAGTTTCCTCCTCGCTGCTCGGGGCTGTGCTGCTGTTGAGCACGCTGGTATCGACTACGTTGGGTTTCGCATCGAACCGCTCGAAGGGGAAACTCTGGACTCGCGTCTATTCGCTGCTCACTGTGCTGTGGTTGTCGATCCCCATCAGTTGCACACTACTGCTGGCCTCCCTCGAGGGAATGGAGACGAGCGGGATCCATCTGGTGCTGTGCACCGTTCTGATGGTCAAGGGCAGTGATACCGGGGCCTACTTTGTCGGCCGTAACTTTGGCCGGCGCCCGCTCCATCCGATCAGTCCGAAGAAGACGATCGAGGGGCTGCTGGCAGGCATCGCCAGCGCGGCGGCGATCGGCTACCTTTACGCCGAACAACTGGCCGATCCGGGTTTCACACCGGGGATGGCACTGTTCATCGGTGTTCTGGTTGCAGTGGTGGGGCAGATCTCCGACCTGCAGGAATCGGCATTGAAAAGAAGAGTCGGCAGGAAGGACTCCGGAGAGACGATTCCGGGGCTCGGAGGTGCCCTCGACATGATCGATAGTTTGATCCTGGTGATGCCGATGGTGCTCTGGTTGAGGATCGTGCTGGACCAGTGATCGAGAGAGGAAGTCACATGGAAATCACCATCGAGTTTGTCGATTACGATGAGGCACAGGCGATCCTTGGAGTTCGCGATCTGAATCTTCGGATGATCCGGGACGAATTCGATATCGAGGCCTCTTCCCGCGGACTGGCTCTCGATTTCCAGGGAATGGAAGCTGGGGTCTCCGCCGCCCGCGACGCCGTCGAGCGGATGCGGGCAGCGCATCAAAATCCCGGCGCTTCTTCGCCAGAAGATGAACTGGAAGGAGCCATCCGCACCTTTCGCGAGGGCTCCAGCGGTGGCGGTTCCACCGCAGCCAAAGATGCCACCAAGGACCTGTTTGGTGAGGAAGATGGTGAGGGCTGGAGAGATCTGGCCAAGATTGCCCGAACCGAGGGGCAGGCTCGCTACCTCCAGGCGATGGCGGAGCACGAGATCGTGCTCGCGCTGGGACCTGCAGGAACTGGCAAGACCTACCTGGCGGTTCGCGCAGCGGTCGAGGCGCTGAAGGCGGGAGAGGTGCGCAAGTTGATCCTGTGCCGGCCGGCGGTCGAAGCGGGGGAGAAACTGGGTTTTCTTCCCGGAGATTTCCAGCAGAAGGTCAATCCCTACCTGCGGCCGCTCTACGATGCCTTGCACGAGATGCTCGACTATGACCAGGTGCGCAGGTACAGCGATCGAGAGATCATCGAGATCGTGCCGCTGGCCTACATGCGGGGCCGTACCCTCAATCACGCTTTCATCATCCTCGACGAGGCACAGAACACTACTCCGGCGCAGATGAAGATGTTCCTGACCCGGATGGGGGCGAGATCTCGCATCGTGGTGACCGGGGATCCGACCCAACTGGACCTGCCGAAGGGGCAACCGTCGGGGCTGCTCCATGCACGACGGGTGCTCGGCTCGGTGAAGGGCATCGGTTGGATCGAGTTGAACTCGGCCGATATTGTCAGGCATCATCTCGTGTCGAAGATCGTCAACGCCTACGAACGCCATGAAGGCAGTTCGAAAAGCACTTCTTAAGTCATTACTTTCAAATAGTTTACGATTTATTTGCCGAGCACCCCTGGCATCCCTTGGACAGAATGGTGGTTTGATCGGACAATGGTTCACTGGCTGGATCCATCGACTTTCCAAGTGGGGATCCACCAGTAGCCCAGGCGCTGCCCGGGCGAAAGGAATGCCATGGCGACCGTACGCGGTCGAGCCGGTCGCAAGACCTGGCAAAGACTCTCATTTGGCCGCAGGACCACGCGATCGGGACAGATCGCGGCGGATCAGTTGTCGGCCAGGAGACTGCGAGTATTTCTGGTGCTGGCGCTCCAGGTGGTCGCGGCGACCTTTCTAGTCGGTTGGGTTCGGTTTGATACCGAACTCTCCGCCGTGAGCAATCTGTGGCACTGGGGAGAATTGTTCGCCGCAGTATTGCTGATTCACGCCGGCGCTCTGCTGATGTCCCGCGCCCAGCGGGTGCAACGCCACAAGACGCCTCTTCAGATCGGTCGCTGCTTCCTGCTGATCCACGGCTTCCTGCTGGCGAACTGGGTCATCCTGCAGCAGCCTGAAGTTTCGGTGATGCTGTTACCGGTCCCTCTGCTGGGAATGGTTCTGGGATTCCTGCTGCCCATCCACCGGGCGGTACTGGTCTCGATGGTGGCGATCTCCCTGACTGCGCTGATGGTCTCGGAGCGGCTCGAACTCAATCTCGCGGCTCATCCGGTGGCGATGTCGGTGGCGATGTTCCTCGGCAGTCTGGTGGCGATACAAGGAGTCCAGCGGGTCAGATCTCGGACTCGAATTCTCACTGTCGGCTTCCTGTCAGGGTTGGCGATGGCGGTGGCGACGCTGTTGCTACATACGGCGGAATTTCAACAACTGACCCTGGCTAATTTCTCATCGAACATCTGGCTGCAAGATGCGATGTGGGGGCTGATCAACGGAATCGCCGCCGGAGTACTCATCACCAGCGCTCTCCCGTTCCTCGAGAAGTGGTTCGATGTGCTGACCGAGATCCGTCTGATGGAACTCTCCGACACTCACCGACCGCTGCTCAACGAATTCTCGCTGCTGGCTCCAGGTTCCTTTCAACACTCATTGATGGTGGGGCAGTTGGCGGAAGAGGCCGCTTCCTCGATCGGAGCCAATGGCTTGCTCTGTCGAGTAGGCGCCCTGTATCACGATATCGGCAAGATGATGAAACCGGGCTATTTCGTCGAGAACATGCAAGGTGGTGAAAACATTCACGACCGGCTGTCTCCCGAGATGTCGAGGCTGATCATCATCGCTCACGTCAAGGACGGCATGAGGATCGCCGAAGAGGAACACCTTCCGATGCCGATCGTCGACATGATTCCAATGCATCATGGGACATCGGTGGTGGAGTTTTTCTTCCAGAAGAGGGCACAGCAGGTCGACGAGCAGGAAGCGGACCGAACCCGCGAGGCGTTCCGCTATCCAGGACCCAAGCCGACCTTCCGTGAGGCGGGAATCCTGATGCTGGCCGATGGTGTCGAGGCCTCCTCGAGGACCCTCTCCGATCCGACTCCGACGCGGGTGCGTCAGCACGTAAAAAACATCATCCAGGCCCGATCCCTCGAGGAGCAGCTGGATGAATGCGAACTGACGATGAGCGATTTGCACCGCATCGAGGATGCCTTCGTGCGAGTGCTGTCGGCGATTCACCATGGTCGAGTCAAGTACCCGGGAGAAGAGGAATCGATCAGCACTCCAGCAGTGGAGTCCAACGATTCGAACTCTCCGGATTCGCCGGTCGCGACTCGGCGTTCATGACCCCTGCAGAGCCATCCGGGATTGAAGTGGAGATCGAAGATCTCCAGCGATCGGTCGACCTGAATCATGATCGGATCATCGAACTGGTTCATTTTGTTCTCGAGGACCAGAATCATCGGGGACGAGTGGGCCTCTGCTTCGTTGAAGATGAACAGATCGCCCGCCTTCATCAGCAGTTCATGAACGATCCCAGCGTCACCGATGTCATCACTTTTCCTCTCGAAGAGCGCGATTCGGGCCAACTCGATGGGGAGATCGTGATTTCGACCGAAACTGCCGTCCGTCAGGCTCCAGAGCATCATCTCGGCCCTCTGGAGGAGACCCACCTCTACGTTATCCACGGATTGCTTCACCTGCTGGGGCATGACGATCTGCAACCAGCACAAGCGGAGGCGATGGGAAGGCTCCAGGAGGACCTTCTGGAGCGCTGGAATCGAGCCAATCAGGGGTTCCACGATTGACATCTTGCCGGGGGTCTCGTAGACCATGAAGAGAGTTTCCGGCTGCAAATGATCTGTAAGCCGATGACCAGAGGAGATACGACGATTCGACAGCGGATCCGCAACCGCAGGAGCAACAGTTCGGGGAATCCACCGGCCACCCGGGCCGTCCTTTGGAAGTTCCATCCGGTTGCAGATCTGGGCCGATTCGAATCATCCGAAAGAATGCTAATCAAATCAGGAGGATCTTCATGAGCCGTATTGCGATGGTTACCTTTGCTCTGATGCTGGTCGTCAGTGCTGCAGGTTGTAACAACAGCCAATTCACGCCGCCCCCGACCGAGGCGGAGTTCTCGACCGGTGCCTTCTCGGTACCGTTTCCCTCTGACCTGTTCATCACCTATGCAGGGCTCAACGAGGGCGCATTGATGGCCGGTGGAGCTCCGGGTGCCATGATCACCAATACACCCATCATTCCCAGCGCCACCGATCCCGCCGATACCGGAGATGTACTGGTGGCTCAGGGATTCCTCGATGGATTCTCCAACACGATGCCGATGCAGGTCGATTTCACTCACAACATCGATCCCACCAGTGTTGTGGCAGGGGAGACGGTGCGGGTGTTCGAGATCTCGATCTTGCCGCCGACCGGCGCAGTGGCTGCCATCGGTCTGCCGATTTCGCTTCCGGTCGGTCCCACCTCCGGGGCTCCAGGAATCATCCGGGAGTTACAGGCGGATGTAGATTACTCAGCAACGCTGACCAGGAGCGTCCAGTACCAGATCATGGTCAAACCAAAGGTGCCGTGGCCCGCTTCAGACAATGTCACTCTCGGCGGGCTTTCGCGGGGAATCCTCGTGATGGTGACCAACGGCGTCAGAGATTTTCGCGGCAATGCGGTGATTCGATCGGATCAGT
>JABHOG010000104.1 GCA_018694835.1 Planctomycetota bacterium | reverse complement strand
TTCCAACATCATCGCTCTCATCGGGATCCGAATGGCATCACAGCCTCCCGATGAAGACCATCCTTACGGCCATCAGAAGTTTGAAATCCTCTCCGCCATGGCGATTTCATTGCTGCTGTTCCTGGCCGCCTGGCACATCGTCAGCGATTCGTTGGGGCGCTGGAGTGAATCGGGGAATCTGGATCCGCATCCGATCGGATATGTGATCCTGCTGGCAACGATCGTGGTCAACGCTGTAGTTTATCGTTGGCAGAGAAATCAGGGCCAACAACTGAAGAGCCCGGTGCTACTGGCGGATAGTGACCATACTCTTTCCGATATGGTGGGGACCATGGGCGCTCTCGTGGCACTCTTTGCCATCCGTAACGGTTGGCCTCTGGTCGATCTCATCGTCGCACTGGTCATCGGCCTCTTTATCGCTCGAGTCGGTTACAAGATTGCTTTGCAATCGGCAGGAGTGCTTGCAGATCGAGCACCGATCGCGCCTGCAAGAATCGTCGAGATTGCCCGTGTCTTTGAGGGAGTTCGAGACGTGCATGATGTCCGCAGCAGAGGATTTGGCAGCGGTGTCTTCGTCGATATGAATCTTCATGTGGATCCGAGTATGACCGTGGATGAGGCGCATAGAATCGCGCATGAGGTCGAGGAGAAAATCAGAGAAGAACTGCCAGAGATTCATGATGTGGTGATTCATGTCGAGCCGGAGGGTACGCACTAGAAGATGATGGACCCTAACCAAAAGAGATAAGTCAGTAGAATCAATGTGCCAATCGTAGTTCTGGATCGAGAGCTCAATCCAGGGATCACCAGGATACAGATGATGACAGTCAGCCCGAGATTGGTCATCAAGTCCCCTTTCAACACTCCAAGATCGACTTCCAATGGCCGGACCAGAGCGGCCACTCCTACGATGGCGACGGTATTGAACAGGTTCGAGCCGACGACATTTCCAATCGCCATCGCAGAAGATCCCTTTCGAATCGCCGCAATCGTTGCGAAGAGCTCTGGTGCTCCGGTTCCGGCGGCTACCAGGGTCAGTCCGATGATCGTGTCGCTGATTCCAAGTAGTTCAGCCAGGGAGATCGCGCCAGTGACCAGCAGTTTGGCTCCAAGCCACAGGCCGACGATTCCGACCAGCAGAGAAATGGCGATGGAAAGGGAGCCCGAACCCTTGGCGAGTTGCTCCACTTCTTCGGTGGCGGGATTCTTCTTGCCACTTTTGAGCATCATGACGAGAAGAATGAGGAAGGAGAGGACCAGCAAGATTCCGGCCGACGCATTGAGAACTGTGACTCCATCGGCATCCGCGTTGAATATCAGGTACATGGTCAATGCGATGGTTCCAAGGAGCAGCCCGAAAATTTCGGTGGCACCAGGAGTGGTTGTAATCTTTCGAGTCCAGATCAACACGGATCCCAACACCAGTCCGATGTTGAAGATATTCGATCCGATCACATTTCCGATGCTGAGTCCTGATTTGTCTTCGTACTGGGCGATCAAAGAAACCAGCAGTTCCGGAAGTGAAGTGCCCGCAGCGACCACTGTGATGCCGATAAAGAGCGGCGATACCTTGAAGCGCATCGCCACTTCTACCGCACCCTGAATCAGCCGGTCACCGCTGAAGATCAATATGGCCAGGCCAGTAACGACACTGATGATCGGTATCAATATGTCCATCCACTCGCCTAGAAGGGCGCAAACAGGATGCTGAAGAAGGCCGTCACAGGCTCCTGTTCCCGTAGGTCCTCGGTGGAATCACGCAGCAAGGTCAGGGTTTCTCGCGCTTCGAGGTAGAGCTCGGGGTTGTTGATCAGGCTATGGAGGGTACCGGGGCCTTTCTCGATCGCTTCACTGATACTGGCGATGGCGGAGATGGCTGTTTTTAACCCCTCGCGCAACTCCTCATCATGGAGCAGCACTCTCAATGCACCTTTACCCGTCGGACTCAGTTGTGCTGCTGCACTTTTTAAATCGGTGGTGATGTCCAGCCAGCTTTGTACCAACGCCTCATCGTGGATGATTCGACCCGCCAGCCCATCGGTCGTCGCCAAGGCAGTAGTCGTCGTGTCGATGTGGGCGATGATGTCATTGATCCTACGCAGGTTTTCTGCGTCCTTGAGTGCCATTCCAGGTCCTTCCGAGAATTGCACGTAGTCACTCAGAAGTGTTGAAAGCAGCTGGTTGACCTGGAGTTGTTGCGGCGAATCTTGGTGCAACAGAGAGCCGATGATGCCGCGGCCATCTTTCAGGTCCTTGGCGACCGAGAGGGCATTATCGATCAGGGCCTTCATCTGGGTCTGGATGGTGTTGTCTGAGATCAGTGCACCGATGACGCCGTCACCGGCCTTCAATCGATCGAGCAGTTGGTGGAGGTTATCGAGGCTCTTCTTGATGGCCACTCGATTCTCCGCCAGCATCGAACCCACCTCGCCGAACAGGTCGCCGCTGGCGGTTCCGATCAGATGCTCAGTATCGACGGGGGTGCCCGAACCTGGGATGTACTTCAGATAGGATCCACCGAGAGCACTGGCTGCCATCACCTTGAAACTGTAGCCATCGCGAGGCGGCAGTGGTTCCCAGAGACGTACCCTGGCCACTGCCAGCCCCCGGGTCTGATCGAGTGAGATCTGTTCGACGGAGCCGGCACGCAAGCCGCGGATCCTGACCGATTCACCCGGTTTCAAGCCAGACACGTCCTCGAATCCGACATCCAGGACGAGATCATTGGGGCCCGATGGGATGCCACTGACCAGGATGGTCAGGGCTCCTAAAAATACCAGTGAGAGGATGAAGATGATTCCGACGACGAAATCTCTGGTCATGATTCCTCACTTTCATTGTTTTTGGAGGAGTCGGGATCTTCCCGGATCTCTCTTGCCAGAGGACCATCCACGATGCCATGGATGAATTGCTGAACAGCAGGATCTGTCGATTGGCGAATTTCATCGGATGTTCCCAATGCACGAACGGTGCCCTGATGCAGGAGTGCGATGCGATCTGCGACTTCGAAGGCGGAACCCATGTCATGGGTGACCACCATCTGGGTGATGCCCATTCCCTTGAGTTTCATGATCAGTCGGTTGATGACACTGGAAGAAATTGGATCGAGGCCGGATGTGGGTTCGTCATGCAGCATGATTTCTGGATGACAGACGAGCGCTCGAGCGAGTCCGGCTCGTTTTCTCATCCCACCTGAAATCTCGGAGGGGAGTTTCAGGGCGTGTCCGTCCAGTTCCACATCGACCAGGACTTCTTCGATGCGATCGACGATTTCCTTCTCGCTGTGTTCCCTGCGTTCCCTCAGTGGCAGTCCGATGTTGTCGGAGATGTTGAGCCAATCGAGGAGAGCTCCATCTTGAAAGAGGTATCCGATTCTGCGGCGAACAGTCCTGAGATTCTCTGGGCGGTGCTGGGAGATCTCTTCTCCGAGGACCTCGATCTGTCCCGAGTCCGGCGTCAATAAGCCGATGACATGGCGCAGGGTCACGCTCTTGCCGGTGCCCGATCGCCCGAGAATCACCAGGGTTTCACCCTCTTTGACTTCCAGCGATAGACCATCGAGGATCTTCCGGCCTCCCAGTTGCTTGTGGACATTGGTGAGGCGGATCATGTCAGCACCGCCCATGTGATGTAGTAACCCATGATGATCACCAGCAGGAAGGTCACGACCACCGCTCTCCTCGCTGCCTGACCGACACCGGTCGCACCACCACGAGTCAATAATCCCTGGGTGCAGCCGACGGTGGCGATGGTGACGCCGAAGACGACGGACTTGAACAGGCCGGTGAACACATCCTTCTGGGTGAGGAACTCCAGCCCATCATTTTGAAATGCCATCCATCCGACTCCCAGTTGGAAGTAGGCGACGAACATTCCTCCAAGGATTCCGATGAGGCCGGCAAAGATGGTCAGTACGGGGGTGACCAGAGTCAACGCCACAATCCTTGGCAGGATCAGGAAGCGCACCGGGGAGATCGACATGATTCTCAGAGCGTCGATCTCCTCGGAGACCTTCATCGTTCCCAGTTCTGCGGCGATGCCGCTGCCGATGCTGGCGGTCAGGATCAGCGCAGTCATGAAGGGGCCCATCTCTCGGATCAGAGAGACTGCGACGATTCTGCCGATCAGCGCTTCCTGGCCCAACTCCTGCAGAGAGAGACCGCTGTTGAGTGCAAGAATCATCCCGGTGAAGAGTGCCACCACCGCAGTGACGGTGAAGGAGCCGGTGCAGTAGGTGTAACAGAGGTCGAGGGTGTCGCGAATTCGACGGCGGGTCAGCAGGTGGGGCAGATGGAATAGGGTCCGGCCCAGTAGGACCAGCCCATAACCGGTGGTCTCGGCACTACGACCGAGAAATGCTCCGAGTCCAGAGATCCAGCCTGACATCTCGCTCCATCCCCCGCAGCGATGAGCTACCCGACCCGATCCACAGGTCTCGGTTCGACGCACCAGCGGTTTCCCTCCCGATGGCGGTCTCAGAAAGGAATGTACAGCAGACGCCAGCGGGTGTCATCCGGTCCAACGCCACGGTCGCGAGAGAGCAGGCCGCCGAGAAGCGAGAATCCACCCTTCTGTTCGCTACTTTCAGCGGTCAGAAGTCCCCAGAGTAGCTCGAGACCCCACGACTGGGACTCTTGGCGCCAGCGAATCAACTGGCCGGCACGGCCGTGAGACCAGGAAAAGCCTTGAGGCGAGTCAAAAGGAAGCAGCGCAGGCGCAGAAGCGGTCGTGTTCCCCTCGGCATCGGTGTTCCAGCGAGCCAGTGGCCACAGGAGGTGACTGGACCGGGTTCCTCGTTCGGGGTCCTGATCGACGATCCGGCGCCAGAAGGGGAATAATCTCTGTACCGTGCGATCTCGTTTGGCAGTGGACTGTTCCTCCCACTGCCACAGCGGCCACATGAAGTAACCCTTCTTCAATCCCGGACGGTCATGGTATCCCCAGAATGGCGGGAACAGGAAACGGTTCCACTGCCGTTCTCGGGTACCGATCGACCAGGGGAGCAAGGACCAGGTGGAAGTCTCTGTTCTGAAATCATGAGATTCGGTCCACAACGGGTAGAGGATGGTCCGAGACAGGCGGGTGCCCGATTCGATCTGACCGTAGAAGGGCCACAGCCACCAGGAGTGGCTCGGATTGTCGGTGTCGAGTTGCTGGCTCGACTGATGCCAGAATGGCCAGAGGACGTATTTCGATTGGTCGCGTAGTTTACCGTGGCTGGTGAATCCCTGAGTGCTGGAATAGAAGGGGAAGACCCGGAATCCGGATCGTAGTGGACCTTCGTCCAGTTCGATCAGTGGAAACAGCCAGTAAGTGGTGATCTGTTGACGGTCCTGCATTCGTGCCCACAGCGGAAACAAAGCGAAATCGATTCGATCCTTGCCGAGCAATCCCTTGAGGCTTCCACCGATCGGTGCAAAGGCCGCGTAGTCCCCCTCATCTGGATCGGAGCCCCAGAGAAAAAACGGCAGGAGAAAGGAATCGACATCGAGTTGGTCATCGGAGTGGCGGTAGGCACTTCGATGGTATGCCGGTAAGAGCCAGGTCTTGCGCCCGGACTGGTCGATTCGATCGACAAACAGCGGCCACAAGATGCGGATCTCCTCGCGATCGGGAGTGGTGGTGCTATGGCTGTATAAGGGCCAGAAGTGCTGCGATTGACGCACCTCTCCATCGGCGAGTACCTCTTCTCTTTCGAGGTAGAAGGGGGGAAATCCTCGATCGGTATCGATGGGAGTGACGCAACCCGACAACAGGGTCAGCAACAGGCTACCTGTGATCCATCGGAGACCACCCATCATCGGCCCAACCTCACCGGCAGCATCAAGTCGGGAGAGCAACCTTCCCAGATCCGATCCAGGTTGCGGTGCAGGACCATCCCGGGAGTCAGGCCCAGATACTTGGTTGCGCCCTTGCCGGTGTCGTCATCGGTGACGGCGATGCCGATTCGCATCTTCATCCCTGGCCATGGAATCGACTCGGATTCCCCCCTCATGGAGGCGATGGTGTGCCAGGGAATCGTCATTTCAAACACGGAACCGGTCCCATCGGGTCTTCGAGCCACCACATGTTCTCCATCGGGAGAGTCCTCCTCATCCGCTTCAAAGGGTGCCTCTCCACCTTCTCCATCGGGATCTCCCTCTGCCGGTGGTGGAGGGTTCGCGCGAGGAGCCATGAAGGAGATGGTCAACACTTGATCATCCTTGCGCGGGCGCACCCCTCCATCTCCAAGGGTGTCCAGTACCAGCACCAGGCAATCTCCGATCCAGTACTTGGAATCGCGCTGATGGGCAATGACGATATCGTCGTCGATATCGACCGCCAGATGCAGGCCTTCGGTGGACCAACCGAGAAAAATACGTCCCGACAGATCGGCTCGATCCTGCCAGGGGACCAGTGGCTCACCATGGCCCTGTAGACCTCGAATATGGCGGGGCCGATCGACGGGAAGTCCGGCCTGGGCATTCCACGGCTCATCCAGTGAACCGTCGATCAATGGGGGCACCAGCATCCTCGGGATTTCGTGATCGCTTTGTGGTGTTCTCGCTTGTTGGCGGGTGGCCCCCTCCAGAAGCCAGCTGGCAGCGGCTCGATCCTCTGAACTCAGGCCATGGTCAAGAATCGTATCCTCCAGCAAATCGATGGCTCGGGTCGACTCGCGCATCAGGAGCAGGCGATCGAATTCGGTTCTCCAGTCGAGCGAATCTTGCAACGACTGCCAGGCCAGCAGTTTCTCTTCCCGGACGGGCTGAGCCCGGAAACCGGCAGCGCCGCGAGAGGAGACGGTGAGCAGTGTTTCTCCGATGACGGAGGCATGGTGAAGCCGTCCAAGTTGATTCAGATGTTCGGAGACTGTTCCGAGTCCCTGGCGCCTGGTGAGTCGGGTACCTGTGGCGCGATCGAGTATCGAGGCTTCCCCTCGCATGCGGTCGCCGATGATGATCCAGTCACCGGAAGGACTCAGTTCCACTGCATCGTAGGCGGGCGGAAGCGAGTGAGTCCATTCCAGTTCTGCCTCGGGAGTTTTCACCTCATCGGGAGCGAGCACCGATCGTAGACGGATGACGTTTCGTTGCTGGAAATCTCCGCAGACGATCAGCAATTCATCATCTTCGATGCTCAATGAGGTGATCCGGCGTTGCTCCTGAGATAGTCGTTTTTCCCAACCGATCTTTCCGTCAGCGGTATCGATCCCGACCAGCGTGCTTCTTTCAGAACTCCAGAACATCTCGGAAACGATCTGCTTCCTCGATCGAGACGGGTGGAGTTCCGAGATGAGGTGAGGCATCTGTGCGGTCCAGTGGTGGGTGCCATCATCGTGGTGGCGATAAATCGATCCTCTTTCACTGGCGAAGATGAATCCTTCAGCCATCACGATGGGGGCTGAGGCCAAGGCACCCGAATCGTCGTCCAATTCGACCTGGCTGATCAATTGACCACTGGAGAGCGATCGCAGTTCGACGAGGTTGGGAATGGCATATCCGATCAGCAATCGATCTCCATCGATCATCGGATCGTCGAGCAGGATTCCTGATCGAGGTGCAGTCCACAGCAACTGGCCATCGAGAGCATCGATGGCAATGATTTTTTCGTCTTCACCACTGAGCACGACGATTCCAGAACCGGCACAGGAGTGCTCGATGATGATCTCCTGATCGGAGAAGTTTTCATCGAGAGGCATCCTGTGATGCCAGACCACCGAGCCATCCGCCAGGTTGAGGCGCCAGGCTCGGTTTCGATCGTGGACAATCACTCCAGAGGCGTCGAACAGTAGTGGATCGGAGGGCAGGTCCCTGCGAGTCAGGATGATTCCATCCTTGACCAACATCTCGGTTCTCTCCAGATCAGTTTTCCACAGCAGTAGACCGTCGATCGATTCGAACAGGGCTGCGGAATCAGGGGTCAGCACCAGGTATCGGGAATCCCCTTCCAGCGAATCGTGGTCCGAGAGTGGCCAGACGCTGGTGGATCGACTCTGTCCCAGGTCCAGTCTTCCGCTCCAGGCCAGTTGTAGCGGCAACCCGGGATGGTCCCTTCGCCGCTCTGGGAGGGTCGAGATCTCTTCCCGCAACTCCCGCAACCGCTCTCCCAGAGTGATTTCGACCTCTTCCCCGTGGACTTTGCGGGTCAGGGTCCGGTCGCCGTGGTCCAGATCGAGAGCGACGATCTCTTCGATCGCTTCGGACAGGCGACCCTGTTCACGAAGTACCTCGGATCTGCGTAATCTGGCGATCAGCGACTCGTCACTGTCGGGTTCATGGATCACCAGGTAGTCGATCTGGAGCAAGCATCCCTCCAGGTCACCGAGTTGGTAGAGAGACTGTGCCGCTTCCAATCGAGCGCGGCGACCGGTAGCACAACCGGGCATCGATCGGGCCAGGTCGATCCAGGACTCGGCAGAGGGAGAGGAGTCCAGCCGTTCAGCCACCACCCTGGAGGCACGTTGCTCCCTCAGGGCGACCCGGTCATCTCCTCCTGGTTGTTGATCGAGTTGCAGCAACAGGTGGGTGAATGCGGTGGCGGCATCGACGGTCGTTCCTTGTCGTGTCAGCACCCGGGTGGATTCGAGGTTGCGCCACGTTTCTCCCAGCATCAAATGACAGATGAAGGTTGCTCCTGCGGCATCTCCCAGTTGCTCCTCGCGGATCGCTCGCTGCCAGGCAAGACGGATCCGATCCTCTGGTCGAGATTGGGCAGAGATGAGCGCGGTTTCGAGACGAGTTCGCTCATTTCCGGTCAGGGAAATGTCGGATCGTTCCAGTAGAAGCTGGACGGTGCCGCGGTGAGCTCGTTGGGCGGGGGATTCTCCGGCCAGGTCTGGCAACCAGCGCGGATCGATGTAGCCCGAGATCGCTTGTTGCCAGACCGCCTCGGCGGCGCTGTCCACTCGGGTCAAGATGCTCACCTCGGATCCTGCGGATGCCATCAGGGAGTTCTCCAGCGCGAGTAGCGAGTGGGCAGGGAGGTCGAGGCCCTGCAGTGTCAACTTCTGACCGGCAGCATCGATCGAGAGCAGCGCCTGATCGGAACTGATCCACCAGCCTCCATCGGATGCTGCGATGGCATCCGAACCTTTTCCGGTGACCGGAAAAGGTAATGGCAGACTCCAGGAGAAGCGGGGAGTCTTTCCTGCGCTGCAACTCCACAGCACCAGTTCCTGATCCTCGACAATCAGCAAGGAACTTCCATCGCCGGAGAGATTCCAGCAGTGGGGGGAACTGGTGGCAATGATTCCGAGTGCTGTGCCGGAGGTCTCATCGAGGATGGTGATTCGAGAGGAGCCAGGGGTCGAGACGAACAGACGAGAGCCATTTCTTCGCAGTGAAACTCCTGCGGCTCGTTCCTCGATCAGGTGATCTCTCAGGCCACTGCGGCTCGGCCCCTCGACATCTTGAATCCACTCGATGGCTCCATCTGAAGAGCGAAGTGTGATGACGGTGCCACGATCGGTCGACCAGTGGACCCGCCCATCCCCTTCGACCGGGGTGGCAGGTGCCGAGCGGAGAGCCAACCAGGTCGCCCCGACCGCTTCCCCGAGATGACGAACCCAGGCAATCCGCCCACCATCTTCGATCAGTGCTCCAAACGCCTCGAGCCGCCCACCTTCACTTCTCATCGCCACGACCACAACACCTCCACTGACCCGGCAAGGCGAGGAGATGGCTCGGATGATTTGCGGCTCCGTCTCGGGTCCGAGAATCTGATCGATGGAGACTTGCCACAACCAGTTGCCGGTCGAGCCGTCAAACGCCTCCACCTTGTCATTCAAGGTGGCGATGATGGAATGCTGTCGCCGCACCGGCATTAGCCGGGTACGTGGAAGCAAGGGACGAGATTGTTCAGGGAGGATTCGCCGCCACATTTCCTCACCCGATTCGAGGTCGATCGATCGTATCTGTCCCGGTTGTTGGATCCACACGCGGGACCGATCGGAGACTGCTCCAGAACTACCGCGTGACGACTTCCAGATCGGATCGGATGCGGAGAGTTCGGGATCGCCACTGCGAAACTTTGGCAGCACCAGTGTTCCGGAATTTACTGCGAGAGGGGACGCCGGAGTGGGAACGGGGATCGACTCGTATCCCGGATCGTCGATCCAGCCACGACGCAGTAACTGGCGCCAGGTTTGCAGGTCGCCCCGTTCCAGTGCCGCTTCCGCAAGTTGGCTGGCCAATCGAGGTGGGAACACCTCTTTCGGCAGATCCATCAGAGTCGAGGTGAGGCGTTGGTCCTGACGTGAGTTCAGTCCTGCAGATCGGGCCTCTGCGAAATGATTCGCGGTTCGCAGACGAATCTCATCGAGCACGATTTTTCGCAGTCGAACATCCAACTGCGAGATGGTCGAACGAAGGAATGGTCCGGCACCGATGGAATGCCCGCCTCCGACGGTGGTACTGCCTCCCGGATCGCCGTCGATCAAGCGCTCCGTCAGGGCCCCCAGTGCATCTCGAATCGCTACTTCATCTCCAGAGACTCGACTCTCCTCCACCTGGCGCACCAGAGCGTCGAGTTCGGAATTGAAGGGGGGGATCCAGCCGGGTTCATCCGCCCGATGGATCATCGTTGAGGCTACAACTCCTGCGTTCCCCGACAGCATCAGTGCCAGGATCATCAGGATCAGTGTATTGACCGAAATTTGGCTGCACGGAGGGCTGCCACTCCGGCCACGATCGGGGGGTCTCATCTGGGATCCTCCTGGATCTCCGTCGGGGCTCCCCTAGTTTGTATGAGATGCGCTGCCTCGGCTCAACCGGTGTGTGTCGAAGTGCGAATTCCACTGGAACCGAGGATTACGGCTGCAGTGTCTGCGATCCGTCGTAGCAGGCGATGGCCTGGGTCGCTGAAAGTACCTTCATCCGTGACGGGAAGGACGATCAATCCGACCAGTTCTCCGATCCAGAAGAGCGGCAGCATCAGAGCTTCATCCTGATCGGCGAAGACATCCGGGAAATTTCCTTCCCGCCACCGTTCGCCCGGGTCTGAAAAACGGTGGGTTGGGAGTACCGCATCGATCGGGGGCAGGTCGATATCCCGGGCGGCACAGGGGATCAATAACTGGTCGTTTCGAAGATAGAGGAGTGCTGGCACAGGAGCGGGAATGTAGGACAGGATCATCGCCTTCAATTCGGTAGGACTGGCGGTGCTACACCGCCTCAGGAGTTGCTCGATGGGGAATCCTTCATGGCCAATTCGTTGTTCCCTCCGTTGTGCGTCGAGTTGGTGCAGAGCCAGTTGCAGATCGCCTTGCAATCGTCGGTTGGTTCGGCGCAAGTGGCGTCTCTCGGCGGCATGTCGCACCACGCTGAGGAGGTCTTTTTCCAGATCGACGATCGGTTTCTCTATGTAGGAGTAGGCCCCCAGTTTCATGGCACTCAGAGCACTCTCCAGAGTGGCATCTCCGGTCGCCATCACCACCTCGACTTCGGGCGCGTGCTGCTTGAAGGAGCGAAGCACAGCGAGTCCATCCATGCGGGGCATACGAAGGTCGACCAGTGCGACATCTGGTTCCTGCTCGAGTAGTTGTGCGATGCCATCTTCCCCACAACTGGCGGTTCGGACCTTGAGACCCTCGGATTCGAGGAAGATCTGAATCGTCTCTCTGACGAAGGGATCGTCATCGACCACCAGGATGTCCAGTTTCGGGAGAGATGGAGGAGTCAGCATCAGGACTCCTGCCACTCGCTGGAGATCTGCAGAGGATCGATCTCCTCGCTGCCGAGCCGGGCGAGTGCATCGGGGATCGAGATCCGGAAGAGGGTTCCCTGACCGGGGCTACTTTCGACCTCGACCGTGCCACCGGCACCCTCGATGATGCGGTGCACCACGAACAGTCCGAGGCCACTGCCTCGATCGCTCTCCTTGGTCGTGAATAGCGGATCGAAGGCTCGCTTGGCCACCTCCGGGGACATCCCCGGGCCGTCATCCTCGATCTCCAGTTCGATGCCTCCTGAGGCGCCCTGGTGTCCTCGGATGGTCAGCACGGATCCGGTTCCCGATTCTTTCACCGCATCTGCGGAATTGAGCGCCAGGTTCATGATCACCTGTTGCAGAGCCGTCGAGTCTCCGGCCAGCAGTAGTTCCTTGTCGACTTCGAGCACCGTTTCGAGGCCGGCATCCCGCAGTCGCGCCTGGCAGATCGCCAGAGTTCCTTCGATCGCCGGGAGAATTGGAAAGGGTGCTGCACTACTCTGGCTGAAGGGTCGAGTTCTGGCAAAGGCGAGCAAGTTACGACATAGAGCCCGACAAAAATCTGCTGCGTCCTGGGCACGTTGGATGTGAAGACCGGTGCTAGAACTGTCCTGTTCTTGCCCGAGCCCACGCTGTGCTAGTTGCAGAAATCCGATCACCGAGGCGAGCGGGTTGTTGAGGTCGTGGGCGAACCCGCTGGCGAGGCGACCGATCGCCACCATCTTTTCTTGACGGGTCAACTGTTCACGACTGAGGAGTAACTCGTCGTGAGCCTGTTTCAACTCGTCGAACAACCTCGAATTTTGCAGTGCCACCGAGAGTTGAGCGGAAACCGCTGCGACCCATTGCAACTCCTCTGCGGAGAAGGGCTGGAGACCGGCTCCTCTTTCGAGGTAAAGCACCGTGGCACTTTCTCCACGACCATGGAGAGGCAAGGCGAGGGCCGAGAGGGCCTGCTTGCGGCGCAAGCAAACGCTAGCCTGGAATGCATCGCCGACCTGGGATGAGATCATCCCTTCCCGACGTCTACGAGCCGCCTCGATCAGAGTCAGGCTCGGGTCGAGGGCTTCCAGATCGATCGGATCCGCTTTGGTCGGGTCGGAGCCTCGAGCACCGGTGGCGTATGGGCCAGTCTCGTCATTCCAGCGAATCCAGCCCCATGCTTCGAACTGAACGCCGGTACCGATCACCTCTACCACCTTCTGAACCAATTGTTCTGCGGGTAGATCGGTTTGTGACAGCAGTCCCACTTCGAACAGGGCTTCCTGCAGACTCTTCGAGTCCTGAGCGTTGGAGCCACTCTTTCGCATCTGTTTCTGCAGGCTCTCGGGGTCGATTTTGAGGGAGAAGGTACTGAGATGCTCTTTCACCGCATGCACTGCGATCTGGCAGTCTCCGATGCCGATCACGTCTCCTGGCTCGAGAATGGTTCGATCGATGATCTCGTCATTGAGGAGAGTGCCGTTACGACTGCCACCGTCGCGCAGCAGCCAGGTCTCATCCCCGGCGGGGATCACCTCGGCATGTTTACGGGAAGCGCGGGTGTCATCGACGATGAGGTCATTACTGGGATCGCGACCGATGGTGATCGGATCGGATCCGAGAACGATCCGCTGACCACGACCGGGTCCCTGGACGATGATGAGGTGCACTTTGATCCTCCCGGGGGCCCCATTGGCGGGGGAATCCTCCCGAGAAAGAATACGATGTGGTTGGCTGAGGGGCCGGATTCGGCAAATGTGTAGACCGTGAAAACCGCTCTGGATTGCCACGAGGGACCATTCAGGGCGAATTGGCGTCGATTTGAGCTGTTACTGCAGGACTGCCTTCAATTCTTCTTCGAGGCGTGGGATCACCTCGAACAGATCGCCCACCAGGCCATAGGTGGCGACCGAGAAGATGGGAGCGCCCGGATCCTTGTTGATGGCGACGATGGTCCTGGAAGAGGACATACCCGCCAGATGTTGGATCGCTCCAGAGATCCCCACTGCGATGTACAACTTCGGACTGACCGTCTTTCCCGTCTGCCCGACCTGATCGGAATGGGGTCGCCAGCCGGCATCGACCACTGCGCGGGAAGCGCCGACCGCCGCTCCCAGGATCTCCGCCAAACTTTCCAGTAGTGCGAAGTTCTCCGGTTCCTTGAGACCTCGTCCTCCCGAGATGATGATCTCCGCCTCGGTCAACTCCTTCTTGCCGAGACTTCCCTCGACAAATGCGGTTCGTTTCAGCACCGATTTCCCGGTCGCTTCCTGCGAATCGACCAGAGCGGCATCTCGTTCGACTGTTTCTCCGTAATTGGGTCTCAGAGAGATGAAGGCTGGACTGGTGATCCACTTCTGCTGGTGATGGGCCTTGCCGGCGTAGATGGGGCGCTCGGTGACAAAAGCATCTCCTTCATGGCGGATGGAGATGCAATCGGATGCGACGCAGGTGCCGAGGCCCCCGGCTGCCAGAGCGATGATTTCCTTGCCACTCGAAGTGGCGGAGGCGAGTACCAGATCAGCGGACTCGGAGGTGGCGATCTGGGACAGTTCGGCGGCGAAGGCATCGCTGAGGGCGTCGGTGAGAGAGTCTCCTTCACGAGTGATGATGCGGTGAGCTCCGGCGCTGAGAATCGAACTGGCGACCTCACCCGCACCTTCTCCACAGCAAAACCCGATTACTTCACCATCTGCGGAGTCTGCCAGTAGACGGGCGCTTCCGAGGGCTTCGAGGCTACTGGCCTTGACCTTGCCACTGTTGGATTCGATCCAGACGACAATTTTCATGGTGACTCTCCAGGATCGTTTCTAGATGACCTTGGCTTCTTCACGAAGCACTCGAATCAGTTCTTCCACAGCATCGGGACCTTCCCCGACGATACGACCTTCGGGACGTGGAGGCGGTGGAGTGAGGGCGATCGTTTCCAGAGCTGGAGCACCGGTTTCAGGGGTGACGATCTCGATCGGCTTCTTCTTTGCCTTCATGATCTCCTTCAACTTCGGATAGCGAGGATCATTGAGACTCTTGTCTGCGCCGACCACGATGGGCAGTGGCCCTTCGATCACTTCACGTCCACCTTCGACCTCTCGCTCGATGCGGACCTGATCTCCCTCGATCGAGATGGCTGCGATGTCGTTGACGAAGGGGCGGTCGAGTAAGCGAGCCACCAGGGCTCCTACCTGGGCGCCCTGAGAGTCCACCGCTTGGCGACCGAAGAGCACTACATCATCGGCTCGCGATTCGAGGATAGATGCGAGCGCGCGAGCGGTCTGGATCGGGTCGAGCGGCTCCTCGCTACTGGCCAGCACTGCATCATCGACCCCCATGCCGAGAGCCTGGCGCAGTTCCTTGGTCGAGGACTCGGTACCGACAGTGATGACGGTGACGCTTCCCTCGCCGTGACGCTCACGGATGCGAAGGGCCTCTTCGATGGCGAATTCGTCGTAAGGGCTGATCACCCACTGCACCTCGGAAGTGTCGATCGATTGTCCATCCGGGGCAAAGGTGAGTCGGGTGGCGGTGTCTGGAACCCGCTTCATGCAAACTGCGATCTTCATCGCCGCTGTCCTCCTTGATCTTGGTCAAAATCAGAGAAACGGGTCGATCGTTGGGACCGATCCGTCTCCGGGACTCATCTGGTGGCACCCTGGCCCTCTTGGCAAGCGGTTCCATCGATGGATTGAAGAGCTTTCAGGGTGGGCAAGATCGCTGGATCCACCTCTAACGCCTCGAGGAGGGGTCGGATGTCTGCCGCAGGAGGGCATCGCACCTCGACCGGTATTTTCCAGATGGGATGGGGGAATCGTAACTGAAAACTGTGCAGCAATGCCCGGGCCGGATATGAGATTGCCGCTGGCAGTCGAGCGCCGCGATCGAGCAGCGTTTGCTCGGTC
Source organism: Planctomycetota bacterium (assembly GCA_018694835.1). Classification (GTDB taxonomy): domain Bacteria; phylum Planctomycetota; class UBA8108; order UBA1146; family UBA1146; genus QNYK01. Next base: position 32,385 of record JABHOG010000104.1, on the reverse strand, counting down.
TGACCGTAGCCATCGTCTCCCAGGATCGGATGCCCGACTGACTGCAGGTGCACTCGAATCTGGTTTTGCCGCCCGGTGATGGGGCGGCACAGCAGCGCCGAGATGCCATTTTTCGAGGCGAGCCATTGGAAGCGAGTGAGAGATGGTTTGCCGGTGACAGCGTCCGCGCGAGCGAGCCGGTGATCGTGCTGGCGACTACGGTCGATGTGAGCAGAGACCCCGACATTGACCTCGAATGTGGGTTGCTCGGGAACTCCCTCGACGATGGCCAGGTAGGATTTCTGGACCCGGTTCGCCTCGAAGTCATCTTGCAGCAATCTCCTCGCCTGAACCGTCTTGGCCAGCAGTAACAGGCCCGAGGTGTCTCGGTCGAGACGATGGCACAGACGGTGAATGACCTTACGGTTCGATCGGTCATTTAATTCTCGCCACTGGCGGTGGAGGCCATCGATGACGGTCCCGACATGGGTCTTGCCCACGGGATGGACCAGCATTCCGGTCGGTTTTTCCACTGCCAGGAGCCATGGATCTTCCATCAATACCGGCAATTTATCAGGGGGAGACTCGGGGGCAGATCCGGTTTCGAGCAGAACTTCTACTTCGTCCCCGCAGCCGACCCGGGTCGAGGCGCGGGCCACCTCGCCGTTGAGTCGCACTCTCCCGAGGGAGATCAATTTCTGGATTTTGCTGCGAGAACTCCAGCCTAGCCGCGCCTGTAGCCATAGGTCCAGGCGGCTACGTTGCTTTTGCCGGACCCGAAATCGAGCCGATTCCGGGGGGCGAGAGAGGTCTCTCCCGGGTGTCAGAACCATTTCTCCTGCTCCCTGCTGCTGTGCTGCGGGATCCAGCCGCTGCTCGCGGGTCATTCTAGAGTACCCAGGTCGCCGCATCTGCGTTTTCGGTCAGACTTGACCATCCCTGCGGGGATCCCTACCATCCCCGAAACGGGTCGAAGACCCCTCACCCGGATTCCTCGGTTGCCTGAGGATCCACAACTCGACCGGACGGACCCCGTGGAGACTTCACGCCTCAAGGAACTGATCGAATTGATGGATCGCAACCAACTCGAGGAGTTGGAAGTGGTCGACGGTGATCAACGCATCCGCCTGCGGAAACGACCCGAGAAGGTCAGGGAGGTGGTCTCGATGAGCACTCTCCATGCTCCGGCAGGCAGCGTTGTGCCCGCTCCGGTGGAAACCCCAGCGAGTGATGCAGCGGCCTTTGATCCCGCGAAGGCGATCCAGTCGCCGATGGTGGGAACCTTCTATCGTTCATCGGGGCCAGACGCAGAGCCGTTTGTCGAGGTGGGGGATCAGGTTCAGGAAGGGCAAGTGCTCTGTATCGTGGAAGCGATGAAGGTGATGAACGAGGTCAAGGCAGACCGAACTGGTGTCGTCGAATCCGTGCTTCTCGATGATGGGAATCCCGTCGAGTTTGGCCAACCCCTGTTTCTTTTCTCCTGAGATCGAGCTTCTCCGATGAAACCATTTTCTCGAATCCTGGTCGCCAACCGCGGTGAGATTGCTTTGCGGATTATTCGTGCGTGTCGAGAACTCGGCATCGAGACGGTGGTGGTCTACTCGGAGGCGGACCGTGGTGCCGGGTACTTGGACCTTGCCGATGATAAAATCTGCATCGGTCCCGCGGCCAGTGCACACTCCTATCTCGATATTTCCAAGATCATCGCTGCCGCCGAAATTTCCAATGTGGAAGCCATCCATCCAGGGTATGGATTCCTTTCGGAGAGTCCTCAGTTCGCCGAGATCTGTCAGTCTTGTAATATCCAGTTCATCGGGCCGACGGTGGAGAATATCCGTCAGTTGGGCGACAAGGCTGCCGCCAGGGAACTGGCGAAGAAGGTCGGAGTACCGGTGGTCCCTGGTTCTCCAGGAGTGATCGCAGATGAGCAAGAAGCGCTGGTTGTGGCGCGCGAGATTGGATTCCCTGTACTGGTCAAAGCGGTGGCCGGAGGCGGCGGCCGGGGGATGCGAGTCGCGAGGGACGAATCCTCCTTTGGCCAGGCTTTCCAGGCTGCCGGTAGCGAGGCGGAAATCGCATTCAAGAACTCCGATGTCTACATCGAGAAGTACATCGAGAAACCTCGGCATATCGAAATCCAGGTGATGGCGGACTCCTACGGAAGTGTCATTCATCTGGGTGAGCGGGATTGCTCCCTCCAGCGACGTCACCAGAAGTTGCTGGAAGAGAGTCCTTCACCGGCAGTCGATGATGATCTTCGAGGACGGATGGGTAAGTGTGCCATCGATCTGACCGTGGCCGCAGATTACCGTGGGGCAGGGACCATCGAGTTCCTCCTCGATCCCGATGGTAGTTTTTACTTCATCGAGATGAATACCAGGATTCAGGTCGAACATCCGGTCACCGAGATGGTCACCGGCATCGATCTGGTGCAGGAACAGATCCGCGTGGCGGGGGGCGCACCTCTTCGTTATCGGCAGGAAGATGTACGAATCCAGGGTCACTGCATCGAGTGCCGGATCAATGCCGAAGATCCCTCCAATGGCTTTGCTCCTTCGCCGGGGAAAATCGGCGAGTTCAGGGTTCCTGGAGGAATGGGGGTTCGTTTCGATTCCCACGTCTATTCTGGCTACACAGTCCCCAGTACTTACGATTCACTTCTGGGGAAACTCATCGTGCACAGGGAGAGCCGGGAAGAGGCGATTGGAACCATGCGAAGGGCACTCGATGAGTTCGTGATCGAGGGGGTCCACACCACCATTCCCTTCTACAGGGAGGTTTTGAAGCACTTCCATTTCGTCAAAGGCAATCTGGATACAGGCTTTATCGAAGAATATCTGATCGACTCCTGATGGTCAGCGCCAGGTGGGTCTGCGGTAGGCGGGTCTGTGGCCACGCCGATGGGGGAGCCCCGAAATGGACGCATCTCCATTCGCTGTGGGGGCTTGCCTCTTTGTTCTGGTTCGTCACAATGTGGACTGCACGGCCAGTAGCTGCGCATGCACCTGCAGAGTGGAATCCGTCCCAGATTCCATAGGGGTGCAGTTCTCTCGGAAGGAAATACCAGTATGTACTTCAAATTTAACCCCATCCTTCATCCCAAGCGCATCCGAGATGGTGAATGTTGCCAGGATAAATCTGCGATAAATCCTGCCTCTGGTAGCCAGCGCAAAGTCGGTGGATTCACACTCATCGAATTGATGATCGTGGTTTCCATCATCGCGGTGCTGGCGACCCTGGTGACCAAGATGATCCAGCAAGCACAGGCCAAGGCTGCGGAAGCCCAGGCCACCACTGATATCTCGACCCTCAAGAACGCACTCGAACAGTTCAATCGCGATGAAGGGGTCTATCCCGGGTGGGATCTCGATGTCGATGACCCCGAGGAGTTCAACGGATTTCCTTCGATGTTCGAAGGGATCGCAGGCGAGCGTCCTCCTAATGGAAAAGGTGGCAAAAATGCACCTTACCTCGAACTGAATACCTCGAACATCGTCGTGATAGATGAAGATTTCGAGGAAGAGTACAAGAAAGCAGGACGAAGCGATCTGTTCGATCCCGATGTGGAGAAGTTCTACTTTGACCCCTGGCAAGTGCCTTACTTCTATCGTGAGAATCGTTCCAAGCGAACCAAGGAGGACTGGATGATTCGACGGTCAGGATTCGATCTCTGGTCGGCGGGCCCCGATAGCGTGAACGATGCTTGCTACGGCGTAGCCGAAGATGGAGAAGAGGAATACGATGACATCGGTAACTGGTAGTCCAGAACCGAAGTTGATTCGCTCTACAGATGCGCAATCTGCTGGATTCACCATGGTCGAACTACTGGTCACCATCGCCCTCATCGTTTTCTTGATGTCGATGCTAGCGGTGGGAGCCGGTAAGTACCTCGAGAGTGCGTCGGTGGCCAGGACTGAAGCGTTGCTCGCTCGCGTCAGTTTGTTGATCGATGGTTACCACTCCAAGGTGGGAGCATTTCCCATCGATGGTCTCGATGGTGACGATCGAATCACCAGGGATGGATCCTATCTGACCGGCGGTGCCGCATTGACCTACACCTTGACCCAACCGCTGATCCTGACCCGAACCAAGAGCAATGGAGAGATCCGAGTTGTTGGAGAAGAGCCTCCAATGGGAGAGTTTCGAAATGATGAACTCTCACCACCCTCGGATGGCGATACAGAAGCGATTCAACTGCTGGACGCATGGGGAGAGCCGATTCATTACGACGAAGTCTCTACTGGAGAGTCAGGATACAGTCCGCAGAGTGATGGCGAATCGCACCTCGATTGGGATGATGAAGAGTCGGTCCATGCCGAGGATCCACGAGATGTAGGCGAAGGAACCATCGGGACCGGCCCTCAGAACATCCAGCAGTTCGACATCTGGAGTCATGGCTCTTCTGGCCATACTTCGGATGAAAGTTATGACGATCTGATTTCCAACTGGCAGAAGGGATCGTGATGGAGATGAATATCACGGCCGATCGATCCAGATCAGGGTTTACTCTGGTCGAGATGATCGTAACCATCGGCATCATCATCATGGCTGCTGGCTTCATTGCTCCAGCAGTATCGGCCATCTTTCAGGATCGTCGCATCGGAAATGCTGCGGCCATCATCGTGAGCACGTTCCACGAGGCCAGGAACAATGCGGTGACCAAGAAACAGGAATACTCCGTGGTTTTTCTGAAATCAGGGATTCGAATGTACCGTCATCCCAAGGGGAATGACAAGGGCGGGTTCGTTGGAGGATTACGATCCATCAATGTTCGCGATGGTGAGCACATCAGTTACGAAGTGAGCAGCGCTGACACCTCGAGGGACGAGATGCCTGTGGATCTGCAATCGCAGCGTGAAGAAAAGCGACAAACACACTGGAAGCCCGGGCGGGAAGACATCTTCGTCAAACTGCTCAAGGACGGAACGATAGATTTCGGAAGATTGGATGACATACCCAGTTATCGCTTCCAATCCGACCCTCCCAGCGGAGGAGATCTGATCCTTCATCAGAAGGGATCGAGAACCTCCTGTTACATCGACATACGGCCCACCGGTCGAGTGATGAGCAAGATCGGGGAGGATGAGTCTTGATGCGCCAGAAAAGCGGAGACCAGGGATTTACCATCCTGGAAATCCTGCTGGCCGTCGTGATTCTGACAGTCGGGCTGTTGGGGTTACTGGCGGTTTTCCCGGTCGCCATGCGGTCAGGGAAGCAGGCGGTAGAGACCACCAATGCCGTGATTATCACTCAATCGGTAGAGCAGGCGATTCGAGAAGGCCTGAGGGAACGCAAGCGCCAGAGCGCCGATGGGAAGTGGACCTATTTCATCTTCAGTCATGATGGAGTGGTCGACCCGTTACCGTCGAGCCTCAAGACTGTCCGTACAGATGGGGATTACTACATCTTGTTGCCAAGTCCCAATCCGGATGGCAAGTCCAAGATGAAGCGGAGCGAATTCTACGAGCGAGGTAAGATCTTTCTGTTTCCTGAATCGGATGGAATCAGCTGGGACGTCGAAGATGTGGGCGGGATCAGAGAAGTCGAGGACGGAACCTCTGATAAACGCGCCAATGGAAGAGGGGATCCTACCAAAGCGGACGACGACGGTGACGACCGCAAGATTTCCAACTCATATGAAGAGTACGAGACCTATGATGTGCGAAGAGTCTATCGATTGAGTAACAGGTTCTTCGACTCGGAATGGGCGGAGGACTACAATGTCGTCGATGACGATCCGATCAATCAGTACTCGTTCGCATTTTCGATTCGTTCTGCCAAGCAGGATGGCAGCCTAGATTTTGACTACCCCACAGATGCGAGTTTAATTCCGGCAGGGGATCTGTACGAGGTGGATATCCTCGTATTCAGGTCCTTCAGGGAGGGAACCACCAGTGCGGATCCGATTTACGAGACTCAAATCCTTGTCCATCGATGAGCCACAGCCGGTCCACAAGGACACAGGCTTCACCCTCCTCGAACTGCTCGTTGCCTTGACCCTGGCTGCGATCATATCGCTGATTATTTCTCAGGTAGGCACGGACTCCCAGAGAATCTATGACTCCACCATCACCACAGTGGAGACGTACCAGAAGTTCCGCTACGCCCTCGACGATATCAATGAGAACCTGTCGAAGATGGTGCCGACCGCATCGCTCGAGTTCTATCAGGATCAAGGGCGCTCGACGGGATACTGGGATGATGGAGAAGAACTCAAGGACCAGGACGTGGGCCCGAATCTCCAGGGTGGAACACCCAGCAAGTACGACGAAGCAGCAACCCTGTTTGAACGTAAGTACAAACTGGACCAGCCGAGGCCGGACGAACCAGTGGAGCACTGGAACGACTCCATCTACTTCAAAGCCCCTGTCGAGGTCGATGGCTCGATCCGGATGGCCAATGTCGAGTACTTCCTTGCGGATCCAAGAAAACTGGAACTGGAGAGGAATGACGGAAAAATACCAGCGGATGATGAACTCAGTTACGCCGACAGTCGATCACTGGTACTGCTGAAGTCGATCCGCTACGTCGACCTGGGAATAAATAACTATCGTTCAACAGAGGTTCGAGTACGGAAGAAAATCGTCGAATTGTGCTCCAATGTGACCGATCTGAGAATCGAGTACTTCTACGATAATCAGTTCGACAACAAGCCTGGTGGCTTCATGAGCCCTTCGGTTGAACTCACTCCCGAACTGGTGGTCTCAGAGGATCCTAACCTTCGATCGCGGAATGGAACCCTGGCCAAGAGATTCCTCTATGGAGGGTTCCTCTCCACTTTGCGGACCAATGCTCGTGCAGGGATCAGGAATCTGACCACGGGAGAGAACATTCCCGTGCAGTTCAACTACTCCAGAACCAAAGTGAAGTTCTCTCAATTGCGTCCAGGTGACAAGATGTTCATCTGGACCGATGGTGGAAGTTCTTTTCCATCCAAAGAATTTACGATGCTCTACAACCAGGATGGGCGGATCTTTCTCAAGGAAGCGATTCCTTCCAGCAAGTGGGATCAGGACCAGGGAGGATTGCGCTATCGGGCGGCATACGTTCCACCCGCTTTCAGGATTTCGGTTCGAGTGCTCAATGAGAAGCAGACAGAACCTAGAACTCTGACGATGGTGGTTCGAACGAACGGCTAGACCTTTTCTGGATAGAAATCTCTGGGCATCGATCGGATTCAATGAAAATAAAATGGGCCGCTGCGGATCCGCAGCGGCCCATTTTCTGGTCTGTACTCTCGTCGGGCCGCCGCAGATCACATCGCCGCAGATCACATCGCAGCAGTGGAGTGGGGCCCTGGAGGGGAAACCGATTTTACAAAATCACTGATGTTCACGCCAGGCGCAGTGGGCGACCGATCAATCTTGCCGTTCTGTGTTGAGTGCCAGCAAGAAATCTACATTGGTGTTGGTCTGTTTCAGTTTCGCCTTCAGCATCTCCATCGAATCGACAGGGCTCATGTCATTGAGGACCTTGCGGAGAATCCACAACCTCTTGATCTCCTCTGCACTCATCAGCAGCTCTTCTTTACGAGTACCTGATCGATTGATGTCGATGGCTGGCCAAACTCTCTTGTCAGCCAGGCGTCGGTCAAGGTGGAGTTCCATGTTTCCGGTTCCCTTGAACTCCTCGAAGATCACCTCGTCCATCCGGGACCCGGTATCGATCAACGCCGTGGCAAGGATTGTCAGACTGCCACCTTCTTCGATGTTACGGGCCGCACCGAAGAAACGCTTCGGTCGCTGCAGTGCGCCGGCGTCGACTCCACCGGAGAGGATCCTGCCAGAGTGGGGGGCTTCATTGTTGTAGGCCCGGCCCAGACGAGTGATTGAATCGAGCAAGATCACTACATCACGGCCATACTCAACCAATCGCCGCGCCTTCTCGATGACCATCTCTGCCACTTGAACATGACGACTGGAAGGTTCGTCGAAAGTGGAGGAGATCACCTCTCCACGGACATTCCGCTCCATGTCAGTCACTTCTTCGGGGCGCTCGTCGATCAGCAGCACCATCAGATCCACATCCGGATGATTGGTAGCGATGGCATTGGCGATCAGTTGCAGGATGACGGTCTTACCGGTCCTGGGCGGAGCCACGATCAGGCCGCGCTGTCCCTTACCGATCGGCGTCACCAGATCGATGATCCGGGTCTCGACCACATCCGTATCCGTCTCCATCAGGAGGCGATCATCGGGATAGAGCGGGGTGAGGTCGTCGAACACGACCTTCGCGTGGACCTTATCCGTATCCTCGTAGTTGATGGCATCGACCTGGAGCAGGGCAAAGTACCGCTCACCTTCCTTGGGGGGGCGTACCTGTCCCTGGATGACGGTGCCTGTGACCAGTCCAAAACGCCTGATCTGTGAGGGGGAGACGTAGATGTCGTCGGCGCAAGGGAAGTAAGAGTAACGGGGGGAGCGAAGGAATCCGAATCCGTCTGGCAAGACTTCAAGAACCCCCTCGCCGTACATCACTCCTGCCGCCTGTGCGCGCATCTTGAGGATCTCGAAGATGAGATCCTGCTTCTTCTTGCCGGCGATCTCTTCGAATCCGTCATCTCGAGCCATCTGTTGCAACTCTGCCATCGTCATCTTGTGCATCTCGTTGAGGTGCAATTCTGGCATGTGACCTGAGATGGGAACAGGAATCTCGTCGAGGTCCTCTACATCCATCGGCAGGCCCTCGAGCTTTGGTGCTGGTGGAGCCTTGCGGATGGTCCGCTTCTTTCGCCCGGTAGATCCAGTGGCCTTGCTCGGTCTACGGCTGATCTTCTTCGGGCGAGAGGATCCAGATCTGGATCTGGATCCGCGATCTCCGGAAGACTCATCTCCGGATGATTTGGCTGGTCGTGGAGTCATCAGAAATTCACCTCGGTCTTCTCATTCCTGCTCCCCGCGACAGTGGACGATCCACTGGTCGAGGAATTCCTGGCATTGTTTTTTGATCTCCTCGGTGGACACCTTGTCCGCATTGAAGATCGTTGCGTCCGCAGCCGCCTCCTTGTCCGCAAGGGGCGCCTGGGAGGCTTCTCTCGATTCTCTCTCGCCTGCTGGCCAACCTCTTGATTCCTGGACTCGCTTCTCTCGCTGCTGGGCTGGAGTCGCCACGAAGAGCACCCGATCAACATTTTGTTTGAGGGGGGAACTTTCGAGCAGGGGGATATCCAGGAGGATCAAAGGCCGCCCTTCAGGGAGCGGGCTGGACTCATCGAACCCTATCCGGGCTATTTTCGCAAGTGTTACCTCGATCTGTTTCCGTACCCTGGGGTGGATGATGCTCTCCAGCAGTTTCAGGGAGTCTGGATCGGAGAAAACCAGCCGTGAGATGATCGCACGATCGAGCTTCCCATCCGCCGAGACCACTTGTGAACCGAGCGCCTGCTCCACCTGGGAGATAACCTCCGGAAGATCCAGTTGCTGCTGGGCGATCTGATCAGCATCGATTCGGTGAGCTCCGAAACCTTCGAAGATCCTCGCCACGGTGCTCTTTCCAGATCCGATTCCCCCGGTGACAGCAACGGTCCATGGGGCTGCAACCGGTGGATTTCGATGATTGGAGTGGTTACTTCGAGGCATCAAACCAGTCCTTGCCGCTACTGATCTGGACCTCGAGGGGAACCGAAATCTCCATCACCCCCTCCATGCTGGATTTCAGCCAATCACGACAATCATCCGCCAGCGCCTCGGGAACCTCGAGTAACAACTCGTCGTGGATCTGGAGCAAGATTCTTGCCTCGTGTCCCCTCGCTAGCGCCTGCTTGTGCACCTCGATCATCGCCAACTTGATCAGGTCTGCGGCCGAACCCTGCACCACACTGTTGATGGCATAGCGTTCTCCCTGCGCTTTTTCTCGAGCGAGGCGGGAACGGATCTCCGGTATCGGGCGTCGGCGACCGGTGACGGTGCGGACCTCCCCGTGCTCGTAAGCATGGCGCTTGGTCGCATCCATCCAGTCTCGGACGGCAGGAAACTGACTGAAGTAGTTCTCGATGAACTCCTTGGCCTCCGCCACCGACCCACCGATATCTCGAGCGAGCCCAAAGGCACCCATGCCGTACATCAGGCCAAAGTTGACCGCCTTCGCTGCCGCACGCTCTTCGCGATTGACTTCTTCGATACTCTTACCGTGAATTCGCGCTGCGACCGAGGCGTGAATATCGACTCCCGAGTGAAGCGCATGGAGTAGCCCTTCGTCGGCGGTGAGGTGGGCGAGGAGGCGAAGTTCGACCTGTGAGTAGTCTGCCGAGACGAAGATGCAGCCGGGACGGTTGGGGACGAACGCACGGCGAATTTGCCGCCCTTCTTCGCTGCGGATCGGGATGTTCTGCAGATTGGGGCGGTTCGAGGAGAGTCTGCCGGTGGCGGTCACCGTCTGCCGAAATTCGGTGTGGATCCTGCCCGTCTCCGGATGCAGGTGCTGGGGCAAGGCGAGGACATAGGTGGAGAGCAATTTCGCCAGGCTACGATAGCGCAAGATCGCCGCGGGTAGAGTGTGCTCGGGGTGCCGAATCGCCAGCTCTTCGAGGGTCTCCGCCTTGACGCTGATACCGGTCTTGGTCTTGGGGAGACCCTTGGTGGAGAACCCGAGGTCCTCGAACAGGACCTTCTGCAACTGTTTGGGGCTGGCGATGTTGAACGGCTCTCCTGCACCTTCGTGGATCTGTTGTTCGACCTGCTCCATCTCGCTGGTGAGGTTCAGTTCCTGTTTCTTCAACTGATCCAGATCGAGTGAGATCCCCTCACGCTCCATCGAAACCAGTACCTCGACCAGTGGTAGTTCGACCTCCTCGTATACCTGCCGAAGTTGCAACTCCGTGATCTCTTGGTCCAGATCCTGGTGCAGGCGTAAGGTCCAATCCGCATCTTCTGCAGCGTAGTCAGAGATCTTTTCCGGCTCGATCTGGTCCATCGAAGTCTCGGATCCTGCCTCTCCGATCAGTTCTCGGATGGGAATCATGGTGTGACCGAGGCGCTCTCCGACCAGGCCATCGAGGCCGTAGCGCCCACGAAGAGGATTGATCAGGTAGGCGGAGATCATCGGATCGCCGCAGATTCCAGCCAGCTGAACTCCCAGATTCCTCATCACTTGAGCATCGAATTTGATGTTCTGACCGATGATCCCAACGCTCTCATCTTCCAGTAGCGGAGAGAGTTGCTCGAGCAACTGTGCCAGCGGAATGGGACCGTCACCGGCTGGAGAGGAGAAGGGAATGTACCACGCCTCCTTCGCCTCGACGGCAATGCTGCAGCCGACCACCTTGCAGCGGATCGTGTCGAGGGAACTGGTCTCGGTATCGAAGGCAAAGCGACCCGCATCACGACAACGTTTTATCACCTGCTGCAACTGATCGAGGGTCGTCACCAGCTGGTAATCGACCGGCTCTTCCGGAGTCTTGACAAGGGTGGGGGGGGACTTGGTGGTGGTCGAGGGCGAGGACTCTGCGGAAGAAGATGAGGGATCTTCAAATCCGCTGAACAGGCTCGCCTGCTTTTCCACGGGTTGATCGATCATCTTGAGGAAACGACTGAAGTTCAGTTCCCTGAACAACTCCGCCAGCCGATCATGATCTGGAGAGATCCGCTTCAGTTCGGTCGGTGCCGTGTCGATGGCCGCATCGATGGATAGCGTCACCAGTTCTTTCGAGAGTTTCATCTGATCGGGGCAAGCACGAATCTTCTTCAACGCCGCAGCAGGGATCCCCTCGGGGACCGGATCTTCGAGCAAGGATTCCGGGTCATCGGTCACCGCCAGCACCTTGGCCGCAGTCTTTGGACCGATGCCAGCCACTCCTGGAATGTTGTCGGAAGAGTCGCCGACCAGCGACTGATATGCGATCACCTGATCGGGTCGAATGCCCTTCTTCTCGAATAATTCCTCGGGACCGTACAGATCACCGCTTCGCTCGTCGAGAAATTTGACCCGATCAGAAATCACCTGTTCCAGATCCTTGTCTCGCGTCAGCAGCCTGACCTCGATCTGCTCCATCGCCGCGCGGGTGGCCATCGTGGCGATGCAATCATCCGCCTCGTGATCATCGACTTGCAGGATGGGAACTCGAAAGGCCTCGAGCATGCGGTCGATCCAGGGCAACTGGAGTCTCAACTCCTCTGGCATCGCATCTCGATTCGCCTTGTACTCGGGGTACATTTTGTGGCGAAACGTCGGGCCATCGCATTCCATCGCCACCGCCCACAGCTCGACCTGCTGGTCGCGGCACAATCTCAGCAGTAGGTCTGCGATCGAATAGATCGCTTGAACCTGCATACCACGGCTATCGGTCAGCGGTCTCATGCCATAGTGGCCGCGGTAGATCTGGTAGCGTCCATCGATCAGGAACAGGTTCTGGGACAAGACTTCGCTTTCCGGTGGCCAAGGGGCCTCAGGGCCCACCGCACACCTGTGATTCGGAACATCCGTGGTGAACAGGGCATTTGGGGGAGTGTACGGTCGGAAACGCTCCAGGCCCGCCAAAAAACCGATCTCAGGCGCCTGCGAATGTCCATCCTCCTGATTTCTGGGCTGCTTGACGGGCTGGCACCCTCGTCGTAGGATCACCGCTTCCGGTCCCGGGGACGGATCGGTTACGGGGTGGTGTCCGGCGCAGTCGGTTTCCTCTTCGTGGCTTGGTTCTTCTGCACCTCTGATTCTGGCTGATGGGCCTATCCGTGGCGTAGACAGGGACCCGGAAGGAAATGAACCTTAACCGAGTCGTTGCCGGACCCTGGCATTTCATGCTCAGGTTTGGACCGACGATAGTGGCCAGGTTTCGCAATTAATGTGAAACCTGCAGGGAGGAACCCGATGGCCCGGAACCAGGGGGGAGCTCAGCTCTCTTTTCTCATCGTCTCACTGGTCTTCATACTTGTGCTCCTTTTCGTAGTGTTCCAAACGATGAGCGATCACGAGAACACCAAAGTTGCACTCAGCTCTCAGAAAAATGAGGTGGAGAGCAAGAAAAACAAGATCTCGGAACTGACCACCAAGATCAATCAACTTCGCGTTTTGATCCACGGCTCCGACGAGGATGCGGTGCCGGTCTCGGAGTTCGAGACGATGATTGAAAAGGCTGGCAGTGATATCGCCACCGCGCGGGGGACCAGTAGCAGCAGAGAATACGGATCGATGGCTGACATCTATTCCGATTCGATCGATACGATCCGCTTCCTCCATAACGAGTTGCAGAGCCAGCGTTCTGCAGCAGAGGCGAAGGATAACGAGTACCAGGAAGTGGTGAGTTCCAAGAGTAATCTCGGATCCCAGTTGAATGAGGAGATCGACACACTTCGCTCCTCTTCGAACGATCTACAGGTTCAGTTGGAACAGAGCCGGACCCGCTCTCGCGAGGATAACAACAACCTTCGTGAAGAGGTGGAGCGTCTTGAACAGGATCACAGTGCGGTGGTTTACAAGTTGCAGCGCGATCTGAGTATCTCGCAGAACTTGCTCCAGCGTTCCAATGACCGCATCGATGAACTCAAGCGCGAAATCGTGCGAGAGCAGACCTTTGCCATGGTCGAGCCTGACGGCGAAGTGATTCGTGTTTCAGAAGAACTGGGCAAGGCATGGATCAGTTCAGGGACCCGCGATCGGATGCGACGTGGCCTGGTCTTCGATGTGTTCACCTACCAAAAGGGTGGGAAACGCATCAGCAAGGGCAAGATCGAGGTCTTGAGTGTCGAGGAGAACTTCTCTGAGGTCGCAATCGTCGAGAATCTTGATCGATTCAATCCCATCTCCGCCGGCGATATGATCACGAGCCCCTTCTACGACAGCAACAATATCCCCTCCTTTGTGTTTGCAGGATCGAGCGCGACCAACGGTCGCTATTCGATGGAGGACATGACTCGTAAGATCCAGTTGTTCGGAGGCACAATCTCCGACACGGTCGCACTCGATACTGATTTCGTGGTGGCTGTGAAGGGATACGAGGACACTCCAGAGTACAATCTTGCCCGGGACCTCGGCGTGACGATTTTGAGAGAGAAAGAGTTGCTGGAATTTATCGATTTCTAGTGACGAGCCGGTAAGAACAGAAGGACGGCGGCGTGGGCATCCTCGCCGCCGTTTTTCCATCGCAGGCGTTTCGTGACCAGGAATCCACGGGATCTTCGGCAGAGATCGTGCATGTCCTTACTCTTGTTTGCTGCGGGTCTGCCGCCATGGCATCCTGATTTCGCAGGTGACCCATCTTCAGGCGATGGATCCGAACAGCGTCTGACCCATAGCATGCGGGTCACAGGTCATGCGGATCCAGATACCGCGACTAAAATCGAGAGCCTGAAATCTTGGTGATTCCTGCAGGAGGAGCAATCGATGGTCGAGCACAGTGAAGCGGGTTCCGAGGATCAACTGAAAACGATGTCCTTCGGGGATCATCTCGAGGAACTGCGTTCGAGGGTGATCCGATCGCTGATGGTGATCCTGATCTTCGGGGTGGCCGCGTTCTTCTTTCAGGACACTCTGATGGAATTGATCACCGGCCCACACCGGGTCGCCATGTCTCAAATCACCGCCCGGCAGGAGATCCAGAAACTGCAGGAGAAGATCTCCCAGGCGACGGAAGAGCTATCCGGGGTCGTAGAAGCCGAAGCGGCTCTGATCTTGAAGATCTCCCGAGAAGATGAGGACTGGTGGGAGCGGTGGGATCAATTCCGCAGTTCTCAAGACGCCTCTCCGGTGGTCGGCAGGATGGCCCGATTGATCGAGGAACGACTGGCCGCTCTGGATCCGGCACGCTCCTCGATGCGTGTGCTGGGCGCAACTCCCGAGAGATTCCAGCAAGCTGCGGCTCAACTGCAATTGAGTCTTGGTGACTTGCCTTGGGGAGGGGAAGTCACTGTGCAGGACTGCATCGATCAGTTGAAGCAGAATTCACTTCTCTGGAAACATTGGAGCCAACTGTCTGCCAAAGGTGCCGACGGACCGGTGCAGGATCCTCCACCAGTAGTTCTACAGCAGGATGTTGTCAAACCTGTGGTGAGAGTTCCCGATCCACAGACGACCACAACTCTGGAGCAGGTGGCGCGGCTTTCTATCGCCATCGAAATGGACTCCGCTCAGTTGAGTGGTTGGCGTCAGCGAGCCAAGCCTTTGGCCCTCCTCTCCTATTCCGAGGCGTTCTTCTCCTATGTCAAATTGAGCCTGATGCTGGGCATGGTTGCTGCCCTACCTTGGATCACTTACGAGATGTGGAAGTTCATCGCTGCAGGGCTCTTCGATCGAGAACGAAAAGCTGTTCGACCCTTCTTGCCGGTGGCATTTCTGTTGTTGGCCTCGGGTGTCTCCTTTGCATACCTGGTTCTGATTCCCATCGGACTTTCCTTTTTGGGCGGTTATGGAGATCCTGAGTTGCTTCAGGCGACCTTCACCTTGAAGGAGTATCTGAGCCTGGTCTTCACGCTGATTCTGGGCATGGGAATCATTTTTCAGTTGCCTCTGGCGATGATTTTTCTCAACAAGAGCGGGATTCTCGAGGTGGATTCGTTCCGCAAGTATCGGAAGTACGCAATTCTGGGAGCGGTTCTGATCGGAGCGATGCTGACCCCTCCGGACGTGGTCACCCAACTGCTGATGGCGGGGCCACTGACTCTTCTGTACGAGATCGGAATCATCGCCTGTACGATGATCGGGAAGAAGAAATCAGTGACCGATTGATGGGGTTGCGGGTGATCAGGATGGAGTGGATGCGATGACGGATGCGAATGAGAATAAGATCTCGCAACCAGGCCAGATTCGTGTCGGAGTCATTGCGGTAGGAGATGAGATCCTCGAGGGCAGAATCCAGGAGTGCCACGGTCGTACCATCTCGAACCTGCTGACCCCCTTGGGATTCGAGGTGGCATGGCATCTCTCCGTTGGAGACACTCCAGGAGCGCTGGCCAGCGCCTTGAAATCTCCTCCAGCGGCGACAGAGGTGATCATTATCAGCGGAGGCCTCGGTCCGACGGCGGATGATCGTACACGTCAAGAGATCGCCGATGCCGTCGGAGTTCCGCTCGAGGAAGATCCCGATTGCTGGCAGCGGATCCGCACCTACCTCGAAGACCGGGGTGTCTCGCCATCGAGCAACAATCGTAACCAGGCATTTCGTCCGAAGGGTAGCGATTGGCTCGAAAATGATCAGGGCTCGGCACCGGGATTGAAGACAGTACTGCCGGGGGGAGAAACTACCTTTGCTCTGCCTGGGGTTCCGGTCGAGTTCAATGCGATGGTGCAGAGTCACCTGCTTCCATGGGCGAGAGCGAGAGCCGTGGATGACACCGAGGGAGAGATCCTGGAGTTCATCGCTGTGCCCGAATCGAAACTGGATGAGTGGGTCGTGGAGCAGATGGGTCGAGCGGACCTACATCACATCTGTGTCAAAGGAACGACACAGATCGAAGTGCGATTGCCGGCGGGAGTGTCGCTCCATGAGGCTGCTTCCAGGCAGTATCGATCACGATTTTCTGGATGCGGCGGGATCGGAACCGAGGGGCATCTGGTCGAGGCCGCTCGTTCGTCCGGGCAATCAGTAGCGCTGGCTGAATCCTGTACCGGCGGCATGATTTCGACGAAGATCACCGATGTACCTGGTTCCAGTGAGATCTTCCTCGGCGGATGGAACTGCTATTCAAATTCGATGAAGGTGACCGAACTCTCGGTGGATCCATCGAGGATCGATGACTTCGGAGCGGTCAGCGGCGAGGTGGTGGAAGCGATGGCGCTGGCAGCGCGGGATCGAAGCGGTGCCGATGTGGCGCTGTCGGTGAGTGGTGTGGCCGGTCCTAGCGGTGGCACTCACGAGTGTCCGGTGGGTACCGTCTGGATGGGGTTGGCCAGCGCAGCAGGGATCCGATCGCATCGATACCAGTGGAAGGGGAACCGTCAACGGGTCCGAGAATTGGCGACCCAGTACGCTCTCCATGTATTGCTGGCGACGTTGCGAGGACAGGAGATCCACCGGTGGTCCAACCTGGAATCCTGACCGGGGACGGTTCAGCGACTCTCTTTCATCGCGAAGTTGGCGAGCATTACCACTCCCTCAGTGGAGCACACCTCGAGGCGAGGTACAGGTTCATCGAGCCGTGTCGGGTGACCAGGACTGCACTCGTTCAAGGTCAGGTTCGAATTCTAGACATCGGTTTTGGCCTCGGCACCAATCTCGGCTGGGCGATCCACGACATCCAGCGGAAGGCACCCGGGGCGGCCATCGAGATCGTATCCCTGGAACGGGATCTGCTGGATGAGGAGCAGTTGAAGCCATTCTTCAGGGCTTTGCCCGAGGCACGGCTGTCGGTGATGTTGCACCACCTGGTCGATCAGCGTCGGTGGGTCGAACCCGGGCTACGGTTGACCCTGATGGTCGGTGAGGCGGAGCAGCTGATCGACACGGTGGAAGGTCGATTCGATGCTGTATTCCTCGATCCCTTCTCTCCAAAACGCAATCCTGGGCCCTGGAGAGCCGGTTTCCTGCGTGCGATCCGAAATCGGATGGTCGAGGGTGGTATACTCTCTACGTACAGTTCTGCCCGGAGGATTCGACTCTCTTTACTTCGATCGGGGTGGCAAATTGGCCTCGGTCCGGCGGTCGGAATGAAGTCCTCGGGCACCGTGGCGAGTGCGGGTCTGGTGCAGCCGCCGTTGCCTCCTCTCGATGAGAAGTTGCAACGAAAATTGGAGCGTCAGATCAGTTCAGGACAGGAAGAAGATCAATGATGAGTGAGAAACGAAACGATGTCGGTCCCCGCAGCATGATTTTACTGCTACTGCTGGGAGCACTGCTACCTACCCCCCTGAAGGGGGATACGGTGCTACTGGTCAATGGCAGTCGTATCGATGGACTGGTTCTCGATCAGGACCAGACTCGTCTGGTCCTGCAGATCGGTGGATTGGGAACGATACAGATCCCGAACTCGACGGTCCGTTCCATCGAGAAAAATCGCCGGTTGGGTCCTACTGCCAGCGATTCCTCGAGTTCTGATCGCCAGCAGCCATCTCCACCGGTGACGCCAGTCGTTCCCCTGCAGAAGAAGACTCGGTCGCCACTACTGCTGCCCAGGGCGGATTCCAGGGTCAAATTGCCACCTGAACTCCCCGAGATGTCGGGCCGTAAGATTCAACAAGTGAAGGAATGGGTGGGGGAACTGCAGCGCCAACGGGCCCGAAATCGTTCTCGAGCCGAACAACACCTGTCTACGGTGGGCCCCGCTGTGATTCCCTTTGTGATCCCCGTGGCTCGCTCCACCTTCGATCTGGCGCGGATTTCGGCGCTGAGGATTCTGCTCAAAACTCCTCATTTCATGAGTGTAGATGTGGCCCTGGAAGGGCTCTCTGCAGACAATCGGTGGGTTCGTAAACTTTCATGGCAGTTGATCGTGAACATCAGCGGAATCTCCGGTGAGTATTCTTGGGATACGCAGAAACTGTCAGCAAAACGGGCACAACAAAGCCGACGCTGGCACCAGTGGGTCCAGCAACAGCGCCGTCTGTACGAGAAGCAGCGGATGTGGAATCAAGATCAGTACAAGTTGCGCGGCGAGTCAGCACACTCAGGCCGATAACTGACTTTTCAAGCGTGCTTCTTTGTTGAATTGACGACTCTCTGGAAACGCTTCTTTTCCCCACCAAATTTCAGACCACATCCATTCGCCACCCTTGCGAGGTGAGTCTGGCTTTGCTACGGTCGGACGCTGCCGTGGAGGAGCGAACACGATGAACTTCCGTTGCGAACGGTGGTTCTTTTCCCCTCCGGCAGATTCGTTCTTGAAGTGACTCCGATCCTGTCATCTGGCAGGAATAATAAGATGCATGATCGACTTGAATTGTCGATGGGAGAGATTCGCCCAGGTGCGGATCTACTCTGGGTCCGCATCCATTGAAAGTCTGATGTCTTCTGACGTCGGATACTGTAGGAGTTCTTCAGGCAAATCTGCAGGTTCCTTTTGATCCTCTGTGATGAGCGGTCAATTTAGATCTTGCATCGGAGGCATCCGATGGTTTGAGCAGAGTGTGTCTGAGTTTGTCGTATCGGTGCCACATGGTGACTTGAAATGAAGTCTTCTGTGGTTCGCTTCGAGCTCTTCAACGTGTTTCATGTTGTTGTGCGACCGTTGACATGCGGGACCACGAGTGGGATATGCGGATGCGTGGATGATTCTGATTCTTGAATTGGGGGGAATAGGTTGGGCGCTCAGGAATTTACTTCCATGAACGCAGATCTGCACTGGGATCATCTCCGTGCGGCCATCACTCCCATCATCGGGGATGCCCAGATGGGAAGATGGTTTCAACGGGTCACACCCGTGATGGCGGATGAAGGTGTGCTCGAACTGCATCTGGAGAGCCGCTTCTCGCTCGATAAAATTGGAAACAGGTTCAAAGATGTTTTGCAGTCTGAAGCCCGTAAATTGGGCATCGACTCGATTCAACTACGACTCGCTAGCGTCCCTCCTGCGGAGGTGACGACGGAGGTGCGCCAGCTCTCATTGGGCGTCCCAGCCGTCCCAGAGGAGTCAGAGGAGTCATCCTTGACGATAGCCGGCGCGACGGCGACCGCTCCGGGGAGTGCAGTGGCGAAGCCTCTGGACGGGATGTTGCCCCCGCGCCCCGATGGACTGCGTCGCGATCACACGCTGGATCGATTTGTGGTGGGGCGGGCCAATCGACTGGCTTTTTCAGCAGCTCTGGAAGTGCTACGGACTCCAGGGGTCTCATTCAATCCACTATTCCTCCACGGCGGATGCGGATTGGGAAAGACTCACCTTCTACAAGCGATCACCCGGCAGTTCTTCATCCAGGGGGAGCGACGGATGAGGTATCTTCCCGCCGAACATTTCGTACATCAGTTCATTGGAGCTCTGCAGCAAAAAACTCTCCCTCAGTTCAGGAAGATTTTTCGGGAATTGAGGGTCCTCGCCATCGATGACATCCAGGCCTTCGCAGGCAAGCCGCGTAGTCAGCAGGAACTGCTGGAAACGGTGGATGCGATCGCGCAACGGGGGGGGCAGGTATTGTTGGCTTGTGATGTTCCTCCTCGCAAATTGGATCGCCTTCATCAACAGTTGAAGAATCGGTTTTCCGCAGGCTTGGTTGCGTTGGTCGACCCTCCTGACCTGGAGACAAGAATTTCGATTCTGAGACAGGAAGTCGTGCGCGGTGGAGTTCATGTTCCTGAGGAAGTGATCCACCACATCGCTGGGGAAGTCAGGAACAGCAGCCGTGAGTTGTTGGGTGTCCTGGTGCGGGTAGTCGCAGAGTGCGAGCTGTCCAACTCGGTGGTCTCCCTCCCGCGAGCGAAAGCGATTCTTGATCCGATCGCGATCACGCTTCAGAGAAGGATTACCATCGACATCATCGTCGAGCGAATCGGAAGAAGATGGGGCGTTCCTCCCGAAGAGATCGTCTCGAGATCGAAGACTCGCAATACCGCGATGGCGAGAAATGTAGCGACCTATCTCGCGAGGATTTTGACGGACCATTCGCTGTTCGAAATTGGCGAGAAGATGGGGGGACGATCCCATTCGACCGTCAGTAGTGCGTACCGAAAGATCCAGAAGATGATCAGTACCGATCCGGAACTTCGTGACGAGATCGAGAAAACGATGAAGGACCTTCGTGGTTGATGGGTTGGAGCCCCGATGGCCGAAACGATTCCTGAGCCTGACTCCCTTTCACGGGCCGCGCTAGATCCTGATCCTCTACAGTCTCCCTTGCAGGAACTGCAAGGGGTCGGTCCCGCCACTGCCCAGCGATTTCAACGGCTGGGCCTCGAGACCTTCGGAGACTTGCTGCACCATTTCCCTGCTCGCCATGAAGATTTGATCGTGCATGGCAAGATCCGAGATGTTCCCGATGGTGGCCGCAGAAGTATTTTCGGAACCATCGATGCACCCGCGGAGTGGATCTCATCGGGACGTGGTCGCTGGGAAGCTCGGCTGAGGCCCGCCGATGAGCCGGAGGAGGAGGTGACCCTCCACTGGTTCACTCGCTATTGCCCGCCGATCGGAGATCGCTGGCAGGGTTGGGCCACCGGAGCGATTCGTCGCTTTCAGACTCCGGTGATCGCGCATCCGGCCTTGAGCCGCTGCGACCAACGGGAACCGCTTCCGACGGGGCACGGCCAGATCGTGGCGGTGTATCCTTCCACCGATGGACTCTCCCAGTCTTTGATCCGCAGTTCCATCCAGCGCATATTCGATCACACCGACCTGGCCCTCGATGATGCAGTGCCAGCGATCATCGGTTGCGATAGAAACTTACTGGACATTTACCGCGGCTACCATTCGCCGGCCAGTTCCGCCGAATGCGAAGCGTGTCGATCGTGGCTGGCGCGCATCGAATTGTATCTTCACGCCATTCAGCAGGCTCGCACGCGGGCTCGGCGGAAGGCTCGAGTGATCGATCGGTTGGCGGTCAGTGCCACTCTCGAGCAAAGAATTCTCGCGAGGATTCCCTATTCCCTGACCGCAGCCCAGCAACGAGTGGTGCAGGAGATTCGCGGAGATCTGGCTGCGGGCTTTCCGATGGCGCGCCTGGTTCAGGGAGATGTGGGTAGCGGAAAGACGGCGGTGGCGATCTGGGCCATTTTGGCTCTGGCTGCGGCGGGTCGCCAATCGGTTCTGATCGCACCCACTACCGCTCTGGCGGAGCAGCACCGCCTCACCCTGGAAAAATATCTGGACGGATCACGCCTCAAGGTGGCCGAGGTGATCACAGGAACTCAGGACGAGGTCAAGGAATCGATCGCACGGGGAGAGGTGCTGATCGCAGTGGGTACCACTGCGTTGCTCTCATCCTCGGTGAAGTTCAAGGATCTTGCGTTGGTGGTGGTCGATGAGGAGCAGCGGTTCGGAGTTCAGCAGCGTCAACTACTGGCTTCGAAGGGGGATCACGTTCACCGTTTACATCTGACGGCGACCCCTATTCCCCGGAGTCTGGCGCTGGCACTTCGCGGAGACTTCGATCTGTCGAGGATCGATGAACGGCCCCCTGGGCGGCCCCAGGTGAAGACCCGTCGGGTCGATGCGGATCAATTGAACGACGCGATGGAGTTCCTCGAACGGGAAATCGCAGGTGGAAACCGAGTGATGTTCGTGGTTCCTCGCATCGAGGATGGGGACGGGGATGATCCGATCGGCGTCGAACAACTGGCCCAGAAGTTGAGGAAGACGGTGCTGGGGAATGTGGGGATCTCGATCCTTCACGGGAAACTATCCCACGATCAACGAAACTCGACGATGGCTCAATTTCGTGACGGTTCGTCTCCGGTGCTGGTCGCCACCAGCATCGTCGAGGTGGGGCTCGATGTGCCGGAGTTAACAGTGATGTGGATCGAGGGAGCGGATCGATTTGGCCTGGCTCAATTACATCAGTTACGAGGACGGGTTGGCAGAAGTGACCGTCCATCCTGGTGTTTCTTCAGTGCGGAGCCCTCCTCGGAGGAAGCGGTTGAGCGACTCCAGGCCTTCCTCGACGAAGATGACGGATTCCTGCTCGCCGAACGAGACCTTCTCCTGAGAGGAGGAGGGGACGTCAGCGGAGAGCGGCAGAGTGGTCGCAGTGAGTTCTTGCTGGCCAGGCCACTGCAGGATCTCCCGGCATTTCAGGGGCTGGCAAAGGCCGCTGGAGAACGGTTGGAGGAAGGAGAAGAAGAACCGCAGGGCTCTCTCCTCGGACGATTGGGCCGATATTTGGGACCACACTCCGGTTGATCCTCCGATTGCTGGTTCCTTTGACCGATCCTGGCGACCCCTTGCCCACGGGCGGCTCTGGGCTACAATCCTCGCTCGGGGTGAAGGAGCCAGATCCAGGCCTTCCTCGCCGCGTGGTTTCCCGAGAGTCCATTCGAGAAACAATGACGAAATGGTGTTGAATCTGCGAGTCGCTGGTGCGTCATCGGATGCGTCATCCATGGTTGTTGTGGCCAGATGAGTTGCGAGGGTGACCGTCAGTTCAATCGGGGTTATTGCAGATCTACTGCTTGTCGGATCCAGCAGTAGAGAAGTCTTGTGAATCAGATGAAAGGAATCTGACATGACACGGAATCAAACACAGAACCAAACCACCTCCTCATTGCCGCTGGGCGGACGATTCTGGCTTGCGCTGGCGCTGGGGATCTCCCTGGGAGCCAATGGCGTCTGGTGGATGTCTCCACAGGAGTCGAAGTCGGCCTACGGCCAGGACAGTGGCTCCAGTAACGGGTACATCATGACTTCTTTCGTGATGCAGGGCAAAGGACAGGCGGAAGGGCTTGCCATCCTGGACACCAATGCGAAGAGGTTGTGGACCGGCTACGAAAGTGGCAACGGTTTCCAACTGTACAGTATTCGTGATATCTCCTATGACTTGGTACCTCAGTCCTACTCGGCCAAGGGCAAGCAAAAACCCTCTGTTGAAGAAATGAAGAAGGGTGGTCGCAACAAATAATGCGACCACCATGGGAAGGTCCGATTCGATGTCTGATCGCATGAACTTTGACCAGGCGGCTGCGCTGCTGGGAATCTCTGCAGAGGAACTGCAAGGACTGGTGAGTAACCAGGAGATTCGGGCGGAGCATGATGGAGGCGAAGTGGTTTTCCGCAAAGGAGACCTCGAAGCTTTTCAGAATAGCCGTTCTACCGAGCCGACCGTGGTCCTTTCGGAATCTTCCGACGGATTGCTGGAGGATGGAGGCCTCGAACTCGAGGATCTTTCCTCCGAGGAGACCGTGCTCAACATCGAGGGGCTCCTCGAAGATGACGGTGGAATCCTCGAAGGGGAGATGGAACTGGACCTGGGAGGAGTAGGAGATGAGACGGTGCTCGACACCGACGAACTCTCCTTTGATGACTCCTTCGATTTCTCCGATGACGAGACTGTGGGGGATACCGGAGCGGATGATTTGCTGCTCACGGGTGCCACAGAGATGCAGATGGTCCGGAAGAAGCCTGCAACGGCGATGACGGCGTTGCTGGCTCTGACGGTCTTGCTCATGCTGGTTCCCACCGCATTGCTGATGAACCTGATCAACGGAGACGGGAGTTTTCCCGCCTGGGGATCGGAAGCGGCTGTTGCCTTCATGAACGGACTTGTGGAATCGGTGGTCGACGCATTTTGATAGGCAAAGTTTGATCACAGGTTGAATCCTATCGTTGAACAGGAGCCCGGCTCCGGTGACCCTCGGTTGCCGGAGCCGGGCTCGTTTGACATCGGTGGGGGGAACACAGGGAGCAGAGGGAGGCCAGAAAGAGGATGTTCTCCGCCGCCGTGATTTCTCCCCCCAGATCGACGATTCACGCGCCCTGCACCCGAGTCAAATCGGACTGGATCCATGACTATCGTACCGGTCGTCCCCGTGGCACACTATGCGCCTCCGGGGGCGCTGCGACCGAGTGGAGCCTGACCCCGGTGGGCTCCCGGAAAGGACCTCCACACCATGATTAGCCTTCCTTTGATTCACCATCTGGAGCAGAACCGTAGCCGTTGGACGCGGCTCCTGCTGCTCTTGCTGGTGCCAATATTGTTCAGTTCCTGTGTTCCTTACGTCAAGTACGAAGACGTAGCGACGCGCTTGAAGCGAGTCAACCGTGTCAACACTGACATGGAAAAGCGACTGAAGGATTCGCAACTGACCGGCTACGAGGGAGATGCACAGTTGCAACGAGCCAGTGCTCGCATCGAATCGCTCCAGGTCGAACTTGCAGGTGTCATGCAAGAACGAGACGTGCTCCAGCAATCCAATTCCGCCTTGTCCCAGAGCCTTACGGATGTCCCGAAGGTGATCATCTCGACGGAACAGTTTGCTCCCCAGGTGAGGACCAATCCCGAGACCGGTGGGTTGATGCTCAACAACGAATTGCTTTTTGCCAAGGGACGCAGCGTCCTGGCGAAGAAGGGCAAGGAGTTGATCGGGGAACTGATCAACATGATCCAGCGAGATTATCCAGGTCGATACATCTTTATCGATGGGCATACGGACAACACACCGATCCAGAAATCCAAGAATGCGGATAACTGGGAGCTGGGAGCGAAGCGAGCTCATGCGGTGTTCCAAGAATTTGTCAAACAAGGAGTCGATAAGACACTGATCAGTCTGACCTCGAATGGTTGGGCCAAGCCAGTTCCCGGGGTGGATCCCGATACAGAGTCGGGTCGTTCTCAATGCCGTAGGGTAGAGATTCGCATCGGGTCCGCTGGGAACTGATGCCATTGCGGCCAGTCGAATGAACTCGAGAAATAAAACCGGGCAGATGTCAGAGAGACGGAGAATCAGTGATGACTGATTCTCCGTCTCTCTTTTCACGTCAAAGAGTTCTTGAAGATCTTCGAGCTCTGGGCTTTCGTTTTCAGGAAAAACGAGGCCAGAATTTCCTGTTCGACTCCAATCTGCTCGAAGCCCTGGTTCGCGATTCTGGAATCGAGGCGGGAGATCGAGTGCTGGAAGTGGGGCCCGGTGCAGGGACCCTGACCCGGGTACTGCTCGATCTGGAATGCCAGGTCACCTCGGTCGAGATCGACCCATTACTGTGCCAGTTCCTGCGCGAGCGATTTGATCAGCCACAATTCCGGTTGATCGAAGGGGACGTGCTGGAAACCAAGAATCGACTCTCGAGGAAAGTGCTGGCCGACCTGGACCCCTCGGAGGGGCAGCAGAGGGGATTCCACCTGGTGGCAAACCTGCCCTATTCGATTGCCGGTCCACTGGTGGCGATGCTGGTTGCTGAGAGAGAAGACCTCAAGAGTATCGGAGTGCTGGTCCAACGGGAGATGGCTCAGCGCTGGGTGGCGTCCGCCGGAACCCGAGAATTCGGAACCACCTCGGTGCTGCTGGCGCTGACGGGGATCGGCAAGATCTCCAGATCAGTCCCTGCGGCTGCCTTCGTCCCCGCTCCCAGAGTGGAATCCAGTTTCTTCACCTGGACCCGAGACTGTGATCGAGCGCCGATACCGGTAGGCCTGGTCAAGTTGGTTCGCCACTGTTTCCAGTTTCGCCGCAAGACGCTGGGGAAAATCCTCCGGCAGCAACTTTCACCAGAGGATTCCTGGTGGCATCAAGAAGGGGTTGAGACTTCGATCCGACCCGACCAGATGACGCCAAATCAGTGGGCTTCCCTGGCTCTTCGATTCGATTCAGAATCGGTCTGACAGAGATCTTGTGAATGGTAGCGTCAGCCCAGGAGGAGGAGTAGAATGACCTCTTCGCACAGTCCGGGTGCCCTTCTCAGGGTATCTCCCGAGTCACTGGCGACGCCGTAAACGGCAGCGATCTGATTTCATCCATAGATTTACGGCGACTCCTTTTCCTTCCCGCATGTTGGTCGGTGGACCGATTATCGCGGTGGCATCCATGCGAGTCCGAGTCGCTGAGTGTTGGAATCGTGTGTTGGATATTCGTGTTGGCGAGTGAGTAGTTGTTCGATCAGAGGAGAGGAATCGGGATGTCGGGGAGAACTGCTACAGATGAACTGGAGCGGATCCGTGATGCCAATCCCATCGAGGATGTGGTTCCCGAATATGTCGATCTGATTCGCCGCGGGAATGTGCTCAAAGGGCTGTGTCCGTTTCATCCCGATCAAAACCCGTCGATGGATGTGAATCCGGCACGGCAGACCTTCCGCTGCTGGTCCTGTGAAGAGCATGGCGATGTCTTCACCTTTATTCAGAAGATCGAAGGCATCGATTTTCCTGAGGCGAAGCAAAAGCTCGCAGATCGAGCAGGAATTGAGATCCAGCAGTTTCAGCGCGATCCAATGAGAGAGGAACAAGACCAGCAAGATTACGATCTTCTGGAACGCGCTGCGAACTGGTTTCAGAGACAACTTCAATCTGAAAAAGGAACCGCAGCCAGAGAATACCTTCATGGCAGAGGATTCACCGAGGAGACGATCCAGAAGTTCAGAATCGGCTTCGCTCCAGATGGTTGGAGTCATCTCGATGATGATCTGGCATTGCTGGGCAGCGATGCCATGCGGATACGCCAGCGCGCATGTGAGTTGGGGTTGCTCAAGGAGAAGAGTGAAGGTGGAAGGTATTACGATGCATATCGGGATCGAGTGATCTTTCCGATTCTCGATCATCGTCGTGGACGGGTGATCGGATTCGGTGGTCGGCACCTGGGTTCGTCTCCAGATCCATCGGGTGGTCCTCCTCCGAAGTACATCAATTCACCAGAATCGAGAGTCTTCTCCAAGAAGCATGTTCTCTATGGAGGACGGGAGGGCCGGCTGGAGATCGGCCGTCAGCGACGGGTGATTCTCTGTGAGGGCTATACCGATGTGATGATGGCTCACCAGTCGGGGTTTGCCACTGCAGTGGCCACACTGGGAACCGCATTCACCGACGAGCATGTGGCCCTGTTGAAGAAACTGGTCAACTCGGTGGACTTGATCCTCGATGGAGACGAGGCGGGACAGGCCGCCGCCCGACGCGCTTGCGAGAGATTCATGGGAACCGGATTGGGTGTACGGGTCGTCATCCTCGATGAAGGAGTGGATCCCTGTGAACTACTGCTACAGGAGCAAGGGGCGCATCACTTCGAGCAGTTACTGGAAACGGGAGAAGACCCCATCGCATTCATCGTGAAGCAGATACTTGTCGAGAATCCTGGAAAAGGAGCTTCTGCCGCTCAACAGGTGCTGGAGCAGGTCTCCAGGATTGTTCTGGAGCCCTTCGAGGGGCAGTCGGTCGCGCTCGAGAGCGCGGCTAGGATCGTCGGTGGAGTGACCGGTCTCGGAGAATTGACGATCTTGGCTGATCATCACCGCCTACTTCAACAGCGCAGTCCACGTAGGGCCCAAGGAGCCACTGGGCGGGGATCGTCGGTGGAGACGACCGAGGTTAGAGGGGAGCGGCTGGAGCGATCCAGCCGGGGGCTGCCCGATCTTGAGGAGGCGATTCTCGTCTCCATCTTGCGGGATCCACAGCAAGCAGCACTGTTGCTGCGATTGCGCCCCCCGGTGCAATGGTCGAATCACTGGCTCCGATCGTTGGCGATCCGGATCGAACAATTGAAGGAAATCCCGGATCCGGTTCATCTGCAGGATGAAGCGGAGAAGTCAATATTCCTCGGGTTACTCGAGCGAGTGGCTGCAGAGCAGGAGTACACACCGGTGGATGAACGGATTGAACTCCAGTTCAATCTGGCGATCGATCTGGTCGTGGATCACCTGAAGGGGATGATTGGTCGTATTGGAGAGGCAAAGTTGGATCTAAAGACCAAGATAGATATTAACAAGACAATACAAAGTTTGAAACAAGATCGAGAATCTCATCATAATCTTTCGCTCTTGGGGGAAATTATCAATAAGTTTGAAGGAGGGGAAGATTGAGTCCAGTCTCCATGTACGAAATTTGTAACGAAGAGGAAGATATGAACTCATACCAGGAACAACTGGATGATGGCGATCTAACGTCCGAAATGTACTCCAAGACGGAGACAGAAGATGCTGCATTTCAAGGGACTGAAGAAGTCGAAATCAGCATCGCCGATGGCGATGAGGAGGAAGACGAATCAGAGGAAACCGAAGGAGACCTCCCGACCCTGGGAATCTCTGAAGGACCGACAGTCGTACAGGAACCACTGGATGACGGAGAGAATCGTCATCCAGTCGAGGAAATCCCTCGTATCGCCACCGCTCGAAGTGCTTCTCGCGATCTGACCAAGGAAAAACGCACGATGGAGGAAGGGCTTGCCCGTCTCATCGAATTCGGTACGGCACAGGGTCATATCACCTTTGAGCAGTTCAATAATTGCTTCCCAGAGGAATGCAATACTCCGGAGCGAATTGACCGGGTGTACGACCTCCTCGACAAACTCGACATCGAGGTCACGGATGATCCGGTGAAGATCGATGCGCTTCCAGATGATACCGATTTCACCGGGGAGAAGATCGATGATCCAGTACGGATGTACCTGACTCAGATGGGGGAGATTCCACTGCTGACTCGTGCAGAGGAATTGCTTCTGGCGAAAACCATCGAGACTTGCAGGGATCGATATCGGACATCTATATACTCATCTGGATTTTGCCAGAAAGAAATGATCCGCTTGTGTCAGGAAGTCCTATGTGGTGACCAGTCCATCGACAAGGTCATCAAACTGACACCCTCCGCCGGTGAACCCAGCCGCGAAGATATGATTCAGCGAATGAGCCAGAACCTGGCCACCATCGAGCGGCTCTACCAGCTCAACTTGATCGACAAGAAAAAGCTAGAATCGAAAAAGCTATCCGATCGATACAAGCAGAAACTGGCCGAGAAGGTCTTTGCCAAGGCGATCAAGATTGGCCTGCTCCTGGGAGAGTTGGTCTTCAAGCGGGAGATCCTCGACAACCTTCGCGACGAGATGCGCAGTCAGCGTCACAAGGTGATTCAATCGAAGCGCAGAATTGAAATCGTCAACAAGAGGTCTGGGCGAAGAGTTACCGACAAGGACCTGGTAGAACTGGAACTTGCCAATATCGTTGATATTGAAAAGTGCACGATGGAGAGTTCCATCCCATTTGCTGAGCGTGTGTTTGGCATGAACAAGTACTTCAATCGGTACGAAGTGGCCAAACGGAAACTATCCGCTGGAAACCTTCGACTGGTGGTGTCGATCGCCAAGAGATACCGAAACCGAGGACTCTCCTTTCTCGATTTGATTCAAGAGGGGAATACAGGCCTGATGAAGGCGGTCGAGAAGTATGAGTACCGTCGAGGATACAAGTTCTCGACCTACGCTACGTGGTGGATTCGCCAGGCGATTACTCGCTCCATCGCTGACCAGGCACGGACCATCAGGATTCCTGTGCACATGATCGAAACGATGAGCAAGGTTCGAAATGCAACCAAGAAATTGATGCAAAAACTGGGTTACGATCCGAGTATGAAAGAGATTTCCATCGAGTTGGAAATTCCAGAAGAAGAGGTGAGGAAAGTCCTCAAGATTTCCAAGCATCCAATTTCTCTGGATCGTCCCATCGGGGATTCCGACGACGGATTTTTCGGAGATTTCATCGAGGATCAATCGGTGGAATCACCGATCCATGTGGCGACTCACGAAATGCTCAAGGATCGCCTCAAAGATGTGCTGAAAACCTTGACCTACCGGGAGCGTGAAATCATCAAACTTCGCTATGGCCTTGAGGATGGGTACACCTATACCCTCGAAGAGGTGGGGAAAATCTTCAAGGTGACCCGGGAACGAGTACGTCAGATCGAAGCCAAAGCCGTGAAGAAATTGCAGCATCCGATTCGTTCTCGCCATCTGGAGGGATTCCTCGACGAGTAATTCTGATCATCAGTATGACCAGTTCGGGTAATCACAGGGCTTCGAGTCGGGAATACCGATTCGAGGCCCTCTTTTGTGGAAGAAGATTCTTCTTCCGGCTAAGATCCACATCTCGCAGGAGCAGGTATCTTGCGAGAAGAGGAGGTGGACTTGGAATCGTTGGATCGTCTCAGAGAAGTCCAACGGATTTCTAGCAAGATTTCTCTCTATAAATCAGAGATCGCCAAGCGTGAGAAAAAATTGGAGATCGCACTCGCTGATTATCAGCAGCTCCGTAATCAGATGGCACCGATCGAGGCTCGTCTAGTCCAGGGGCAATCTATCGTCCGGAAGTTCGAGTTGGATTCCAAAGAGGCCGACGCAAAGATCGAAAAGAATCGTAAACAGTTGGATCAGGCAACCCAAGCGACGGAGTTCACCGGTCTGAAGGAACAACTGGCTCGGTTCGATGAGGAAAAGGCGGCGATCGATGAAAGCCTGATCCTGGTGATGGAGAAGATCGAGGAACTGCGCAGCCAGGAATCTGAACTCAACAAACAAATCGCTGAGGCGGAAGAGCAGCTGGAGGAGATTCGAGCCGAAGTCACAGAGAACACCAAGGACTATCGCAACGAAGTCGAGTCGCTACAGAAACCACTGGAGAGTGCTCGCGAGGCCGCGGATGATGAGTTGCTGGAAACTTTCGACCGTCTGTTCCCATCGCTGGGAGCCACCGTGGTGGTTTCACTCGATGGGAATGCCTGCGGAGGCTGTCACTTGAGTGTCAGTTCTCAGGTGGGGGAAAAGGTACAACAAGGAGTTTCGGTGGTGAATTGTCCCTCCTGTTCTCGTTTTCTTGGGTGAAACGGTGTCGGTCCCATTACTCGGGTTCTTGGGTGGTCGATTTCCGGATCGAACAGTATCAGAGAGTAGTATCAGGGAACTGACAGATAGTTCCCGATCGCGGTGGTGGGGATCCAACGCCCCTTTCCCGCCTATCAGGCTGAGTCCGTAGCCATTACTCGGTACTGAGAGAGAAGCCCCGTCATGTTCCACAAGATTTGGGTTCGAAATAGCGTGGCCATCGCTGCAGTGTTGATTCTCATTGCCATCGGTACTCTTTTCTATCTGAATGCGGTGTCCGTCGCAAATCAGCGGAGGATTGAAGACTATCGACAGCAAGTCGGTGCGAATTCTGCTGCGGAACTGTGGGCGAGATCGATCGAGCAACGAGATCCTCGACTCTTCGGATTACATGATGGTGGATTTCCTGGCGGCGTTCAGTTTCTCGAGGACACGGAACAGGCTCGCCGTACTGAACAGGTGGAAGGAGATGCCATCTCCATCACCACGACTCAATTGTATCAGTTACTCTCTATTCTTCGGGATTCTCCGGCAGCGCAGGTACCTGGAATCGTCGATTTTAACACCTCGCGTCCTGCCAATTTTCAGCAGCTTCGATCGATCATCTTCGCATGTTGCCAGTCGCAGGAAAAATCGACAGGTACGGAGACAGGCACCACGACCGGCACCGCGATGAAAGAGCAGCAGGAGCGTTGGCTGATCGGAGTCGAACTGGCAGAATCTCTCACTGCTGGCGGGTTCATCATTGATGAATTGAAACGGTTCGCTCTGCTGCAGACGTTGCTGGAGAGAGGGATGAGTTTGATCGAGAGTGCTGATCTGGACTTTCTCGAGAATGGTGCAGTGACCCTTGCTCGGGTAGCTTCGCCCGAGGATGGAATCGCCAGAGCACTTCAGATCGAGACCCTGGTAGTGATGGATCTGGAAGAGTGGCAAGCATCACCCTTCACCAGTTCTCTGGACCTTCGCTGGTATCTCGATCAACAGATTCCTCTATCCCTCGATCCGTCCACTGAAACTCTCCAGGCGCTTTCAGTCGAGGAGCCTCCGGTGTACGCTCTGTTGAGTAGTGTTGTACTTCCGCTGTTTGATTCCATCATCGAGAAGTCCAACCAAATGAGTGCCAGGCTTCGCGCAGTTCGGTGTGCCTTCGAGGCGACTGCTGCGCAACTCAGGGGTGTCGAATGGACTCCACCCACTGGTGTGGAGTTGCTTCCGTCCACCGCGGGTGGCGCAGCCAGGATTCATGTCATCGGAAGTTCAGTGGCAACCGACGTCTACCTGCCAAAGTGATATGAAGAGCGGGATATGAAGAGAGCGATGGGAAGAGAGCA
>JABHOG010000103.1 GCA_018694835.1 Planctomycetota bacterium | reverse complement strand
CTTCCAGTTCTCCTGGTCGATGTTGCTGGAGAACTGCTGCTTGGTCTCGCCTTTGAACTCCTCCAGTGCCGCCTGGATCCGCTCAATAAGTTGTACAATCTGCTGACTTGTTCCCATGGCTCGCGTCCCTTTCAACAGGTGCTATCACTCAACACCTCTGATCATAGGACGGAATTCCAACACGGCAAGTCGCAATTTGAATATAGTTGACTTTTGACTACATTTCCATAGACGCCTTTTATTATTGCACTTAGCTACGGCATCACCTGTTCCAGGATGGCGATTCGGCCGGGATTCCAGCCGCTGGCTATGATCATCACCCTTGGAATACCGAGGTGGCCTGGTTTGCTGAGGACTCGGATGGCGGCGTTGTGGACGTGTGTCCAGCCTTCGAGACCGAGGTCTTTCTGCAGGTTCAGGGTGGCGGCGATGTTGCCGTCTTGCAGCAGGTGGATCGGTGCCGGGGTTTTCCCGCCGGCGCCCTTGAGGCAACCGACCACCGCCAGGTTTCCGGCGTAGTCGACATCACAGGGCATGGTGCCCGCCTCGAACTGGATGCCACCGATGTAACGACCTTCTCGGGTGTAACTCTCGAGACGAGCGTTGGCACGATCCGCGATGGTGAACACATCGGTACCGGGCACTGCAGTGATGCCATGGGCGGTGCCGAACTTGCCGTGGGCGGTGCCACGACCACCAAAACTCATCGGTGCCCACACTCCGACATCAGGTTGCTCTGTTTTTCCAGCGAAAGGATCGGCGATGAAGATGACGTTGTCGGCGTATCCGTTGGCCGCAAACATCAATCCTTCCACCACCTCGACATCACAGACACGGAAAGCACCGCCACCATCGCCGTAAGGATTGGGGAAGGTGCGCATCACCTTGCCCTTGTCGTCGACGATGTAGATCTTCTGCGCTTCATCCGATGGCAACACCAGTAGCCGCTTGTTGCCCTGGCGCAGGATGCAGCTGTTGTGAACATTGGCGTTGACGATCGCATCATCGCCACCGATCACCTTCATGGTGGTCAGTTCGGGATCGATCTGTACCAGTCCTACCCCCTTGAGACAGAACCAGGTCGATCCATCTCCTCCATCGGCGATGCGATCGACTGCAAATCCGCCGTGGGCGCCCTTGATATTCTGCTGCACCAGTTCTGGCACATGCACCACACGATGGGCAAAGCGATAGAACTCGCCTCCTGTACTCTTTCTGGCGGGAAGACCGTCAAGTCCGAGCAATCCCTTCATGTCGTGACCCATCGCCCACCCCATCAGGTAGTAGATCTTGCCGCTACCGAGGTAGTGGTAGGGACGATCGGATGCGATGCGATAGAACTTGTGGCGCTCCTCTTCCTTCTTCCAGACATCGTCGCGGTACAACTGGTCGGCATTCCAGTCCCAGTACTGCGCGGTGTGGGTCATCTTGACATTACCCTGGAAGCGATCGACGTTTGCCACCTGCGCCTGGGCAGCCCTGAAGCGAGCCACGCCACCGGAAGCCTTGAAGCCGCCGGAGCCGAGTTCGCCGATCACCACCGGCAGCTGTTCGACCTTCCAGTGCTGGCGGACGTCATCGATAAATGCGGTGAATCGTTCGGCATAGGCAGCGGTCTTGTCCTTGTCGACCATGTCATTCCAGCCCTGGAACCAGACCAATCCGCAGATCTCGTAGCCTTGATCCTGATAGCCGGGATAGACCGACTGGATATCGTTCAGCACTCGATCGACGTTCTCCATCATCTTGCTGTAGAACTCGCCGGGCCCGCCCATCGATGGCGGCAGGAAATCCTTCGCCACATCCTTGCCACCCCAGGCGGTCTTGATCAGCAACACTGGCTCATCGAAGGCATCTCCCAGCACGGTACCGATGGCCAGTTCGGGACCGATCCTCGGTCCGTGGGCTCCGGGCTTCGATCCATACCCCACCGTCAACGGACCGCTTCGACCGAGGTAATCGATGAACACATCGTCTCGGACGATCCACTCGCCATCCTTCTGGATGTCGGCGAGCAGGTGACCGTACTCGGGATCCTCACCGAGGTACTCGAGGGTGTTGACTGCCCCCTTGCCCTCCATGTTCGACTGACCAGCAAGGATGAAAACCTTCACCGGTGCCGGGGCATCCGCCAGAACAAGGGCGGGAATCATGACGACAAAAACCAACAGAATCAGGTGACGCATCGAGTCCTCCTCTACAGAGTATTGAAGGTAGAATAGGTGCCAGAGTGACTCGGGTCACGAGTCAATTCTCACAGAGAGATGCCGTATTGGAGTTGGATCGACCAGCGATACCTCCCTGGGCGCAGATATGGCGACGGACCCATCCTTGAGTCGATTCAAAGGCAATAGTATAATCGAGGTCCCCCCGACCATGATTGTAAAGGTATTACCGATGCTTCCATTCTCGGCTGCTCATCGCGGGAATCCGCTGCTCAACAGGCTACTGATTCTGGCATTGATCATCGCTCTGTTCCCCATCGGAACCGAGCCGACCAGAGCATCCGACCTGTTCATCCTGGAGGCATCGACTCCCTTGATACCCGAGCCGCTGGTCGCCATCACACTCGACAGCCAGTACGGATCGAACATCGACGGCTGGTCGATCAGCCTGTGCCATGATCCGAGTAGTTGCGAGTACGCCTCCCTCTCCTTCGGATCGTCTCTGGCCAATCTCGGCACGCCTCCCGCCTTTCACGAGGTGTTGACCTTTCCCGGTGGATTCACGGCAACCTGCATCATCGATAACGTCGGCGGAGTTACGTTGGCCCCCGATGCCAATCACAACCTGTACATGATTGAATACGACTGGATCCCGAGCGGACCTCAGTACTCAGAAATCCAGTTCTGCCCCGCATCTCCTGCAACTCCGGCAGTCGACTCCGCCTTTTTCTCCGGTGGCCAGGAGTACCCCCCCATCACCTTCGACACCTTCATCTTCAATGGGTTCGTCGACCCTGGCTTGATCTACAGGATTCCGCGATCGGTCGGCAGTTACAACATCGATACCGGGGTCGGATCGGTGGTCGTCGAACCGGTCATCTATCCTGCTCTTCTCTCGCTGGATTCTGTCACCGGACTTTCGATGGCGGTCGCCCATGATCCAGCGCTGCTGCAAATCGACAGCATCGCCCTTACAGGAGATCTATCAGCGATCAATGGCGGAAACGGACCGGATCTGATGCTGATCGATCTGCTCTCAAATGGCTGGACCGTGGACATCACGTTCGGACCAACAGGGACAGAAACTATCGATTTCCCATTCTCCATCGAGGGCTTGCAGGCCCATTACTCGACGATTCCCGCTGGAGTCGCCCTGGGTAGTTGTGTGGGTAGTTGGCTGAACTTTGTCGAAACTCTAGGAGTCTCCAACGAAGTGGATTTCTCCAACTTCTGCTGTGCCGGTGCCATGTCGGAAGACGACCTGGTCATCTTGCTTCCCACTACACCCTCCTTCCTGCGCGGCGACTGTAACTCCGACAGCACCAGAAACCTGGCCGATGCCATCTTCAACCTCGCAGTCCTCTTTTCAGGCGGAGGTCCCATCACTTGCTCCGATGCCTGCGATCACAACGATGATGGATCCATCGATATCTCCGATCCGGTCTACCTCCTGGCCTTTTTGTTCAGCGGCGGACCCGATCACCCGGAACCGAATCTGGTGTGCGGATCGGACCCCACTGGCGATGCCCTGGACTGCGCCAGCAACACCTGCCCCTGAGAGCATCTATGCCTGGCGGGAGTCGTGTCAGATGCCGCGGCAGCCGTCGAATTTCTTCGGCTCGATGATGAGTCGCTGCAGTGAATTGGCCTGAAAAGGCCGTATTCGGCGATCTGGCGGCAAGAAAAGTAGCCGATCGCCGGTCCGATCAGCCCGGAGATCCGGATAGACCTCCATAGGAGGTCGTC
This sequence comes from Planctomycetota bacterium, assembly GCA_018694835.1. Lineage (GTDB taxonomy): Bacteria > Planctomycetota > UBA8108 > UBA1146 > UBA1146 > QNYK01. Next base: position 4,035 of record JABHOG010000103.1, on the reverse strand, counting down.
ATCAAAAATCAAGCCAGCCACAACCACCCACCCAAACACAGCCTCAGCGGGCATTCGGCCCTCAAAAGCCTCTTCTTCCTCCGGGTAGACACCGACATCGAGAAAATCCGTCGGTTGCCTCGGAGCGCCACCCTGCTGCTCGATCTGGAAGACAGCATCGCCGCCGAGCACAAGGCAAGACAGCGCACCCGGATCCGTCAGCTTTTCCAGTCAGGCGTCCTGCAGGGCCGCAAGACTATCCTGCGGATCAACGGACCTGACAACCCGACCGAGATGCGTACAGACATCGCCAGTTGCCTTCACCCGGACCTCTCTGGATTGCTGCTGCCGATGATCAGCTGCGCCAACGATATCGTCGAGATCGAACAGATCGTCACCGTTTCAGAGCAGATGCTGGGACTGGAAAAAGGGCACACCGCATTCGTGCCGCTGATCGAGCGACCCGGTGCAGTGCTCCGAGCTTCGGAGATTGCAGCGGCATCCGATCGCAATGTTGCCCTCTCCTTCGGACATGTCGATTACTGCCTCGAGGTGGGTGCCGAAATCTGCGAAGAATCAGTCGAGATTCCACGCCAGATGACCCTGATGGCGGCCAAGGCACATCAGCTAACAGCGATCTCCTCGGTGTTCCCCGATCTGGACAACCTTGATGCCTTCGAACAACATAACCAGCGGATGAAGAGTCTCGGCTTCGACGGCTGCTTCACGCTGAACCCTCGTCAGATGCACAAGGCGCTCGAGGTGTTCTCCTACTCCGAGGAAGAGATCGAGCACTCGAAAAGAGTGATCGAGGCCGTTGAAATGCAAGGATCCATCGCCAAACTGGACGGAAAGATGATCGGTCCTCCAATGCTCAAGAGAGCATTGAAGATCATGGCCGACACCCAGGAGGAGTCCAGAGAGGCAGCTTGATCACCATGCAAGGTCGTTTCCCCGTCTACGGTCTGAATCTCCAGACTGCACGTCCCGGTGAAATTCTCGAGAGCCCCCACGAAGTCACCATCGATGCCAGTTGGCGCACGGCATGGCAGTCGGCATTTCCAGCGTCGAGCCGCATCTCGACCAGTACAGAATATGCCACCGGCTGCGGACTCGAAGAGATCGCCATTCCAGCATCGATGTTGCTCAACATGACCCTTTGTTTCTCGGTAGAGCCTTTCTCGCAAACCTGTCGCTATCACCTCGGCCTCGAGAATGCTCGTCAGGAAGCAGTGGTGCGAGAAGGAGACACCTTCCGTAGCTTTACCCGGCTCGACCGGATGGGAAACACATCGCGCGGCGATGCCAGCGTCATCCACACCACTCATATCCTGGTCAATCAGCGCGACGAACGTGTCTTCTCGCTGCTGAAGCGTTCCTATTACGATCCGATTCCGGCTCCCGTCGATCGAGAAGCGAGTTCGGATGCTGGCGAGCATGCCCGGTACTTCACCGATATCGGCGAAACCTTGCTCGATCGATTCCAGTCAGTGAAGTCATTTCCAGCCGCTCCGATGCAAGACCTCTCCACCGATGATGTCATCCTGCACCCTGCAGTGCGCCCCATCGGCTGGACAGAAAACCTGGCACTCTCGACCATCTATCGCAATACCCACCCGATCCACTGGGACTCACAACGCTATGGCCGCGAGGGCATTGTCGTCTGTGGTGGATTTGTTCAGTCTCTGGTCTTTGCCATCAGTGATCGAGAACTGAGACAAGTCCTCGATGAAGTGCTCGAGCGATCATCTCATGTCAACACGGTGGCCCCGGAGGATCGAATCGGTGCCGTCAGCCGGATCCTCTCGGTAGAACAAATCGATGGCCACATGCAAGCGGTGCGAATCAAGACGCTGGGCCTGAAGAATGTCGACGTGGAGAAGGAACTGGTCGGGGTCGAGATCCCTGCAGAACTACTCGATGATCAGCCACGAAAGCCCTCTGAGATCGAAACCCTCTGCCAGCAAAAGTGCCCTGTGCTCGCTGGCAAGATTGCCTTGCAGGCGGTTCGAACCATCATCCGGCCCAATTCCTGAACCAATTCCTCGATCTGGTGCTGGATGGTTGCCCTTCCAACCGCAATGATGCGCTCCATGGAAACCACCTGCACCGAAGAATCAATCCTGAAGAAGGAACTGCTGAAGAAGGCGCTCCACGAGCAGTCCAGCCGCAAGATCCGGCGTGGCCTCTTGTTACTGGTAGGCGGTGTGACCCTTTGCTACTTCTGCATCCAGCTCGCAGCGAGGCCGATGCCTGAACTGACGCTGGAGAACATGTTCCAGCTCGACGATCCAGGGATCCGCTACAAGTATGGAATGTGGGCATCTGTATTGGTGGCCTACATCGGCGGACTGGAAATCACTGTCCACTATCGGCTACTGAAAAAACTGAAGGACTGATCCAGGATTCGACAGCTGCATCGACAGTTGCCTCTTCGTGCTTCCGCTCATCATCCCGCTGGAATCAGTTCGATATCCGCCTGGTGTATGCCACGAATCTGATCTCCTTCAGTGATGTGGATCTCCACTTCCACATCACCTACTGGAAGTTCCACTGATCGGAAAGAGCAACTTCTGGTGGTCGGCAAGACGGATTGTCGAACTTCGACATCTCCACAGATCAGGGTGATCACTCCCGGTACTTTTTCTGGAGAAAAACGGCATTCGATACGGTAGGGCCCGGGCTGTTCGATTTGAACGTGCCAACGGCCTCTCGATTTTTTTCCCCACGGACGACCATGGGTATGGCGCCAATCCTGTCGTGTCAACACCGTCATCTTTTCATGCTCTGTCCCGATGATGATGCGCGGCGGGGCCCACGGATCTTCTCGCTCCGCTGAGACATCCTCGAACCACGCTTCGTAGTCGCCGAGCAGACGGGTGACGATCTCCGGATGGGCATCGGCGACATCGTCGAGCTCATACGGATCGGCCTCCAGGTCGTAGAGCTGGAAATTGGGTTCCCCCTCGAAAGTGTCGCGCCAGAAGGCGGATGGGTGTACCAACTTCCAGCGACCATCACGGGCCATGAAGTTGTGGTAGAGCAGTGGCGCATCGCCACGGTGCGCCTGGATGACGAGAGTGCGCGGATCTCGCTTCACTTGTCGATTCTCCAGTTCGGCCAGAAAACTGACCCCGTCGATCTTCAAACCATCCGGCAGCGACACCGAACACGCTTCCAGCACCGTCGGCAAGATGTCGATGTGGGCTGCCACTCTTCCGGTGCGCGCCCCCGGTTTCAGATGCCCCTTCCAGCGAGCAAAAAGAGGGGAACGAACGCCCCCCTCCAGGGTACTACTCTTGGAACCGCGATAACCGCTGACAAAACGACGACCTTCAGGACCGTTGTCGGTGAAAAACAGGACCAGCGTTTGCTCGCCGATCCCCATCGCATCGATCTGCTCGATCATCTGTCCGATGTTCTCATCGATGTTGGTGATCATGGCATAGGTACGGCGCACCTGGTCCTGATTCCATTTCCCCCGCAGCGGGGCGCCCTTCTCCTGGGGGAAGGATGCGACCGAAAGATCGACCCCCTCATACAGTGCCATCTCCTCGGCCGGCACATCGTGCCACGGGCCATGGGGACAGTTGTCGGTGATGACCGCCAGAAAAGGTTTGTCCTGCTGGTGCGCCTGTCGGGCAAACTTCAGCGCCTCATCGAAGTAGATGTCGGTGCAGTAGCCCTTCATCTGCCGCGCCACACCGTTGTCCATCAAGATCGGGTCGGTGTATTTACGTTCACCACCGACCGGATCGGAGGGCTGGCCGATGCCGCCGCCACGATGCACCAGTGATTTTTCGAATCCCTGATCCCCAGGACGCATCGGATAACAATCTCCCAGGTGCCACTTGCCGAAGATGCCAGTGGCATACCCGGCATCCCTCATGATCTCGGCGATGGTCACCTCGTCGGTGTCCATCATCGCCCGACCGATGTAAGTGTCGATGGCACGAGTTCGCTGATGGCTACGCCCGGTCATCAATGAAGCGCGAGTCGGAGCACAGACGGGAGAGACATAGAAGGGGTCGAGGCGGGCACTCTCTCTGGCAAGCG
>JABHOG010000102.1 GCA_018694835.1 Planctomycetota bacterium | reverse complement strand
GGGTGCGCAGAGTGAGGAGCCCGCCATGGCGTGAGTGAAACGCATCCCATCGGCGGCCATCTGGTCGATGTTGGGGGTCTTGAGGTGGGGGTGACCCATGATGGAGAGTTCGTGGTAACCCAGTTCGTCCGCCATGATGTAGATGATGTTGGGACGGGGAGGGGTGGCGGTAGCGCCACCTATGGCGTTCCTTGCGGGTGACGCGCCGCAACCGATCAGCAGTAGGCAGAGGATCGAGAGGATGGACAGTTGGATCTGCGGCATCGATTCTTCTGGTCGTTTCATCGGTAGATCTCTCTCTACCAGCGTGTTGGCTGGTAGTCCTTGAGGAACTGGCCCCAGCAGTGAACTCCACTGTTGAACCCGGAAAAGATGGGGTCCAGCACCCGTGCCGCACCATCGATCGAATCGAGGGGAGGGGCGAAGCGTTGCTCCTCCTCCTTCACCACGCTCTTGTCGAACGGGTCCTCGTCGGTGACCCAGCCGGTATCGACGCTGTTCATGTGAATGCCATCTTTGGCGAACTCGGGAGCTGAAGTACGAGTCATCATGTTCAGTGATGCCTTGGCCATGTTGGTGTGGGGATGGCGGGTGGTCTTGAAGGTGCGGTAGAACTGACCCTCCATCGCAGAAACATTGACGACATGCTTATCACGAGTGTCGCTACGGAGCATCAATGGCTTGAGCCGTGCCGTCAGCACGAAGGGAGCGATGGAGTTGACCAGTTGCACCTCTATCATCTCGATGGTCGGCACTTCAGCCAGCTCCAGTCGCCACGAGTTCTTCGGGCGAAGGTCGAGTTGTTGTCCATCGCCATCGTGGATCCCGGTGGGGAACAGATGGGCCTGATGGTTTTCACCGAGCAGGTCGACCTGGCTCATCACCGCCGCGTGTCTCACACCATCCTGAAGAACATCCGCTCCGATCACATCGGTTTCGATGACATCGGTCGACTGCGCTGGATCAGCGGCAGGCACCACGGGTGTGTCTCCGCAGGTGATCCCGGCTTGCGCCTGGTGCGATCCTTCCTCCTGAAGACGAGCGACCAGTTGCTGGTGGCCACGCAAAAGCGCCTGGCAATCGTCGGGTAGGTCTGCGGGGTCTTCGCCCCCGATCAGATGACGGTAGTAGGCGGGAGGTCTGCGTACCGTCTGGCAGGCGTTATGAATCAGGAAGTCCAGTTGTGGCAATTGTTCATCGAGGTAGAGAGCGAGTGCTTCGATGCTCGGAGTATGGCGCAGATCCAGGCCATGAAGTAGCAGTCGATCACTCCACAGTGAGAAGTCCTTCTCTCGCCGGAAGCGGAGCGCAGAATCGCAGGGGAATCGGGTGGTGGCGACCACCGTTGCGCCGGCTCGAAGGAGCATCAGTACGATCTCGTAGCCGATCTTCACCCTCGATCCGGTGACCAGCGCGAATCTTCCCTGCAGATCGGCACTTTGCAGCCGTTTGCCCCAGTTCAGTTGGGCGCAGGTGGGGCACATCGAATCGTAGTGATGATGGATCTGTCGATAGTCACTCTTGCAGATGTAACAGTTGCGAGGCTCAAGAAGCTGATCTCCTTCTCCCGAGGGGGTCTCGACCTCGGCAGCCTGTTGTTGTAGTAACTCGCGGGAATCATCGGCCATCGGGATCGCCAGTGGTGCGACCGGGAATCGCATCGATCGCTTGAGGGAGCGATTGCTGGTGGCGTTGAGCGTTGCATCGTCGGCGCGACGTGCGGTACGGCGACGAGCGAGCCGCCGCTGCCGAGCGAGGCTTCTTCGCTCGGCGCGGTCGGGAAAGGAGATCTTTCCAGCGGCAGTTCGTAGCCGGTTGAGGGTCTCTTCATCCAGTTGTGCCAGGAGAGAGTGATTCTCGGCGAGACGCTCCAGCCAGGCGAGGGGATCGGAAGCGTCTCGATCGACATGTGGATCGACAGCTGGATCATCTGCTGCTGAGTTGTGTTCTTGACCTGTGGACATGGCTCAATCTTCAGCAGGGCCGAGGGTTCATCCGGGCGTTTGTGGCAGGTTCGATCGACCATCGATCCACTGAAGAGAATACCGAAAGAACCATGGCTGCGGAACTGCTGTACCGATGGATGTTGAGATGTTCCGCCACCAAGGAGGAGATTTGATCCGCGACTACCGGGCCGGATGTCGGGCCGGATGCAGGCCAGATGATAGGAGCCGTATGCAGCGTTCCTCTGACAATCATCTCAGTTGGAGATGCAGCCGGGACCCTTCTGTGCAGGATCGGCTCCTGGAAGGGGGTATGGATCTGCTGGCGGCGGACCCGCTACAAACAACCAGTGGAGCAGAGAAATCGCATCGATCAGCTGGATGGTACCGTTGTCGTCGAGATCCGCCGCATCGAGGCAGGAGATCGGTGGTGAACCGGGCAGGTACAGCCAGCGCAGGAGCAGGATCGCATCGGTGATGTTGACCGACTGACTACCGTCGATGTCCCCCCGCAGAAAATAGGGCACTGCAGCCAACGCATCGGGTTCGAACCAATCCTGTCCCTCGATGAGGATGATCAGATCGTGATCGCCTCGGACCAGCGGCGGCAGGGTGGCCAGGATCAAGGTGTTGAGCGGCGCCGAAGCGGTGATCGGTATCCCGGCGATGCGAAGTTCGACGTCCGCTCCGGCGGGCCAGCCATTCCCTTCGATCAGCAGTATCGTTCCACCGTTCTCATCGACCAGTTGCGGGGTGATCTGCTCGATCTCGATGGAGAGGGGGCCTGGTACTGACGAGATCCCTGCCACCGAAGGCAACAGTTCGCCGCCGTCGAGATAGACGGGTTGCTGTTCATCGATGGAGTTTGCATTTCCATCTCCATCGATGTCCACGGCGCTGAAGATCGCATCCTGGTCCGGTTCACCGATCAGCAGGGGCCCGCCCGCGAGGGAGTAGAGCCTTCGAGGCGCTTGCACGGAAGACGCTGGAGCGGCGCCGTCAAGAAAGATGGAAACCTCCACTTCGGAGATGGTTCCATCGCCATCCACATCTTCGAGGCGGAGGATTTTCCCCATATCCTCATCACAGATGAAGATGGATCCGTCGCCGCATCGCTCCATCGCATCGATGGTCACGATCGAATTCTGCTGGCCAAAGGTGAACCAGGGGCGCGCCTCATCGATCCCTTGTACGACACCATCTCCGTTCTGGTCCTGGCACAGGTAGATCCAACTGGAGGATCCATCGGCGACCAGCACCTGACCCTTGCCGATGGTCAGCACTGCGGAGGGGAGAAAGAAAGGAGAGAGTTGTGGGTTGGAGGCTTGCTCCAGCCAGATGATCGCCTCGCCGGGAGAATCCATGTCTCCATCGCCATCGAGATCTTGCAGTTTCAGTACATGACGACGAGTGGTGCTGCGATCGGCGATGTAGATGCACTGATCTTCTGAACGGCTCATCGAGATGGGCACCGCCAGGTCGGGTCCGCTGGCACTGTTGTCGTAGAGAATTCGAACTTCATCGAGCGATCCGGCAAATCCATCGCCGTCGAGGTCTCGCAGAGCGATCAGCGCATCGAGAGTGCCTCCGTCGAGGAGCAGGAGCTCATCCGATGTGGCAATAAGAGCGGTCGGGACCGATAACGGCGGACCAGCGGAACTGTCGTCGTAGAAGATGGTCGCCTCCCCGGGACCGTCATAGCGACCATCGGCATCGAGATCCTGCAGGTGGACCAGGTGATCGCGACTGGAGTCGGCGACCATCAGCGAGGGAGAGCCGGCAAATGCCATTGAACCGATCATCCCCTGCAGTGAAAAAACCGATCCCGCACCGATCAGAAACAATCCGACATACAACCAGCGAAACAACAATTGAAACATCGTCCCCCCTCTCTGCGTGGCTCACGCAGCAAAGGGACCGGTGCAACTTCGGTGCCAGTTTCAATCTTGCAGGAATAGCGTCAGAGAGGAGATGTTTGGATGATCCGGCGGACCGACCCGGGTCACCGGTCGTCCACCGGCCGGAACCGTACCCGATGGGGAGAAATTTGCATGAGAATCGACCCATCGCGCAGGAGAAGGCGCGGAGGCCGAGGTCTCATCGTTGCCAGGAGAATCTAGCTCTCGGTGTGATGATGGGAGTCGGGAGCGGGAGTGTCTGGTTTCTTCTTGTTGGTCTTGAGCGAGGCGATCAGGCCGTACTCGATGGCGGTGGCTCCGCCGGCCACATCTTCGAGATCCTCATCGGAGATCTTCTGGCGATCCCTGTCGTCGTGCTTCTTTTTGTCGGTCATGTCGAGTCCTTTCTGGTCAGTCAAAAAAGGGGGCAGACGGGCAACCTCAGGGAGCCCATCTGCCTCCGTCAGTTCCGAGTAGAGTGACTACTTGGCCGTGAACTTGCCATCAGGCTTCGAAGTCCTCTTCGGATCCTTGTCATCACCAGGCTTCATCGCACTGGTGTTGGACTTGGAGGAGTTAAAGTCTTTTACTCCTCCTGCAACGTCCTTCAACTCATCGTCGGAGAGCTTCTTCTCCTCAGTCATGGCACATCCTTTCGGCGGGGCTGTGGCAGAAACAGGCGATGCTATTGCATCGAGATGGCTGCATTCTACAGTGAGAAAATGCACCAGGACATGAGCAAGATCCGTGTGTCGCCAATAGGCATTGATTACAGGATTGTTTAGAATAAAGGCGGTGATCGAGCGTCTATACCCTTGAGCGGGCACATGGAGTGCTCCTCCACGGAAGGGGATGAGGCGATGCGAGTATTTATCATGGTGATGCTGGGTGGTTGTCTGTTGTTGACTGCCGCTGGCTGTGGACAGGCCGTCTGTTCCGACGGTTGTAACGGTGGCTCCTCGACGAGTTATAACGATCCGATCGCAACCGCCACTGCAGTGGATTTCATCTACGAGGGCGACTTCATCAATTACAACAATTCCGAGAGTTACTTCTGGAGCAGCATCCTCAACGACGCCTTCGTTTCCTTCGATGGGATCGACTTCTACGGCGTGGTGCGTATCCGGATCTATGATGACTTCAAGGTGTTGATCTTCGATGAGATGTTCTTCGGAAATGGC
>JABHOG010000101.1 GCA_018694835.1 Planctomycetota bacterium | reverse complement strand
TCGTTTTCAGTACCAGTTCAGCGAGACGACCCCGCTCGGCGGTCAACCGATCGAGGATTACCGGGAATCGACGGACCTGGTGCTCGATGGTCAACTGGGGCAACTCACCGGGCTCTCCGACAACATGACCTCAGCGGTGGCGTGGTTCGGCGAGACCACCGTCTCGGCAGATCTGGCGACATCGACCATCGTATTCGAGGGGCCCTACTCTGCAACGGCAGCAGATGTGGTCGCGCCCTCGCCTCCGACCGGAGTCGTTGCAGTCTCGGCCAATGGAAGCGTGACCCTCTCCTGGAATGCAAACCCGGAGCCCGACTTGAGTGGCTATTTCGTCCAGCGATCTGTGGTTGCCGGCGGGCCTTACTCTCTGGTGAATCCGCTTCCACTGCAGGAAAATGTCTTTGTCGACAGTGAAGCGGGAGCGGGCCAACTCCACTACGTGATCACTGCGATCGATGCTTCCGACAATGAATCGTTGCCATCGCTGGAAGTGACGGTCGAATCCACCATCGACATCCTGGTGATCAATGGCTACTTCGATGCTGGAAATACCGGGTATCAAGTCACTTACCTGGATGTTCTCGATGGTCTCGGTATCGGCTACCAGGCATGGGACCCGTTTGTCGATGGTCCATTGACCACCGCGTTGCTCGCTGAATATACCGACGGCGTCGTGATATGGCCGGTCGGTTACTTCCACAGCGGCTACCCCGACCAGCTGGGTCCGGCGCGCCAAGCACTGCTGATGGAATATCTCCAGGGCGGAGGCAACCTGGTGCTCTCGGGAGCGTACGCCACCGCATATCTCGACACTACTGCACTGTTCAGCAACTACCTGTTCCTCCAGCACGAGCAGTGGGATATGGGCCTGCCAGGTTTACTGGGAGAGCCAGGGAATCCGCTCGGGGATGGCCTCGACCTGCAACTGTCGGGCGGTAACTACCAATCGGAAATGACTCCGCTGCCACCGGCACAGAAGGCATTCTCCTACGATCCGGCATCGGGTACGGGGACACTTCAAGGGGGCGGTGCCGCAGTGGTGACGGTCGATCAGGGGCACAAGGCGGCGGTACTGGCATTCCCCTTCACGTCTGTCGTGGCTGCAGATCGTACTCCGCTGCTGGCACGGATCCTCGAGTGGATGCTGCCGTCGAGTCCATGCGCCGATCCATTCATCCGAGGAGATACCAACGGTTCTGGTGCCATCGATATTGCCGATGCGGTCTTCCTGCTCGATTACCTCTTCGCTACTGGAGGTCAACCGAGTCCAGAAGAAGCAGGCGATGCGAATAACGACGGAGGGGTCGACATCTCGGATGCGATCTACCTGCTGCTATTTCTGTTCAACTCAGGAGAAGAGCCTTCTGCACCATTCCCCGATGCAGGTTGCCCCTGAACTCGACGAGAGAAGCGAGCGCTCAATCCAGGGCCAGCGCATCATTGCTGGTCGTGAAGTGAATCGAGAGCTTTGTTGGGAAAGATCGGTGATGGGAATCGGCTGGTGATCGCCCGTTTCATCATCATCTGAAGGATCTCAGGTCTTTCTTCCGAGAGATCCTTCTTTTCTCCGGCATCGGTGGCGAGGTTGAAGAGCCGCGTCTCTTGATTCTTCTTTCCCAGTCTTCTTCGAACCAGTTTCCAGTCGCCATGACGAAGCGCCTGCTGATCTCCGTGTTCCCAGTACAGATCATGAGTTCGCTGCGGATTGGACCCTGTGGTCATCATCGGGATCAGGCTTTCACCATCGATGGGGAGATCGAAGGGGATTCCGGCCAGTTCTGCGGCCGTCGGCATCATGTCAGGAAAGGATGACGGGAAATCATTGCTGCTTCCCTTGGCGATCTTGCCGGGCCAGCGGGCGATGAGGGGAACGCGGATTCCCCCTTCGAGGACACTGCCCTTGAGACCGCTCAAGCCCTCGGTACTGGCGAAGAACTGGTGATCGACTCCGCCGGCATAGGTCGTGCCATTATCGCTGGTGAACATCACGAGGGTGTTGTCTGACAATCCATGCTGCTCAAGACGATCGAGAATGGCACCCACTTCCTTATCGAGGTGGGTGATCATCGCCGCGTAAGCCGCTCTTGGACGAGGGTGCGGAAGATAACTGCCGCCGAGGTAGGGCTTGTCATCCCACTCCCGTGGGTACTGGTTCAGTTCCTCGACGGGTACTTGAAGTGCGACATGGGGGATGGGGCTGGGGTAGTAGAGGAAAAATGGCTTTTTCGAATTCTCGTCGATGAAATCCAGCGCTTCATCGAGGAAGACATCCGGCGAATAAGTCTGGCCCAGGTAGCGATCGTAGTAATCCTCATCCTCGGGCAGCGGTTTATCGATCTTCTGGTGCGCCTTGAACCACTCATTACCGTCGAGAAGCATCTTCTCGCCATTTTTCCACAGGTGAGTCGGGTAGAAGTTGTGAGCCTTGCGCTGGCACAACACCGTCACCGATGTGTTGAAGCCTTGATGCTCCGGTGCTCCCGAGGTTCCCGGTCCGCCCAGTCCCCACTTGCCGAAAACTCCGGTAGCGTAGCCAGTATCCTGGAGCATTCTCGCCATGGTGATCGTGCCACCAGGTAGTGGGTACTGCCCTTCAGGCTCATCTTCTCCCCAGCCGCCATTCTCCCAGTTATTCCTGACCAGAGAATGACCGCAATGGAGCCCCGTCAACAAAACGCATCGAGAGGATGCACAGACCGGAGCTCCCGAATAGTGCTGGGTAAATTTCATTCCATCGGCGGCGAGCTGGTCGATGTTCGGAGTCTTGATCTTCTCCTGGCCGTAGCATCCCAGTTCTCGGTAGCCGAGGTCGTCGGCGAGGATGAGTATGATGTTGGGTGGGGGCGCTTCAATTTCCTCTGGAACCGGAGCGTTGAGGCCGGAAGCACAGAAGAGCAGCATCAGAAATGTGGAATGCAAGATAGACTCCTATCAGTGATTTCAAGCCCAGAACCAGGCGAAGGTAGCCCCCGTGACGAGGCTGTAGACC
>JABHOG010000100.1 GCA_018694835.1 Planctomycetota bacterium | reverse complement strand
GAGGATAACTGTGCTGGCAGAAGAGTTCACCCGAACCGGGGTGATGGGTTTACTCGCAGCGATTCCTTGAGCAGGATGCACCCCGTAATGGGATCACCAGATCGAGGTGAGAGGAGGGTGCGATGGCAGGAGATGCGTCAAAAGCAGGAAATGAGCCGAATTCGGACTCCTCCCGTGAGCCGGAGCAGATCCGTCGGGAGGGCTTCCAGCAGCTCGGAATCTCCACCCCGGATCGAGCGATGTGGAACCTCAGGAGCGTTCTGAGAGAGATTGGCGAGGATCAGGAGGCGCGGATCTTCCTCGCCCTCCAGCAAGCATCCTGTGCAGATGCAGCCCTCGGAGGTCTGGAGCGGCTGTTGTGTGGATCACTCGGATTCCCCGCGGTGATCCTCGAGCCGGGGCGACTGGAAAAACTGATCAGTATTCTTGGAGCGGGGGATCCGATGGTGGATCTGGCCAAGGGCCATCTGCTCGAGGTGACTTCCCCCGACTTCACCAGTACGCCCGCGGAGATTCCACAAGCGCCAGTCATCGGCGGAGCCGATGAGACTGCTCGTGCTCGCGCCCTCAACCGTTGGCATCGACGTGAACAACTTCGCATCGTTTGCTGTGAGCTGGAGGGACTCTTTGATGTCGAACAGACCGGCGCTGCACTCAGCGACCTGGCAGATCACACCATCCGTTGTGCTCTCGATGTGCTGGGGGGATCTCAATTACCGATGGCGGTGGTGGCCCTGGGAAAATGGGGCGGTCGTGAACTGAACTTTTCTAGCGACATCGATCTGTACTTCATCCGAGATGATCAGACTCCGGCGGGTCCGTGCGAGACGGTGGCACGGGGGATCTTGCGATTACTGACCGGATATGCCGGTTCGATTCCACTCTACCGCACCGACCTGCGATTGAGACCCGGGGGCATCACCGGGCCGCTGGTTCCAACCGTCAGCCAGGCACGCGCCGAGTTCCATGCGGTAGCGGGAACCTGGGAGCGCATCGTTCACATCCGGAGTCGGGCGGTTCACGACCATACCGAAGGACTGCCACGATTGCTGGCGGAGGTGGAACACTTCGTCTACCAGCGCCCCTTCGATCTCGACGAAATCCAGCGACTGCAGGGCTGGAAGGAGGTGCTCGAGAGCAGCCCCGCCGGACAGGACGCCGCCGAGTTGAAGGTGGGATGGGGAGGGATTCGCGATGTCGAGTACCTGGTCCAGTTCCTGCAACTGCTCCACGGGCAGATCCACGAGTCGATCCGTGGAGGAAATGTCTATCACGCGATTCGTCGTCTCGGAGTGATCGGTGCGCTGACTTCGACCGAGTCGGCCAGGATGCTCGATGGCTATCGTTTCCTGCGGCGAGTCGAGCATCACCGGATGCTTCAGCATCAGCGCCAGTCTTTCAGCTTGCCCGATGACCCGGCACAGTTCCTGGCACTGTCACGATCCCTCGGCTTCGAACAGAGCGAGCAGTTGCAGCAGGCACTCGATCGCCGCCGCGAACGAATCCGTCACATCCTGGAGAGTCTGTTTCACGATCTGTTTCGAGGTTACGGAGATGACCAGGCGGGAGAGGTCCATGTCATCCTGGCCTTTCGACCCGAGCCAGAGGTGATCGAACGAGTCTTCAGAAAGTACTCCTTCCGCGATCCGGAGAAGGCGTACCGATTGTTACGACGACTGGCTTTTCCCCGGCAGCAAGGTCTTCGATCGCCGCGGGCCAGGCACCATCTGGCCGCACTGTTCCCGGTATTGCTGGAGGCGATCCGCTCCTGTCCCGATCCGGACCAGGCCGCATTGATGTTCGTCCAGTGTGTCGAGACTCTGGGTGCGCCGGCGGTGTTCTATCAGCAACTGACCGAGAACCCCGAAACCTGCAAGATCTTTGTCGATCTCTTTGGTCAGAGTCGATATCTGTCGGAGTTGTTGCTCAATCACCCGGGAGTGCTCGACGATGTGGTGGATCGGGTTCGCACCGGTCGGCGCTCGACCGAGGAATCGTTGCTGGAAGAGTTATCGTCGACCATCGAAGGAGTCGATGATGATCAGGAATTGTTCCGCCGGATACATGAGTTCAGGGCGTTGCATTCGGTGCATATCGGCATTCTTGATCTGAGCGGCCGGATGCCGCATGACCAGGTGCTACGAAGTCTCTCGAGGATTGCACGGGCGTTGCTGAAGGTGATCGACCAGATCGCACTCGACAAGACCAAGGAACTGCTGGGTCCGTTGATCACTCCGAAACGATCGAAGGAGTCGTGTTACAGCATCCTGGCGCTGGGTCGACTGGGCGGCAACGAGATGGGTTTTGCCAGCGACATCGACATGATCCTGGTGCACGACGGCGTCGGTCAAACCAGAGACGGCCATGAAGCGAGTCAGTTCTGGGCTGAACATCTCAAGCAGGTCACCGGATTGCTCGGTCAAACGGGCACCGGCGGGCCACTTTACAATGTGGATCTGAGGCTGCGCCCCGATGGTGCCGGAGGGGCGCTGGTCACTCATTTCGATGAGTTTCAGGAGTACTTCAGAGGTGAGCGTTCGCAACTGTGGGAGCACCAGGCGCTGGTGCGATTGAATCCGGTCTGTGGTGATGACGACCTGGGCCAAAAGGTGCTGGACTGGGTTCGAACGAACCTCGGCAGGGGCGTCGACCAGGCGGAAGTTCTGCAGGAGTTACGACAGATGCATCAGCGACGTCGTTCGATCGGCAAGAAAGATGAAATCGACTTCAGGACTGGCAGTGGTGGATTGATCGACATCGAGTTCTTGATCCAGTGCCTGATACTCCTCCACCAGGGTGAGCATCCCACCATCTTGCAACCGAGGACCCGCAATGCCATCGCTCAGCTGGAAGAAGTCGGTTTGCTCGACTCCGGTGAGGCCACCACTCTATTCACCGCCTATCAGTTCCTGCGAATGGTCGAAAATCGCCTGGCGATGATGCATCGCGCATCGGTCAAGGCGGTCTCCGAGGAGGACGGGAGTTTGCGGCAACTGGCGATCCGGATCGGCTTCAGGGCCTCCCCCGCGGGATCTCCAGAGGAGCGGATGAAGGTCGAGATCGAGCACCATACCGAACTGGTGAGAGAGCTGTTCCAGCAACATCACCCCTAGTGGCAGAGGTCACCTTTCATCCACGAATGAATCCGCGAGATGATCGCTTCAGCGCAACTGGAGCGAACCAGGTCGTGTACCTTCATCGACTCGTGAATGTCGAGACGCTGCGGACGACGGTCATCGATGGAGACGGGTAGAGATGCTGCTACGGCTCTCGAACCCGTGGTGTTGACGATCGGGTCGAATCCGGGAGCGAAGATCAGCACCGGAGTGCGCAGAGTACGCGCGACTTTTCTGGCCCGAGCCATCCAGGGTAGCAAGCGACCGGCAAAACAGAGCGGGATCTGATGGTTTTGCAAGGGGTCCGTCGAGTGAAGTAGACGCTCGTCGGGTAGATCACTGACGTACTCATTGGCGAAGCGACCATCTCCATCGACCCTCAACAACTGGAGAAACAGTCGCTGTAGCGCAGCGAAGGGGCGCAAGAAGGAGATCGAGGAGAGCAGATACGCCTGGCCGATGAAGAGTTTTTTCAGCACATCATCGACAGTAGTGGGGGGAGAGAAGGCGGCCGAACCGAGTACCAGGGATGTGGGAGCACAGCACTGATCGCGATCGATACGACTGACGGCATGAAATGCGGCGAGCCCTCCGAGACTGTGGCCCCAGACATGGTGTGGAACCCTCGCTTGGGTGCCATCGATGGCGCTCCAGAGAGTCAACTTCTCAACCTGTTCGATGATCTCCTCGAAGGTGGTTCTGAACAGTTGTTGGTGCTTGTTGGCGGCGATCTGTTTCGCCTCGGTGATCAGTGAAGGAGGCAACTTCTGGATGAGATCATTGACCTCGGAGGCATCTCGACCTTTGAGGTACGCCTTCACCACGGCATGGTGAGAATCCTCACCATTGGCGCCATGACCGGGGAGATCGGGTACTCGGCAACGATAACCCATCGCTGCAAAGCGTCTTGCTAGCGGCATCATCCGACCTGCGTGTTCACCGAGGCCGTGGACCAGGATCAACTCACTATGACCCACACCTTGAGCCGGAGTGACTCTCCAGTGCTGGAAGGGGCTGCTGCGAAATTCCAGCAGTGGTTCACCAGTAAGAGTCATCGGCAACACTCATCTCGATGAAACTGACAGCAACACTCAGGAGAGGATGTCATGAACCACCTTGCCGTGCACATCGGTCAAGCGGACATCTCTTCCCTGGTACGGATGGATCAGCCGCTCGTGATCGATTCCCAGAAGGTGCAGGATGGTCGCATTGAGATCATGAACGTGGACCGGATCGCGCGTGATGTTGTAGGAAAAGTCGTCGGTTTCACCATGCACATGCCCCTGTTTGATCCCGCCACCTGCGAGGAACATGCTGAAGCAGCGAGGGTGATGGTCGCGGCCATAGTCTTGCTTGGTGAGGCCGCCCTGACAGTAAATGGTCCTACCGAACTCGCCACCCCAGATCACCAGGGTGTCATCGAGTAATCCTCGCATCTCGAGATCCTTGATCAGGCCGGCAGTCGGTTGATCGACATCGGAGCATTGACGACGGATCGTCGAGGGGAGAGCTCCGTGCTGATCCCAGCCACGGTGGTAGATCTGAACGAATCGTACATCTCTTTCCGCCATTCTTCTGGCGAGCATGCAGCAGGAAGCAAAGGTGCCTGGTTGATCCACTTCGGGACCATACAAATCCTTCACATGTTGTGGCTCATCGGATGTGTCGACCAGTTCGGGTACCGACGATTGCATCCGATAGGCCATCTCGTACTGAGCGATCCTGGCCAACGTCTCTGGATCACCGATCCGATCGGCAACGCCTTGATTGAGTCGAGCCAGGCGATCGAGCATCGAGCGACGAGAAGTTTTTGCCACGCCCGGTGGATCGGACAGGTAAAGCACCGGATCTCCGACCGAGCGCAGGGTTACGCCCTGGTATTCAGAGGGGAGCATCCCTGCGCCCCACAACCTCTCGAACAGAGCCTGTGCAGATTTTCGTCCGGTCCACGTTGCTTGCATCACCATGAAGGCGGGCAAACTCTCGTTGAGGGAGCCGAGCCCGTAATTGAGCCATGATCCGAGGCTGGGTCGGCCTGGTTGTTGAATGCCGGTTTGCATGAAGGTCATCGCCGGGTCGTGATTGATCGCTTCGGTGTACATCGAGCGGACCAGACAGATCTTGTCTGCGATGGATGCGATGTTTGGAATCAGTTCGCTCATCTCGGCACCCGAAGGTCCGTATCGGTCGAACTTGAAGATGCTGGGAGCGATGGGAAAGCGACTCTGGCCGCTGGTCATGGTGGTCAAGCGCTGACCATCGCGGATCGACTCGGGCAGATCCTTGTCGAAGTACTCATTCATCTTTGGCTTGTGATCGAACAGGTCGATCTGTGATGGCGCTCCAGACATGAAGAGGGAAATCACTCTCTTGACCTTGGGCTTGAAGTGGGGAGCCAGCAACAAGCCGGGCCTCGTTTCAGAGGCGAGGGCAGGCAATCCACCCAGTTGTGAGAGAGCCGCTAGCCCCAGAGTGGATCCGACAGTGGTCAGGGATCGGCCGAAGAACTGCCGGCGCGTCTCCTGGATGTTCATCTGCAGTTCAGGATCCATTGGATCATCCCTTCGTCACTACTTCATCCAGGTTGAGAATCAGGCTGCATACCATCGCCCACGCCGCGTGTTCTGAGGGCTCGATCTGGTCTCCGGAGGGGGAGTCTCCCACCATCAGCAATTGAAGAGCGTCTTCGGTGTGCACCAGGTAGTGCTGTCTCATCTCGATGAGGAAGGAGTGAATCTCCTCCAACTCCATTTCCGTCGGCTTGCGGCCGGTAGCCATTCGCCACAGCGAGTTCAACTTCTGTTCATCATCCTGTTCCCCCGCTTCGCGATGGATGCGAGAGGCCATCTGCCGCGAACATTCGACGTACTGGATGTCATTGAGGAGTAACAGCGCTTGCATCGGGGTGTTGGTTCGTTCTCGTCGAACCACGCAAGTTTCACGGTTCGGGGCGTCGAAAATCGCCAGGAAGGGTGGCGGACTGGTGCGTTTCCAGAAGGTGTAGATGCTTCGTCGGTAGAGAGCATCGCCGGAGTCCTTGCTGAAGCGGACGGTATTGCTGTCGCTGTATCCGACCGCTTTCCACAGTCCCTCCGGTTGATAGGGTTTGACCCCGGGGCCGCCCATCTTCTCGACCAGCAATCCCGAGAGGAAGAGCGCCTGATCGCGAATCATCTCCGCTTCGAGACGAAAGCGAGGGCCACGAGAAAGAAGTCGATTTTCCGGGTCCTTTTCCAGATCGAGCGCAGTGATGATCGACTGCTGGCAGTAACTGTCGGTCAACATCAACATCCGGATGGTCTTCTTCAGATCCCAACCGGTATCGACGAATTCCCTGGCGAGCCAATCGAGCAGTTCTGGATGACTGGGCCATTCTCCCTGCGATCCGAAGTCCTCGGTGGTCTTGACCAGGCCGGTGCCAAAGAGTGATTGCCAGATCCGGTTGACGGTGACTCGCGCCAGTAGCGGGTGATCAGGATCGGTCAGCCAGCGTGCCAGACCGAGCCGATTCTTCGGCGTGTCATCGGGAAATGGCGGCAGGAACTCGGGGATGCCCGGTTCGATGGGATCGCCGACCGGATCATCGTATTGACCCCTGTTCAGCAGCCGTGTTTCGCGACGTTGCATCCGTTCGGAGGCGACCAGCGTGGTGGGAATTTCGTTCTCGAGACTGCCCTGATCCTTGCCCAGCTGGTCGATTTGTTGGAGAACCTGAACATAGTCAGGACTGTGTCGTTGACGGTACCATTTGCGTAACCGCATCGTCTCCTGCTCCGACCGTTGCTCGGATGGAACGGAGAGCAAAGGCTCCATCTGGAGCAAGTCGGCGTATCCGAGGATTCCCGCATCATCCCAGTAAGCCTTGCCCCCGAACTGAGCGAAGGCCATGCCATCGATGACGGAGCCCTTGGGCAGTCCGACATGATCCGCCGACACTTCCAGTCGTACCCACTGACCGAGAGCCGGCAGATCTCCCATCGGACGGTGTGCGACCACGTCTTCACCGATCGGCCCGAAGGAGATTCGATCCTCGCCCCAGAATGCGCGATGTTCCCAGGAGTTGTTGCTGTGGAATTGAACCATCACGGTCTGGGTCGGTGTGGCCTCGTCGATCCAGACCCAGGCATGGAGGCGGTCGCCCTCCTTCACTTCCAGCGGTTGAGTAGCCTTCAAGAAGTAGTGCTGGTAGATGCGGTCAGTTTCGACCTGTTGCAGGCGACTTTGTTGACCCGAATGCACCGGGTGATCCTTCGAATCGACCCAGTTCCAGGGACCGAGACTCGCGTCCAGATGAGTCTCGCCGAGTGGCCCATCTGCCTCGTCGACCCAGCGAGTTTCTTGCGCCGCCGGATGAGGATCCGGGGCCACCGAGAGGCGTACTCTGCCAAAGGCATGATTGGCGAACTGGCTGTGGAAGAGCAGTTTTACCGTCACCCTCACCGTTCCCTCAAGACCGACCGGCTGGTCGCTGGTGAAGATGGCGGTGCGGTTCTCCTTGAGATCGAAACCGGAGACGGCCCAGCCCTTGTCGGGCGAGGTCTGGTCGCCGTCGATGGCAGCACTGACGGGAAACTTGGGTTGCTCATGGTCCGCCCAGGCAGAGCTGAAGAGGATCGGGGTCGGCTCGCCGATCGGATTCAGATCTCCATCGACCGAGACGACCTGGGCCTCGATCTCGCTGAGCACCACGTTGGAGTTGGAGGATCGACCGGGTCCATTGGCCGGCATCGAGGGATCGACCAGACCTTCCAGACGGATCGCTCGGTGGGTGGCGCCATCGATGAGTGCCGTGAAGGTGTAGGTATCCGTGGCCGGATTGGCACCGGTGAAAAGATGCGATAGATCGGGGAGAGCCTCGATGGTCGATCCGCCGGTCGAGGTCAGCGACTCAGGAGTCATCACCAACCAGCGATTCGATTGTTCTCGCCAGTCGGCCTCGAAGTTTGCCTGAGCAGTATCCATCTCTTCATTCGGGGCGTCGCGTCGTTCGATGGCGGTCTTCAGTTCTTCAGTGAGTTGTCCCAGCATCGATGACTGCTCCATCGTTGGGACCTTGACCACCGGAGCGTGAGCCTTGGCATTGCCATCCATCTCCGCCTCGGTGGTGTTGTTGAAGAAGGAGTAGAGGCCGTAGTATTCCTTCTGTGTCACCGGATCGAACTTGTGATCGTGGCACTGGGCACATCCGAGGGTCATGCCGAGAAATACAGTTCCAAAGGTGTTGGTGCGATCCACCGAGTAAATCATGCGGTACTCATCCTTGATGGCACCGCCCTCACTGGTGGTCGGATGGGCACGAACGAATCCGCTGGAAATCTGATCGTCGAGATCACCATCGGGGATCAGGTCTCCGGCGAGTTGACCGAGAAGGAACTGGTCATAGGGCGGATTTTCATTGAACAGTTCGATAACACGGTCCCGATAGGGCCACATCTCACGATAGTTGTCGAGGTGGAGGCCATGGGTGTCGGCATAGCGTGCGGCGTCGAGCCACATCCTTCCCCAGTGTTCTCCAAAGCGCGGCGAGTCGAGCAGGCGATCGAGTACTCGCTGCCAGGAATCCGGTTCTTGATCTTCCAGGAACGAATCGACTTCCGACAGGGTGGGAGGTAATCCGGTCAGGTCGAAGGTGGCCCGGCGGATCAGCGCCTCGCGAGAAGCCCGCGGTTTCCAGGTCAAGGACTCCTGTTCGAGTCGTGCTCGGATGAATCCATCGACAGCGGTGGCAGTGGCCCCGGTCGAAGGTAGAGGAGGAGTCGATCGTTTCGGAGTCACCCATGCCCAGTGCGGTTCGTACTGCGCACCCTGTTCGATCCACAGGCGAATCGTCGCCCGCTCAGTATCGTCGAGGCTCTTGTGAGTTTTTGGCGGCGGCATGATGTCGTTTGAATCCTCGGCAAAGATACGCTCGACCAACAGGCTATCACTGCTGTTGCCCGGAGCGATGGCAGCGAATCCATCTCGATCTCGGTATGCATCTTCGGCATTGTCGAGACGCAAGCCTGCCTTGCGAGCCGCGGAGTCGGGCCCATGACAGGGAAAGCAGTTGTTGGAGAGGATTGGCCGGATCTGCTGGTTGTAGGAGATGGGAGCGAGCGCTTCTTCACCTTCCTCGGCGACTGTGGGGTTGCTCGAGGTGAGCCACAGAAGCGTCAGTGCGGGAAAGAAAAGAAACGGCACACCTTTTGGCATCGAGTACTCCTGGCGGCTGAAGCAGGTGGTTACCGTCGATCTACCAACCGGGGATCCATCCTGCTGAAAATACTGCGGCTCATTGTCGCACGGGGTGGGGAAGTGGCAAGGATCGCAACCAGTCCCTTGAGCGAGCCACCGGTGCTCGGGACTCCGGTGGAAGGAGGCCGCTCTTCGAGACTCGTGTGTGGGCGGATTGGGTGGGCGGGTTCCTGGGTGGGCCGGTTCCGACTCGCCCGGTGGTGTCGTATCCTGAGACCCGGTTGACTGGTTCGGTGGGAACCCGAGTGATGATCCCGCCAGTTTTGCCCTTGAAGTCAAGGATCGGAGAAACTCACCATGAACCGTACCTCTATCGTCTTGCTCTTACTGGTCATACCGATCGTTTCGTTGGCGCTCGATGACGGCCCTCGTCCAGGCTATCGCGACACACCCATCATTCCGGGGCAGAAGTGGAAAGTTCACGATTCCGAGCGCCCCTATCCGGTGGTGGTGGATCCAGGAGCGGGAATCTTTTCGACTGCGAGACCCGATGATGCTGTGGTTCTACTCGACGCCTCGGCAGATCTGTCCGCCTGGAGTAGCGGTGGTAAGGAGGCTCGCTGGGGCGTGGTCGATGGGACGATGGAGGCACGTCCAGGTTCTGGCGATATCAGTACCCGGGATTCTTTTGGCGACATCCAGCTGCACATCGAGTTTCGCACACCACCAGAGGTCAAGGGTGACTCTCAGGGGAGAGGGAATTCGGGCGTGTTCTTGATGGAACGCTACGAGATTCAAGTGCTCGATTCCTATCAGAACCCGACCTATCCCGACGGTCAGTGCGCCGCTTTTTATGGTCAATGGCCTCCGCTGGTCAACGCTTGTCGTGGCCCGGGTCAGTGGCAGTCGTATGACATCATCTTCAAGGCACCTCGGTTTTCTGCGGACGGCTCGTTACTCGCCGCTGCTCGTGCGACGGTGATCCACAACGGAGTGATGGTGCATCATGATCGAGAGTTTCTCGGTCCTACCTCACACCGGAGAAAGCCCTCTTATTCGAAGCATGCTCCGCTCGGTAAGATCAAGTTGCAGGATCATGGCAACCCGATCCGCTACCGCAATATCTGGTTGAGGAATCTGCCGGACGAGACGGAGAGTGACTCCCGGTGAGCGAAGCAGAGCAGCTTTCTCGCTGGTGGCGAAGTGTCGAAGAAGCGGTCAGTCGTGGCGATGGAATCGTCCACGATCTCGATGGATGGCCCGCTGAGGTATCGACTCTCGCTGAAGTGGCCGTGGCAGAGGTTCGTTTCGATCTCGTGGGTGCACAGAAGTTACTCGATGGTCTCGAATCACTGAGCTCTCCCTGGAATCATGTCGCCGGTCTGTTGAGTCTGAGGCTTGAGTTCAGAGGGAGTCGCGGCGACCGGGCATCGCTCGAACAGTTGCTCGAGGATTCAAAGCAACTGATCGCAGAACTGGATCGATCCGAGGGTACGACCTGCGCGCGAACGCGACACCTGATGGCGACGGTGAATCTTCAGCTGAATCGTCCAGGAGATGCTCTCGATCAGATGGCCGTTGCCCTGGAAGAGTTGGGTGACGTTCCGACTCGCTCATGGTTCCTCGATAGCATCGCTCAGGCGTATCTGGCTCTGGGGGCCTGGAACGAGGGGCGGCGAACCCTGCGGAAGTCGATTCTCGCCAAGGATGCCGTCGATGATCATCTCGGCATCGCCATCTCGACCGGTCACCTGGCACTGGCAGAGATCCAGGGCGGAAATCCGCGGAGCGCCCTGGAGGTGCTCGATGAGACCTGGTCGCGTCGCGCTGCATCGCTGGAGCCCCTCTCTCGATTACGTCTGGTGACCTTTCAATTGCAGGCCGCGGTCGAACTGGAAGATCCGGATGAGATCTCGGCTAGATGCCAGCGTCTCGATGAACTGCTGGATGAGTGTGGCGAGATGGCTCACTACCTGGTCGGATTCGCATTCATGGCTCGAGCACGGGCGCGTGCCAGCAGCGGAGAGCTCGATCAGATCGGAGCGGATCTCGATCTCGCATCGAATCGATTGCAGCATCCAGAGATGGCCTTGCTGATCGACTACTGGCGCATCCGGTTACAACCAGCGGATCAACGAGATCCCGACTGGAAGGAGTCGTTGCAGCAGTCGATCGATGCGCTGGGAACCGTCAGCGAAGGAGAGATCCTCACTCGCCTGCTCCTGGCCGAGGAGCAGATGGCCCAGGGGGACCACAAGGGTGCGGTTCGGCAACTCGATCAGGCTTTCACCAGGGCCATCGAGTCCAATCACCCCGGCTGGCAGGAGCAGGTCGGTCGAGTCTTCCACGTGATCGATTCGGAACAGTATTCGCGTCGTACCATCGAGCGTTTCAGCGGTCGCCCCGCCGAGGAGATGGAAAAAACCACTACTGAAGATGCGACGATCATCTTTGCCGATCTGGCCAACTTCACCAGCCGCTCGACAGAACTCTCGGCGGAAGAGGTGATGGAGACGGTGCGCAGTGTTTTTGAACTGGCGGTTCCGCTGCTGGCGAAGCACCAGGTTCGTCCTCTTCAGCACCTCGGAGATGGATTGCTGGCCGCGTGTCAGGGGGACGATCACAGTCGCAGAGGATTGCAGTTCGCCATCGATCTGGTCGAGCGGACCAACGCAGCCAGTCGAATCCGTCGGGCGCAAGGGGAGACGTGGGGTCTCGATCTGCGAGCGGGAGTCAACTCCGGTCCAGTGGTGTTTGGCTTGCTGGGGTCGAGCTACAAGCAGGAGTGGTTGGCGATCGGTAAGACTACCAACCTCGCCGCAAGGCTGCAGTCCAAGGGAGAGATTGGTGAGGTGGTGACGCTACCGGAGATCGCCGAGCGAGTCGGCCATGTGGGCTCCAACGACACCGTCGAAGCGCATCCGATGAAGGGCTTCGATGAACCGGTGCCGTTGCTGCGCATCCGTGTATGAACGGATGTTTGAGCAGATCCGCAAGAGCTGGAGACCTGGGTTCAGATCTGGAAATTGTCGCAGTTGAACTCCGATGTATTCTCCAACTCAGGTTGTTCTTGCCGGGCAAGCACCAGGATCGCTCCGTGGGGAACGATCAGTAGAGTTTCTCCGGCGAACTCGATCTCGATGGCGGTCTTTCTCAGGAACAGCACTTGATCGCCGACACGAGCCTCGAGCGGCAGAAAGTTGGGAGCCGGGGTGTCTGTCATCTTCCACGGCTCGTCGCTGACATCTGCGGGTGGGGGCATCGGCGTGCCGGGGCCGACCTCGACGACCCGTCCACTCTGGACCTCGTTCTTCTCGACAGCACTCGCTGGCAGGATCAGCCCTTCCCGGGTTCGCTCTTCCCCCTGAGTGGCTGCGACCAGCACCCGATCGCCGACCACCAGTAATTTTCTGCCGTCTCCGAACATCGTGACCTCCAGCGAAATGAAATTATCAGACCATGAGACTCGATCTTGGAGATGGGATCGATCGAGAGCAAGAGGCTCCATCGGGGGCTTCCAGGCCCTATCATGGGATTACTAGAATTGTAGATACGATTCTGACGGTCGACCGGCAAGCAGGAGGTGTGGTGGTGCCGACCGACACCAGATTTGATCCAGAACTACTTCCTCGGCCTCTGGCTCGGGTGCAGGAAGCGTTACGCACTACCGGCGACGACCCCAGATCGCGCCATGCCGCCGCCTTTGCCAGCCTGGAGGCGTTGACTCGCTGGCAGGGAATCCTGCTGCTGACGGCTCGATCACGACTGTCCCTCCCGGTCGATCGCCTCAAACGAGTTCAGAATTTTCTCAAGCGACCGTCTTTTGGCTCCTGGGTCGAAGTGCTCCTTCGTCACGGATCTCGTGAAGTCGAGCGGGTCTCCTCGGGAGCGGGCCCGATGGGGGTGCTCGATGACCTTCGCGAGGTGCTGTCGAGCCCCCGTGAGGAACATGGCGCACTGGTCCGCGAAATCGCCGGGCGCGGCAGTGGTAAGGCGCTGGCGTGGAAAGATGCCATCGAGCACCTGCCGCCCTATCGAAACGACTTCATCGGTCACGCCGGCTTTCTCTCTGACGAGCACTACCAGAAGACCGCACCGCTCTTCGAGGCTTCGACGCTGGCGCTGATGGAGCAGATGAGCCAGATCGACCAGCAGTTGCGAGTCTGTTCGTTGAATGAAGAGGGTGTCGCGCTGGCTCTTCAGGGACTGACCCACTCGACCGAGGCGTCGATTCCATCTCATCCTGATGTGGATCCCGGAGAGTGTTACCTGGTGCGCCCCGATGGTGAGTTGCTGGTGATCCTTTCGGAGCTGGCTCACTATCAGGAAGAAACCTCCTACCTGTTCGACAGGACTCCTCGAGAGCGACGTACCGAGTTCATCGATTTCGCCTCGGGAGATCGTGCACGTCGTGATGGCACCGCATTGCTCGATTCCACCTTCACCGAGAAACTCAGTTTCGAGGCGTCGGAAGGCAGTAGTGCGGAGGCGGTGACCGGCCGTTTGTCGGTGCGAGGTCAGGCGTTGCGATCCGACATCGCAGTCGACGAATCTCTTTGGCTGAGAGTGCTGGTCTCCAATCGATCCCCGGTCGCGGCAACATGTCATCTGGGTCTACTGGAGGCCAATGGCTGGCAGTGGAACGATTTGGGAGAGTCACAAAGAGAGGTGAAACCGGGAGAGAATTGTGTATGGCTGGTCGCAGCGAAACCATTGCATGCCGGAACCCTGGCTCCCCCGGCGATCGAGGTGCATTCCTCTTTCGATCCTCAGCCACTGGTGGTCGAGCCGGAGGGGCCGATCCGCATCCGCGAGGTGGATCGATTGCCGCTGGTGGGAAGAGAAGACCTGGTACTCCAGCTGTTGGCGCACCTCGATCCGTCGCAGCGTCCCGGCGCCACCGCAGTCATCTCGGGAGTCGAAGGGCAGCGCACCGGAGCGTTGCTGGCGCAGGTCGCAGTACGACTGAGAGAAGTGGGGGTGCGCGACTTGCAAGGCACCTTCCGCGGTGCTGCAGGTCAGCCCTTCAAGGGTTTCCAGGATCTACTCCGAGAATTACTGGGAATTTCCTTCAGCGGTTCCGACGGAGCAGAAGTGAGAGATTCGGCAGCCTTGGTGCTGGAAGAATTGCTCGGTGAAGACGCTGCGGCGATCACCTTCTTTCTCGATGAACTGTCGGGTGAGGGATCGCTGGATCAAACCTCCGATCAGATGCGGTCCTTCTGGTGGTACCGCTTGTTGTCCTCGGCAGCCACTGAAGCTCCGTTGTTGATCGCCATCGACGATCTGGAGCAAACGGACGCTGGATCGGCACGCTTGCTGACGGGGCTGATCGCTCGCTGTGTCCAGGACCGTATTCCAGTGATCTTTGCCGTCTGTAATGAAAGAGAAGATCAAGCAAGCCCAGGCCGACCCGAGGGAATGGATGGAGAGGTGCCGCTACAACTGGTCGATGTGCCTCCCGTCGAGCTTGCTGGGGTGGAGCAGATGCTCGATCTGTCCTATCCGGGGGCTCCCTTCCGAGACGATCTGCCGTGGCTGGCGACGGCGTTGGCGGAACGAGCTGCGGGCAATATCGGATTTGCCATCGATCTGGTACGCACCCTCGGCCCCGGCGGCCACGGGGTGTTCAACCCGCAGATGGAGGATCGTTGGGGACTGGTAGAACCGTTGCCGCCGCGTGAAGAATTTTCAGATCAGTTGCCCGCGAGGCGAAGTGATCTGTATGCCGCGGCGATCGCTCGATTCGACGAAAAACAGGTTCCGATCGTCGAAACTGCAGCATTGATCGAGGGGGACATCCCGGTCGAGGTGCTGGAACACATCTTCGACGATGCCGATCTGCTCGATGACACGCTCGATCGCTTCGAGACCGAATCCCTTGGCGAGGCGGTCGGAACCGATCTGACCCATTACCGCTTCCGCACCGATTCTGCGCGCTCGGCAGTGCTTTCTGTTTTCGAAGGGCGCGGCCGTCGTGCGGCGATTCGCCGTCGGCGGGAACTGGCCAAGGTGCTGATCGAACTGGAAGGGAAGGTGCCGGAGAGAGCGGGCCCCATCGGTCGGTTACTTTGTGCTGCTGGACAGGGACAACAGGCACTGGAGTACCTACAAGTCGCTCTCGATCGCAGGTTGCTACAAGGTCGCTACGTCGAGGCACGTGACCTGGTCGAGGATATCGATGATGCCCTGACTGCCGGTGCCGAACTGGTGGAGCCGCAACATGGACAGTACCTGATCTCTGCCGCACGGGTTTGCATCAAGCTGGGAGATCAGGACGCCTCGGAGAGTTATCTGCAGAAAATTGATCCGCAACGACAGGATGATCAGTTGCAGAAGCAGATCTTGCAATCGGAGATTCATGATCGACGCGGCGATCCCGCGGCTTCACTGGCGATCCTCGAGGAGTTGAGAGATGTGGTGGAACGATCCGGCACCAGCAAGTTGGCTCAGCAATTTCAGAACAATCTGGCGCTCGGTTTGCAAAAACAGGGTCGAGGAGAGGAAGCGGTAGCCGAGTACCGCAAGGGAATTGCCATCGCCGTGGAACTGGAAGATGAAATGGGACAGGCAAGACTGCTCGGCAACATGGCGGGACTCTACCTCGCCATCGATCCGTTGGGTGAGCTCGATACGGCTCGAGAGTGCTATCAAAAAGCATTCGAAATCTGCCACCGCTGGGGCCAATTGGATATCGAGACCATCTGGCGTGTGGGACTCGCCAATGTCGACTTCTACTCGGGGCGACTCGAGGAGGCGGCAGAGATGTACCGGCAGGCGATCGAGACCTTCAGGCTGCTGCAGAATCGACGTGGCCTCGGTAGAAACTTCTCGAACCTGGGCGAGACGGAACGGATGCTGGGGCACTACGATGTGGCTTCCGATTGTTTCCGTCGATCTGTCGAGGTGAGTCATGCGATTGGAGATCGAATTGGAGAGGCGCGCAGTCATCTCGTTCTGGCGGAGATTCATGCTTCGATGGGAGACTGGGATCAGGCAAGCCAGGACAATCTCAGGGGGCTGGAAATCGCCGAGGAGATCGGTTCTCCCCAGTTGATTCAGGAGGGACAGATTCGTGCCGCTCTGAATCAGTTGTCTGTGGGAGAGGATCCCCTGGCAGTCGATCTGTCACCGCTAGATGCCACCTTCGAGGACGAGACTCAACACGATCCCGATCTGGTAGCACTGTATTACACCCTTCGGGCTCGCCATGCTCAGTTGACCGGGAAGACCCTGTCCGAGCAGCAGGTCGAGGCGGGCAAGGAGTTGATTCTCAAGCTGGAAGGTCCCGCCTCCTCATGGCACCGCTGCCTGATGGGAGCTTCGCTAGCGCTGGTGGCTCCCGATCGGCAACAGGCGCTGGCATTGCTGGAACCGATCCTGGAAATGACGGATCTTCCGGCGGGCGCACCTCTCGATATGGTTCTCTCGGCGCGGGCGAGCCTCGAGGAGGCGGGGTCGGATGAACGGGAGATGTGGGAGGAGAGGGCGGTATTGACTGTTGAGGAGCGCGCATCTTTGATCCAGCGAGCTTCCGATAGACGACGTTTCCTTCGTGCAAGGCTGGGCCGCCTCGAAGGTTAACCCCTCCATCCTTCTCGATGGATATCCTGTCCGGGTGCTTCCAGAAACCGGATAACCCCGTACAATGCAGTATCAGGGATCTCTGTGCCGTTATGCGATTGTGTCCTTGAATAGTGATGATATCGATCGACGAGGTGTGTCGGTCTCGCGACTACGTAATGAAGTAGATTCTCGACTCTCAGGGGAAATGAAGCGATTGAGTTACGGGGTTCAGACCCCGGGGAGGCTCAGATGAAGAAGCGCTGTGTAGAAATCAAATCTCTGGCGATCTGCTCGCTGAATGTGGCGGCTGCAGTGATCCTACTGCTGTCCCCGATTCACGCTCAGAATGTCGTGTCGGTCGGATCGACCGCTGCGACTCCGGGTCAGACGGTCCACCTCCCGGTGGAGATCGTCAACGATGTGGATATCGCCGCCTACAGTTTTGGTCTGATTCATGACCCGGTCGCTCTGAATGCCATCAACATCGAGTATGCAGGAGCGGAGATCCCCGACTTTATCGGAGTACAGATCGGTCCCGATGGTCTGGCTCTCGGAGTGGTGGTCGACTACCAGCTGGAGGGCGTGATCGCCGCCGGTGGAGCCAGCCTCGCTGCCTTTGCCACCTATGAGGTGAACTCCTCGGGGCAGGGGTCCTTCACGGTGGTGACCCCAGGGACCGCAGGTTCCCCCCCCATCGATGTGGTCTACTCGCTTCCCGATGCGACCGAGGTGATACCGACCGTCTCCGCCGGTGGAGTGGCTGTGCTGAGTCCGAATCCCGACGGAGCGCCGACCAACCGGGTGCGAGTCGCCTTCCCAGGATCCTTCAGTGCCTATACTCCCGATGGAGTGCTCGCCGAAACCGATGTGATCGCGGCCGGGATTCCGACCGATCTACTGGTCGATCGCCACGGCTACACCTGGATCCTCACCGCAGAGAACCAGACTCTGACTCGCATCGGCGCCGCGCCAGATCCGAAGATCGTCGTCATCA
The DNA here is from genome assembly GCA_018694835.1 of Planctomycetota bacterium. Lineage (GTDB taxonomy): Bacteria > Planctomycetota > UBA8108 > UBA1146 > UBA1146 > QNYK01. Next base: position 84,322 of record JABHOG010000100.1, on the reverse strand, counting down.
CCGGACCCGAGCCGCGCGTTCTGGGTCCACTCGGTGGCGATGGGGTCTTCATCACACACTCCAATGGAACGATGCAGGTGGTCCACTCCGATGGCACCGTGCTGTTTGGAGGCGATGGTGCACTGGATAGCCCCGAGGATGGTGTGCTGGGAGCGGCGATTGATATCGGAAATGCCCTCTTCGACCTGACACACTTCGCTGCCGGCCCGGGATCGACCAGCTGGCTCGGAGGCGGCGAGAGTTTGCTGCGCATCCAGTCCAATGGAAACGTGGCGGTCGATGTCGTTATGGGTCCCGGGTATTCGATCCAGGACCTCGCTGCGGGGCCGAATGGATCGGTGTTCGTGCTGGTGACCACATGTATCCAGAAGCGGGCTGCCGACGGCTCACTGGTGGCCAGTTACGAGTTTCCCAATGGCATCGCACCGACCAAACTGGCAGTGACGACCATCCAGGGAGGAGATGCGCGCATCGACCGCATCGCAGTGCTCAACCCATCTAGCAATCAGGTACTCCAGCTCGACTGGAATCACCAGAACGTCGTACTCGAAGGGCCGCCGATCACCCACGCCAGAGGTCTCGAGAGCATCGCCTGGGATGCGGATCGCAAGCTGTGGATCGCCGGCCAGGAGTCGGGCTCCTCGGATGCCACACTCACCTCTTACAACAGCGATGGCAGCGCCACCGGTGTCGATCTGACCTTCCCTGGTCAGACCATCCTGCTGACCGAGAACTCGGCGGCGGTGCCTGCCGTGTCCGCCTTTCCCGATGCTGATTTTGACGGCGACGAGTATTCCAACATCAACGAGCAGGTCGCCGGCTCGAATTCGTTCGATTCATCGGACGATCCGACCGATGAGGTTCCCGACTACACGCCGCCGGTGGACAGTTTCTCGGGCGTGATCATCGGCGACAATCACTTTGCCTTCCTCGAGTGGACCTGGAGTTCTCCGACGGCGGACTTTCCTCAATTTTACGAGATCAACCGCACCACCGATGGGGTGCTGGCCGCCGGTTTTCCGGTGCAGGTCGCCGGAACCGAGACCAGTTGGACCGATGAGAATGGCGGCGCTGGCTTGCCCGACGGTGTTCATGAATACGCCATCATCGTGATCATAGATGGCGGCTCCCACTGCGTGACCTCCGTGCTGGTGGTCGGCGGCGGCGAGACCGGGAGCGAGACGCCGATCGATGTGCCGGGCAGCGACGAGGGTGAATTGACCGAGATCTACGATATCGCGGCGGATCCCGCTGCTCAGCCGGGAGGGGTCAAGTACTACGCTACCGATTCTCTCAACGGCAAGATCTACGCCTGCAATGAGAACTTCGATGTGCTAGCGGTGATTCCCAGTCCCTTCCCCGACGGAGTGCCGGTCACCGGCATCGCATTCATCCCCACAGGGGATGCAGGAAATGGATCGCTGGTGGTGGGCAATGGTGCGGATGGGGGTCAGCTTTACCTGTCCGAGATCACTCGCGAGGGGTGGTGGATCCGCGACTACTTCCTCTACAACCCTGCGCCGTGGGCGCCGGGAGATGACCACACGATGTTGCCCGGGGCGATCGCCGGCAAATCGGGGGGCATGACCTACGACGAGAACTCGAGCCATCTCTACATCACCGGTCCTACCACCTGTGAGGTGTATGGCATGTTGCACGGAGGAGATGGTTCGACCAATGCCAGTAAATCGTTCGAGCATCCCAACCCGGGGGCGCAGCAAAAAGGCTGCACCACCGGCAATTGCCCCGGTAGTTCCGGCTGGATCGGTTGTCAAGATGCACCGCTATACATCACCAGCATCACTGCCGATGGCACTCTCGAGATCATCAAGGTGATTGTCGAGGGAGGCGTGGCGACTCAGGATGGTGAGGGGATCAGCCTGGCGGCGATCGAGGATCCCGGTGGGATCCTGTTCGATGGCGAAAATTTCGTCATCGCAGGAAATACCAGTGGAACCGTCTACGAGGTCCAGGTGACCGGCAACTTTGTTCGGGGAGATACCAACGAAGATGCGCTGGTAGATATTGCGGATGGAATCAAGTGCCTCGGCTACCTCTTCAATGGGCAACCCGGAGTGGATTGCATGGCGAGGATGGATATCAACGACGATAACCTGATCGACGTTGCGGATCCGATCTACCTGTTGTCCTTCCTGTTCAACGCCGGCGTCGCTCCGTTAGCACCCTTCCCCGATTCGGGTCCCGATCCGACCCCGACGCCGGATATTCCGTGTCCGTAGAGATGGAGATGACGATGATGCATTACAACTTCAGTTCCACGCGCCTGACAGGCTCGATGCTGCTGCTGATCCTCTCCTTCGGGATGTGGGTTCCGGGTTTGTACGGACAGGTCGGCAGCGACTTTGTCCTACGAGCCAGCGGTGCAGATGTTGATTACGCCGCGGCCAATCCAACTTCCTATGGCATGAGCACGGTGGTCTCTGTGCACCAGGCGACAGGAGTCATCGCTCAGGCGCAGGGATACTCACTGGGTGTTGGAAATGACTCGACACTGTTGATGCCCATCATTGCCACCAATCTTTTGGTGCCGCCGGGTGGACACGGTGTTGATTTCGATCAAATCGCCATCTTACCGGAAGGCGTCACGGAAGGCGTGGTCCTCAGCTTCCCGGGCTTATACACGATCAGTTTCGAGACGGAAACCGATCTCCTGGGTATCGAATATCAGCTGATGGATGGCCCTCTGACTGGAGCGACCACGACCACCTCCACCAGCCTCGATTTTGTCGATACACTGGGAAGCCCACCGGTCGACATCTCGATCGTCATCGAAGGAGCTTCTTATCCACCAAGCCTGGCCAGCGGAGCCGTGACCCTGACACCCCACGATGGAGCACCGTTGATCCGTGGAGATGCCTCCCAGGATGGAACTCTCGATCTGGCCGATGGGGTTGGAATTCTCCAGTACCTGTTCATCGGTGCCGCGGCGGATTGTCTCGATGCTCTCGATGCCAACGACAGTGGCAATGTCTCGATCACCGATGCGATTCGGGTTCTGTGCGCACTCTACTGTAGCGGCTCTCCGCCACCGGAAAGTCCGTTCCCTGGTTGTGGATTCGATTCCACTGCGGATTCTCTCGGCTGCCTGTCCTATCCGGCCTGCCCCTGATCCACTGCCCCTGATCCACTGCCGCTGATTCACCGCCGCTGATCGACAGCCGCAGATCGACAGCCGCAGATCGACAGCCGCAGATCGACAGCCGTGTGGATTCACGCCCGCGCCGATCTACACCCAACCTTGAACCCCCTGAGCCCGTGAACCCCTGTGACGCTTGGTCTCTTCTACCCCCGCAGTTCCTTCTCGAGCCGGGCTCATGGGCGGGGTACTTCCTCGTCTCCGTCCTACGCTTCGAGTTGTTGTCGAAAGGGGTGGGCTGTTGTCGAATGGCAGGGGTCGGTGTAGCGTATTCCTTGACGATTTCGTCAGATGAAGCCACTCGAGGACGGCGATCGAGGATCTGGAGGAACGATGGATGCTCCGAGATATGAGCGATACTCGTCGGTGCCCCTGTTCGAAGGGTTGCAGCCCGAGGAGATCGGCGCATTGCTGGGGTTTTCGCAGGAGGTGATCGTCGAGCCGGGGGACGTGGTGATCAGCGAGGGGGATATCCCCGGACACTTCTTCATCATCGCCGAAGGAACTCTCGATGTGATCAAGTCCGATGGAGCGAATCCAAAGGTGTTGGCGAGGCTTTCCGATCTGAGTAGTTTCGGCGAGATGGGATTAGTGAGTGAGAACCGTCATACCGCCAGTGTGGTGGCAGTTACTCGTTCGCGGCTGCGCTCCTTCTCGATCGCCAAGTTCAAGGAGTTGCTGGAGATGCAGGATCGGACCGTCTATCGGACCGTCTATCGGATGGTGCTGGGGTTGGCGCGACTGATCGCCATGCGGCTCCAGTCGAGTGACCATCGAAGGGTGAATTGATTCGTGAGGCTTCAGTTATTGCCTTCCACCATCGGTGGCGTGGGTCCAGCCCAACTGCTCAGTTCCTACCTGATCGATCAGCACATCTGTATCGATGCCGGTAGTATTGGCTTTCATGCAGAGCTCTCCCAGCAGCTGGCGATCAAGCATGTATTCATCACTCATTCTCATAGCGATCACGTTGCGAGCTTGCCGACCTTTCTCGATGCTCACTTTGGTGTCGACAGTGATTTCGATGTTCCCGTGACCATCTATGGCACTGAAGCCACCATCGCCTCACTTCGTCTGGATATGCTCAACGATCGTCACTGGCCCGACTTCATCCGCATCTGCGAGGAATCGGGCCGAGACCTGGTCCGGCTCCATGTCCTCGAAGAAGGTGTTGCGATTCAGGTCGAAGGAATCAGCATCACGGCGATTCCCGTAGATCACATCGTCGAGACGGTCGCCTACATCATCGAGGACGACCAGAGCGCTTGTGCGATAGTGACCGATACCGGGCCGACGGATCAGATCTGGAATCGATGCCACCAGGTCAAGGGGCTGACCACCGTGGTGCTGGAGTGCGCCTTTCCCGAACGATTGCAATGGCTCGCAGATGCGTCGAAGCACCTGACTCCGAGCACCTTCAAGTCCAACCGAGCCAAGGCCCCGGATCCGGATCAGTTACGATTTCTCGCAGTCCACCTCAAGTCGAATCAGTACAACGAGATCGTCGAGGAACTGGCAGAATTGTCGCTTCCTGGCGTCGAGGTGATGGAGAGCGGACTCGATTATCAGGTCTGAATCTGGCGTGTTCAGTCTACGCGAGCTCGACCAATCTCTTGCTTCAGGAACAACTCTGAGGCGCGATTCAGAAGCGATGATGAAACCAGATACGATTTTTCATGGAAGCGAGAGGAGTCCGAGATGACCATCGACCGACGAGATTTCCTGACCAGCGCAGCGGCGCTCGCTGCGGTCAGCGCTACCGGAGTTGCAGGCGCTTCTCCGTTACAAGGAGATGATGGATTCATACCTCTACCCTGGGGGAAGACACGATTTGCAGTCAACATCGAGATGTGGGGATTCGGTGGTGGGCCTCATCAAGATCGGATTCGTGCAGCAGCGAAGTTGGGATATCCCGCTGTCGAGATGTGGCCGTGGCGCGGAAAGAACATCGCAGAGATTCGCAAGGCGTGCGATGAAACCGGGGTGGAAGTGGCGCAGTTCACCGCGTGGGGCTTTTCTCCGGGACTGAATGATCCGAAGAATCATGATCGATTTGAGCAGGAGATCATCGCTTCCATCGAGACGGCGAAGAAACTGAAGGCTCGCAAGATGACAGTGGTCGGAGGCAATGATCAGCCAGGAATGACTCAGGAACAGATGCATGAGAACATCATCACGGGTCTCAAGAGAGTCGCTCCGATGGCAGAAGATGCGGGAGTGATGCTGATTCTGGAGCCGATGAATATCCGGGTCGATCATAAGGGGCACTGCCTCTACGGCAGTCCGCCGGCGGTGCGGATCTGCAAGGAGGTGAGTTCTCCGATGGTCAAGATCAACTGGGATCTTTATCACATGCAGATCACCGAGGGTGATCTGTGCCGTCGGTTGCGAGAGGGATGGGATCAGGTCGGATACTTACAACTGGCCGACAACCCCGGCCGCAGGGAACCGGGAACAGGAGAGATCCAGTACTCCCGTGTATTCAAGGAGGCGTGGAATCTCGGCTACCGAGACTTCATCGGACTGGAATGCTCACCGAGTGTCGAAGAGGCACTCGCTACCGAACGAGTCAAAGCTGCAGACGTGTGGTAGGAAAACTATAATGATGAATCTCAAGTCTCATTCGACGTTGCTGAAGCGGCTGCTTTTGTTGGTCATCGCAGGACTGTTTCTTCCGCTGCTGCCGGCCCAGGACAGCGTTCTCGATCAGTTCGAAGCAGAAGATCCTTGCTCCATCGACATCTTCTCCTCTGTGAAACAGTTCCGGCCAGGAGTTCCATTTCAGGTAGGTGTGCTGATCCAGCCGTTACCCGGTTGGCACGGATACTGGCACTCTTCTCGCGATGGAGGGGATGCCCCCGATGTGACCTGGGTGTTGCCAGCAGGATGGAAGGTCAGCGAAGCGGATTTCCCGGTTCCAAAGCGCATGGTCGAAGAGGGCGATCTGATCTCGATTGGCTACAACAAACCATTTCTTCTTCGTTTCAACCTCACTCCATCGAGCCGATCGAATGACGATGATTCCAGCAAGGTTTCCATCCCGGTGAAGGTGATCTGGCAAGTGTGTGAGAAGGTTTGCATCTACGGCAAGAGCGAAACCGAGTTGAGCATCTCGCGAGGTGACGAGAGCATCACGATGGATACAGGTGGCAGCTCGGTCCTGGCCGGGTGGAGAGATCGGTATCCAGTTGCTGCAGCAAAGGCTCGAGGCTTTCACTTCGAGCAGCAGTGGATCCCGGAGCAGGGATCGACTCCGATTCGAAAGGGCACCTGGGTGGTTCGCTGGTCGCGTCAAGGTGATGATCGACGACCTGCAGTTCCCCTCCAGTGGATCGCCTTTCCTCACGGAATCGAGGAGGGTTTGATCTCCGAGGCCAAGGTCGAGAGATGGAATCGGGAGTCGAGTGTCGAGAATGGTCGACCTGTTGGCTGGCAAGTGCGATTTGATTTACAGGAGCTGGGGTTGGGCTTTCATCCCGGGTTACTGGGTGTCACACTGGTACCCAGTCCAGGAAAGGCTGCAGGGCCGGTTCCTGGAATGCCTGCGGTCACACTCGATGGGCCACAGAAAAAGCAACCGAAGTAAGTACTACTGCTCAGCAGCCCAAGGGGCTGCTGCTAATGGAAAGGAAGCGGCTGATGAGAAGTGTCGCAACGATATTGGCTCTGGCTCTTTGCTTGTGCGGTGGTGCTGCGCTAAAGGCCGACGATGAGAGTGTCAAGAAGACTCCCGAGATGTCCTTCGATCTGAAAGATCTCGATGGGAAATCTTTCAAATCTGCGGATTTCAAGGACAAGTACATCGTTCTGGAATGGACCGAATCCGGGTGTCCTGCGGTGAAGCCGCTGTACAAGGCCAAGAAGGTCCAGAAGTTGGTCGCCGAGTACAAGGCGAAGGATGTTCAGTGGTTCTCCGTTTGCTCGACCAAGCACAACACCATCGAGGGGCTGAAGAAGTTCACCAAGCAATACGGAGTCGAGCACAAAATTCTCGCCGACTTTGATGGCAAGGTGGGGAAACGATTCGGAGCCAAGAGAACCCCGCATGTTTTCATCATGAAAAATGGCAAGGTCCTCTACCAGGGTGCTTTCGATAACCGTCGTTCGGGAGAGAACTACGTCAAGAAGGCGCTCGATGAGTTACTCGCCAACAAGGAAGTCTCGACTCCTCGGACCAAGCCCTACGGCTGAACGGTGAAATACGCGTCGTAGTTCACGACGTTACTTTCGCTTCGAGGATTTCAATGAAATCAGATGGGCCCGGACGTAATCACGTCCGGGCCCATTTTGCATCGTGAGGGTGTTTCATGGTTCGGCCCTTGGTCGAAGAGTACCCAAGGTGCATCCTGATCGCACTGATGGGAGAGAGAATGTCACCAATCCGCCGGATGATTTTGTGGTTGTGTTGCTGGCCATGTTTTGCAGCTCCGATGGGGGCCACTACGGTGCGGATGGAGGACGATTGGGTCCCTGTGCCGGTCCCTGGCCGCTGGGAGAGCGCCTTTGGGGCTCATGATGGCCACGGTTGGCTCAAGGCGTACCTGATCCTTCCAGCGGACTGGTCGGGCCAGGAACTGGTGCTCCACGCCGGCCGAATCGATGATCGCGATGAGACCTATTTCAACGGAGTGAAGATCGGCGAAGGATCGGTCTGGAATCAAGATCGAATCTACCCCATCGATGCGAAGCTGGCTCATGAAGGGGCCAACCTGATTGCCATCCGGATCGAAGACACCGGGGGAAATGGCGGAATTACCGGCGGTAGCGTGTTCATCGAGGGGCCAGATGGCCGCATCAGTCTGGAAGGTGGAACCTGGCTCGGTCGCAAGGGTGATGATCCTGGCTGGAAGGACTGGCCCGTTCCCCGGGGATCGTTGCAAGCGACACTGCTGGCGCGGAAGTATTTGTCGACCCAGGGAGATGGAGCGCGCGCGCCAGGGGGGGGGATGCAAACCTCGGGGTCTGCCAACCGCCCCGGCGGCGATCAGGTCCTCTGGTACCGGAACCCGGCGGGGAAACGATGGACCGAAGGACTCCCGGTGGGCAACGGCAGGCTGGGAGGGATGGTCCTGGGAGATCCCCGGCACTGGAAGATTCAGCTCAACGAGGACGGAGTGTGGGCGGGAACTCCTGCCAACCGGGTACGGCGGGGGGCACACCTTCATCTGAAACAAGCTCGAGATCTCATCTTCTCGGGAGATGTGGTCGAGGCACAGAAATTGTTACAAGAACAGTTCATGTCGCAGCGCATGACTCGCTCCTATCAGACCCTGGCGGACCTGGAGGTCGACCAGTCAGGTATCGAGGAGTCGCGGGATTACCGCCGTTGGCTCGATCTTGATGAAGCTCAGGTGACGGAAGAGTTCACCTCAAGAGGAGTGCTGTTTCGCAGAAGAGTGCTGGCCAGTAAACCGGACGAATGTGTGGCAGCGATCCTCGAAGCGGATCAACCGGCATCGATTTCCATCGATTGCAGACTCGCCCGAGAGATCGGCGGTTTATTGCTCGAACCGATCCGGATCGTTGGTAATCGCGCCTGGATGCGGTTTGGTGGTCGGGCTTCCCACGGCGACAAACAACTGGGGGCTCATTTCGAGTGCCAGGTCAGCATCGTGGTGCAGGGTGGAATACTGAAGATGAGCGGTCCCGGAGTCTCGGTCGTGGGGGCCGATTCTGTGCTTTTCCTGATCAGCGCAGATAGCGATCCAGCCGGGCAGTTCGACCCGGTGAAACTGGCGGCCATCCATCCAACGGGCGACGATGAGGTCGAGCCTTCCCGTCGATATCAGCAGTTGAAACGGACTCAGGAGGCCGATCATCGGTCTCTGATGGATCGAGTTTCGTTGTCACTGGGAGGCGAGTCGCTTCGTGATACTCCGACCGACATCCGACTGAATAATATTCGAGCGGGAAAACAGGATCCCGATCTGGTGGCGACCTTTTTCCAGTTCGGTCGATATCTGCTGATCAGTTCATCTCGTCGAGGATCTCTTCCTGCCAATCTTCAGGGGATCTGGAATCCTCACATCTCCGCTCCTTGGAACAGTGATTATCACATCAACATCAACCTCCAGATGAACTACTGGCCCGCTGAAGTGGCGCACCTACCTGAGTGTCACGAACCGCTCTTCGATTTCATCGATGCGCTGGTGGTGAGAGGTGAAGAAACCGCCCGAGAACTCTATGATGCCCCCGGGTGGGTGGCGCACCATACCAGTGACGTCCATGCCTTCACCGTTCCGATCGGGCGAACGGTCTGGGGATTGTGGCCGCTGGGTGGAGCCTGGCTCTGTCGCCATCTTTGGGAGCACTACCAGTATGGCGGGGATGAAGATTTCTTGCGTGAGCGTGCATGGCCGGTGTTGAGTGGTGCCAGCGAGTTTTTCTGTGCCTACCTGGTCGAGGATCCTGCGACCGGAAAACTGGTCAGTGGACCATCGTCATCGCCTGAAAATTCCTACAAGACCCCCGATGGCCAGGTGGCGGATGTCGGGATGGGCAATGCGATGGACCAGGAAATCATCTGGGACCTGTTCACCATGACCCTCAATAGTGCAGAAATACTCGGTATTGAAGATGATCTGGTGAACACCATCCGGGAGACCCGAAGCCGGATCGCCAGGCCCGAGATCGGTGAAGACGGCCGCATCCTCGAATGGTCACGAGCTTGGCAAGAAGTGGAGAAGGGGCACCGACACATGAGTCACCTCTACGCACTGTATCCCGGTGAGGAATGGACCGCTGAGCAGACACCCCTATCGGTCGACGCAGCGCGTCGTTCGATCGAGTTCCGTCTGGCGAACGGAGGTGGGCATACCGGTTGGAGTCGAGCGTGGTTGCTCAACTTCTTCGCCCGGCTCGGTGATGGAAAGTCGGTGGGTGAGAGCATGCAGAAGCAACTGTCCAGATCGACCCTTCCCAATCTGCTCGACGATCATCCACCCTTCCAGATCGATGGGAATTTTGGAGCGACCGCAGGGATCGCAGAGGCACTGATCCAGTCTCATGGAGGGGTCCTCCGTTTACTTCCGGCACTTCCTGCTGACTGGGCGGATGGGGAAGTGACGGGATTGCGTACCCGATTTGGGGTCGAAGTATCCCTACGCTGGAAGGATGGAGCCATCGAATCGGTGCGGCTGCTTCCATCTCGCGATGTTTCGTTGACCCTGTCGAGTGACGGGCAGAAACTGGATCTGACACTGCTCCAGGGCAAGCCGATCCAGTTAGAGATGCGTCATGGGCGCTTGGTCTCAGGTGAGCCAGCCAAGTAGTGATGAAATTTACTTGAAGGGTACAATCAGATGATCCCGCCTGCCCCCTGGAGGACCCCCCGGTGAATCCCCGTAACCTGATCATCGCATGTATCATCTTGCTCGTGATCGTCACGATGATGGTGATTCTTCTGCCCGATGACGGGCCCTCCATCAGCGATGTAGGAGGTCTCTCCCAGGAGTCATCGACAGGGAACGAATCGGGTACCACCTTCGATCAAGATGGGAACAGTCGTAGGGATGGAACTGGAGGTGGGAACTCATCTTCCACAACACGAGGATCAGACCGAACCAGCGGAGGCTCTTCCGGTGGTGATGGCGGTACTTCCAGAACTCGTACTGGCAATCCAGGCTTAAACTCGAATGGAGCGTCGGCTGGAGTGGGATCGGGAACGATTTCATCGGGGCAGGACCCGTTATCCAACGGTAGAGGGAACAGGAATCCCCAGGGTTCTGGGAGTCGGGGTTCCAATGGCAAGTCTCCAAGAGGAAGCCAGGGTTCTTCGGGTCAAGTCCCTCCGGGGATGACTCGGATTCAAGGTGAAGTGGTGCTGGAAGACGCTCCCACCGAAGTGTTGACGCAATTGTCAGGCCAGCTACAGATTGGTGCGCTCGGCGCATCTCGTTCGGTTGCGGTGATTGCTGGACGCTTTCAGCTGGTCACGCCGGAAGAGGGAGCGATTCAGTTCTTCGGCGCAGTGCTGGAGAATCGCCCTGCTCGGGTGGTCTCTCCAATCGGTGCCATCAGTGTTCGATCCGCTGGCGTGGTGAAGGTGGTTCTGCGATACGACGCACTCACGATGCTATCCCTGAAATCAGCGGTCACCGGTGAACAGTTGACCGACGTCGAGGTGATCCGAGTGCAGGATTACTCCCGAAGTTCGCTTCCTCACCCGGGGTGGCCGCAACCGGAAGACCCCTTGATCGTTTCGGAGCAGAGTCCGGTGGCACTGGACGGTCGTATCGGATCGATCGGGTCTGCCGTGGCACTTCACGCCCGGGCCGCAGGGTACGAGTGGCGCAGGATCACCGTAGATCTGGTGGCCGGAGGTGAAAGAGAACTGAGTCTCGAGCCGAGTGGATCGGTTTCCTTGAGATTGTTCGGGGATACCGATAGGGAAGGAGTGGTGCTGCGTCTGCGAGAGCAGGGTCGAGCAGGATCGCCTCATGCAGAAGTATCCATCACCGGAATCTCGATTCAACAACTCGATGGATTGTTACCGGGCTCGTGGATTGCAACTCTCGAATCGGGGCACTGGGCCCATCAACCGCAAGTCTTTGATGAGGTCGCCTTTGAATTGACGACGGAAGAGGTTCTCGAACTGGATCTGGAGATTCCGTTCGATGATGAAGAACGGGTCGATCTGTCGGGAAGCGTGTTTATTCCCGAGGGCTGGCAACTGGATCACTTCTCGGTGAGGATTCGCCCAACTGGACCGGGCAGCGATCCCATCAATGACACCATCGAATTACAAAGTGCATCGATGGAGAGCACATCGATGGCGGGAGGTTTTCTCTGGGACTGGGGTCCGGTCCAGGTGAAGCAGGGGAGTTACGGTATCCTGGTCTTGCCAGTCGGAGTTGGCGGGCTGTTTCAGGTCGGTGAAGATGGACTGATCGATGCCAACATCGAATTGCCTGCCCCGGTCGAGATTTCGGTACAGACGGTTCTCGCAGATGGATCGGGTATTGCGACACCGAGCCTCATCCGGTGGGCACCAGTGCGTCCGCCAGGAACACCGGGTGCGGGGGCGATTCCGATCGGTTCGGGTATCAACGGCTTCTTTCAGTTCCAGGTCCCGGTGGGGGCGGTGTTGATCTCCTGCTCGGATGTGGCTTACCGACCCACGCACCAGCAAGTTCAGGTCACCATGTCGGGCCCCAACGAGTTCACGCTGCCGTTAGAACCCGCGATGGGTATGCGAATTTTCCTCGAGGAGAACGGAACTTCGGTTCCCTGGGATCTGGCATGGCATCCGGGAGTGAGTGCCCAGGGGCACAACGGTACCGTGGTCACCCGAGGCCGTACCGGCAATGGATATCGAGTCCTGGTCAGTGAGCCAGGGTTGTACCAGGTCTCTACTCCCGATCTGCCAGGTTTCCTACCTGTCGATCCATTTGTCGTGCAAATCATCGAAGGCGTCGTCGTCGAAGAAGTGATCGAACTCGAGTCGGAGTGATCGCTAGTCTTCGCTCAGGTGGATTCGTTCCTCGATGCTTCCATCCTCAGCAACAATCCAACTGACATCATCGGTGGTCCCTGGTTCTCCATCGGGACCAACGCTGACGATTAGCGCAACTCCCTGATCATCTGGAGCATTGAAGACTGAAAGCAGTTGCCCGTATGGATCGGCCAGAACGGTCTCGTCAAGGAAGTCAAGAATCCGCGCTGCGGCAGGAACCGGGGTTCCGCTTTGGCGGTCCCGGATGTTCGTGGCAATCGTGTTTCCAAGACGACGGGCAGCGATCTGCGCCTCGATACGAAGTCGCTCATCTCGATGGCGCTGCATCGGGTTGCTGCGATCTCCTTCGGGGTTGATCCGGAAGCGTTGCTGATCGATTTCTTGCGGAAAAATGTTGTTGGATCGATCAGCGTCGGCAATTTCCAACTTGGGATCGATCTCGACCCTGATCACCGGCTCGTCGGTCACCATCAGCCGGGAAACGGCTCGTGGGTCTGACCTCCACAGTTCGGCAGGAATGCGGAAATCCTCGGTCTTCCCCGATTCGTAAGTGACTCGGATGGGCACAGGCATCAGCAAGCCACCATAGTTTCTCAGGCGAATCACGGTGAAATTCCAGTCTCTCTGAATCAGTTCCGCATCCCCATCGTCGAGCCGTGAAAGGAATCGCTCGTACCCTCTACGGTCCTCCTCCGTCACCTCTAGCTCATCAAAGGAGTTGTAGAAATCGAGAAGTTCGGGGAATCGATCCGATCGCAATGTGAGGCCTGCATTTCCTTGACGGCTGATCCATTGCGGATCCGAATCACGTTCCTCCTTCTGGAGAGGCTTCTCCACATCCGGATTTCCAGTGTCGAGGTGATAGCGCACGACTCGCTCCACGGCGAAGTCAGCATGATCAGTGGTGTAGAACCAACCGCGCCAGAACCAGTCCAGATCTACTCCGCTGGCATCTTCGATGGTGCGGAACAAGTCTGCGGGCTCTGGTCTGCGGAATGCCCAGCGCCTGGAGTATTCTGCGAAGGCGAAATCGAACAGTTCTCTGCCGAGCACGCTTTCTCTGAGGATGTTGAGTGCGGTAGCCGGTTTTGCGTAGGCGTTGTTACCAAACTGTAACAGTTGCTCACTGTTGGTCATGATGGGCATCTGGTCGGTACTTGTGGTGAAACCAGTGATGTTTCGTGCTTCACCCCTGCGAGAAGGATATTTTTCTTCCCACAGTTGTTCGGCGATGAACTGGGCAAAAGTATTGAGGCCTTCATCCATCCAGGTCCACTGACGCTCATCCGAGTTGATGATCATCGGGAACCAGTTGTGCCCTACCTCATGAATGATCACGCCGATCAATCCGTACTTGGTTCTTTGGGAATAGGTCCCGTCCTCCTCAGGGCGAGGCCCATTGAAGCAGATCATCGGATATTCCATGCCACCGATCGGGCCGTTGACGCTGATCGCGACGGGATAGGGGTAGGGAACGCTGATCTGGGAGTAGACCTCTACGGTGTGTGCCACTGCATGAGTCGAATAACGACTCCACAGCGGTTCTCCTTCATTGGGGTAGAAGGACATCGCCATCGTGGTCGCTCCGCCTGGAACCGAGACTCCCATCGCATCCCAGATGAACTTGGGGGATGCTGCCCATGCGAAGTCCCGAACGTTCTTGGCATCGAAGGTCCATGTCTTGATCCCCTTGGCTTCCACCTGTTCGTTTGCGAGGGCTTCTTCAGGGGTCACGATGAACACCGGACGGTGAGAGTCCCTCGCGGAAGAGAATCGATCCTTCTGGTCCGCCGTGAGCACTTCATTTTGATTGATCAGAACTCCGGTTGCGCTGACGATGAAGGTGTCGGGGACGGTGATGGCGACGTGGTAGTCGCCGAATTCCAGGGTGAACTCTCCACTGCCGATGAACTGCTTGTTCTGCCAGCCGGCGTAATCGGTGTAAGCACACATACGGGGGAACCACTGAGCGATCTCGTAGATCGCATTCCCCGCCTCCTCAAACCACTCATATCCACCACGAGCCCTCAAGACATCGGCATTGACGATCGAGTAATTCCACTCCACATCGAATTCAAGAACCTCTCCAGCCTTGAGCGGGGAGGTAAGATCGATGCGCATCATCGTGTCGACGATGATGTGGTCGAAATCAGTACCCGCTGGACTGTGTACCGATAGAATTTCATAGCCGCCCTGAAATTCCTCTTCGAATGCCAATCGCCGCAACCAGCGAATGCTCTGTTCATCTTCCAGGCCACCTGAATCTCCGGTATTGCCGATGGAATCGTTTCGGAAGCGATTCTGATCCAGTTGCATCCAAAGATAGGTGAGAGTGTGGGGAGAGTTGTTGTGGTAAGTGACCCGTTCTTTGCCATGGATTCGATGGTTCTTGGCATCCAGGGTGACCTGGATATTCATGTCTGCCTGTTGTTGCCAGTACCCTGGCCCAGGAGCGCCGGAAGCCAGCCGTGCCTCGGTGGGTGTGGGTAGCACGTCATCGAGCTGGCGGAACGGATCTTCTCGATCGATCTTGTCGATGGCGAGAAATGGCGGCGGAATGTCATCGTGAGGATCGTGGCATAGCACGATGGATGGAAGGAGACACAGGATGAGGGTTGTCGTGAAGCGCATGTGAACCACCGTTCCGATTTAAATTCTTCCCGTCGGTGAAGGCATCCTGGAAGTTTCAAGATGAAGGCATCTGCCAGGATGGAAACTGAACCGAACGGGCATGATAGCCCTATCGGGACACTTCAACTACTGTCGAAATCGCATCGCAGTAGCTTTGGATCGCTCATCGCAACAAGAATCGTCAGGAGTGAGAACCGTCGCAGAAGGGCGCTCCAGCAGTCTTCTTGCAGGCGCAGAGTGCTACCTTCTTCGTTTCTTCCACCTCGAACACGACTGGGGACATACCCGTACCCGAATGACTACCATCACAGAATGGATGGTTGGCGGATTGGCCACAGGCACACCAGGCATGTTTTCCGGCGTTCAGTTCGATGACCACTGGTTTGTTGTCGACGGATTTCGGTTCTTGACTCATGACACTAGCCCTATCTGGGGAGATTGAATTGAACAGGTTCAGATCTGGATTACTGGATATTTTCGTTCCAGAAGCATTTCTTGATGACCTTGCTGGAAGGGTGTCCATTGATCTCGAGGTAAGGATTCACGAAGTAGTTAAGAACCGGGCCGGCCTGGGGGGGAATCAGCGTCAAGTCGCGGCCAGTGCTGAGAGTGACGCGGTTTGCCGAGTGGCTTCCGAAGTAACGTCCGGCGTTTTGTGAATCTATATCTGCTTCGGAGATGTCCACCGGTATCCAACCTTGCCCGGGTACATGGAACTCTGCCCAGCAGTGATAACTGCCGGTCTGATACTCGCCGATCACCGATTCGTATTTTCCCCACATACCGATCTGGAATCTCGATGGAATACCACTCGCAAGGCACAGAGCATTGAAGTAGGTGTGGAAGTCGGTGCAGTTTCCCTTACCAACATCGCATGCATGTGAAATGTCTCCTCGACCCCAGCCTTGATGCCGCTTGTCGTAGGCCATCTGCTCCAGGATGTGAAAGAAAAACGCACGTCCCTTCGCCAGCACCGTGAATTTGTCGGCCGTCAGGATCTCCGCCTCTTGTTTCACCTGTGAGGAGACATAGCACAGAGAAGAGGGGGTCAGGTATTTGGCCATCATTTCGCTCGACTGATCAGCAGTCTGTTCAGTAGTGAGGGCTAGATCAACTGAGTAAGCATATCGATCGACATCGTATTCGATGGTGAAGTTCATCTGTGAAGCGGAGCACTTTCCTTCGAAGTAGTACATCGAGTTGCCGAAGCGTGGCTCGCTGGAAAGCGTTCCCGCAATCGGCCCCCGTACCTTCATGTTCGAGATGACCTGATGGTCGTCATCGTGGGGAACAGGGATCCAGAGCCTGAATTCATCACCGATGTTGCAGTCCTTTATCGAACTGACATATCGGACATGGAATACCCGCTCGATGGATCCAGTCCTGGTCTCGGATGTGGATAGCAGTCCGCAACCAGATGTGAGCAGGGAACTTACGGTCAGCAGAAAGAGCAGCTGAGTGATGGAACTCCACCAGGAGGGGGCGAGGCGCATTCTGATCTCCTCGACAAGCTCGCCGGCTGCGATGCTAGTCAGTTACGATAGGAATTGTAATGATCGGCCGGGTATCCGAGTTCCGAGCGGTCCATCGTGCGGCACTCGAAGATCAAGTCAAGAGGTTGTAGGAGGCTGTTGATTTCCGCCCGGTGAGTCCTCCTCTTGTGGGTGCATGCCATCTTTGAATAGACGTTTGATTTCGCCTTCTTGTAGCGATTCTTTGAGCATCTGATCGATCCGTTCCTGGGGCCAGCCGTCTCGACTCCGCGCGTGGACTCCGATGATGATGACTTCACGGATATCAGCCAAGACCCTCCGGATGTAACCCTTGGCGATGGCGATGACGGGAATCCACAGCACTCGCTGGAGGGTGTTTACATCTTCTTTTTCCATCGCGCCCTCGATAACGATGTCGAGATTTTTGGAGATTCTGGACGAAGTGGGAATGACCAGTGCATCGCCCCATACGTCAAGGGGGCGAGTGGAGGGTGCGTCGAGCACTCCTGGAATCAGGCCGAGCAATGCTTGTAGAGCCGGCACTTCAAATCCCTTGCCGCTCTTCTGAGTTGCAGAATCCAACATCTTTTTCTTGATCTCCGGCACCGATTTTCCGGAAATCCGAGAGATTCCTTGAAGCCCAGATTCCAGCATTTGATCATCGATGGAGTCATCTTTATCCACTGCGATGTAGATCAGTCGACGAGGATCTTCCCCGGACAACTCATGAAATGCTGCTGCGGCTTCATCGGCATGCTCGGCGATCTCACGAGCGGCACGAGAACTGGTCGCATAGACCAGTACTCCTTCTGAATGATAGAGATCCCGCTCCCAGGCGACCAGCGGCAGACCTTGACCCTCAAGGACTTTATCGACCTGACGACAGCCGATCATCAGGGTCGTCATCAGTGTCAGTAGGAGAATGAAACGGTGGAAATGGGAAAACGCCATCGAAGAACACCTTCCTTCAATCATCTCAGCCCGAACAGTAGCGGGAGCCCTCAAAACTGCACATCTATCTGCCCGGAGTGATCTACCGGGAGTGATCATTGTGGATGAATAACTCAGGTTGAACTACTCAGGTGGAGCATCTTCATCACTGGTAGATTGCATTTCCAGAACTGTTTCCACCCGCTCGGCGAGCTCTGAGATTGAAAACAGGTGATACCGTTGTTTCGTACTCATCGGGGTGATCATGGAGAGAATATCGGCGAGTTGTTGTGCCGAAGTGCCTTCGGGGAGTTTGACATCGGTCTTGAGATTCTGGATCGCTTCCCGAAGAGCGAAAACTTGGTGGTCGGAGATGAAAGTCGATGGCTCGGGAAGGTCCTCCACCCGAGCCTCGGGATACAACTGCTGTCCGATATGGGGATGAATCCTGACGCGTTTTTCTCCCAGGATCATCACGAGGAATCTCCCGTCATCGAGAGCCTGGTATTGTTGCAGTCTGCCCTGGCAAGCGATCGACTGGACCGAGGCCGTTTCTTTGAGACTCTCCTTGTCCTTTTCCAGAATAGTGCCAAGGATGATCTCGCCAGTGTTGTCGAGCAGATCACGGGTCATCTGACGGTAACGTGATTCAAAGATGTGAAGGGGTATGATCTGTCCTGGAAAGAGGACCACATCAGGGAGTGGAAAGAGCGGCAGGATTCGAGGTCTGGCTTCAGGAGTCATCTGAATATCGATTCTGCGGGGGAGAGATGGGCGTAGCCTGTGCGGAATAGTCGGTGCCATGGAAGTCTGAGTCCGTTGCTTGGAAGAGGGAGTATGGTGGACGGTTGGAGCTGTTGATCATCTTCCCTTTCATCTGGGTCATCGCGGTACTTGGTTGTCGCACGAGATCGATTATTCACTCGTCTTCTGCGCAAGGGTCTGATTGCACTCGTCCGATGAACAGTGGAAGAACTGGACATTGGAGTGGACGCTCACCAGCCCGAAGTTGTTCCAGGATCCTCTCGGTGTCGAAGAGAATCCCAGCAAAGTTGGATGGTTGGATAGAAAACTATCAGAGAAGGGCCCAGGGTTCCATGACGCTCTGGCAGAAGACTCATGATGAGTAAATCGGTGTTTTCAGCCGGGTTGAAGGGAAGTGTAGAGGCTTCATGAAGCGTCAAGATAAAGCAGACAGGGCGGCTGTTATTCTGGGCAGATTGTATCCAGATCCTCCGATTCCACTGCAGCACGACAGCCCGTTCACCTTGTTGATTGCCGTGTTGCTGTCGGCACAGACCACCGATGCACGGGTCAATCTGGTAACACCGGGGCTCTTTCGGCGAGCCAGAACTGCCAGGAAGATGGCCGAGTTGGAAGTGAAAGTTATTCTCGAACAGATCCGGACCTGCGGATTGGCCCCGAAGAAGGCGAAAGCGATCCGTGATCTCTCACAAATACTGATCGATAAACATCGCTCTCGAGTGCCGGATGACTTCGAAAGCCTCGAAGCACTTCCCGGAGTGGGGCACAAGACTGCCAGCGTGGTGATGGCGCAAGCGTTTGGTGTTGCGGCATTCCCGGTCGATACGCATATCCATCGACTGGCAGCGCGTTGGGGCCTCTCCAGTGGGAAGAATGTCGAGAAAACCGAAGCGGACCTGAAGAAGTTATTCCCCGAACGGTTGTGGAATGATCTGCATCTCCAGTTCATCTACTTTGGTCGTGAGCACTGTCCGGCCAGGGGCCACGATTTGTCGACCTGCAAGATCTGTTCATGGGCAGCGACGGCGAAACGGATTCGAGAAGAAGCGTGTAAGAATGGCGGTGTCCGAAAGTGAACGTAAGGAAGCGAACACTTGGTACCGGTTCCTGCCTTGGATGAGTTCGGCTCCGTGGGATGAAAAACACCCCGCCCTGCGATGATGCAGGGCGGGGTGTTTGGCTAGATCGGTAGCTCTTCAGGTCGAATCGATCAGCAGCCGTTATAGATCAAGCAGTCCTGCGGTTCTCCAACATTTCCACAGTTTGGGAATGGAGTTGGAGGAGTAGGTCCGTTGGTGAAGATGTAGGAGATCATCCAGATGGGATCCGCAACATCGAAGATTCCGTCACCATTGGAATCCTTGGCGTCCTGACAGGTACCCTGAGGTCCTCCGTTGAAGATTTCCGACAATGACCAGACCACATCCGCAACGTCAGGAACCCCGTCCCCATTGGCATCGCTACGAATGTAATCGAGCACAGATTGAGGAAACAGCATCAGTGAACCGTCATAGGTCATTGGTGAAAGGCTTTGGTTACCATAGGTCACCACATTGAAAATTGGTGGGGTGCTGTGACTTTGCCAGGTGAGTGGAATGGTCACTCCAACTTCATTTCCGATTAGTGCCGAAGGCACCGTAGAGCCGCTGATGCTCACGGCATCCGTAGCGTTGGGAAACTGGATATAGACCGGCAACTGGAAAGCGTAGACCACCCCGATGGCCCAGCCAGATTCCGTCAAGATTGAATCCGAAAATGCTGGGTTCGCCAGATCCACCGGACCTGTGACCGCCGCTCCTGTGGGAATGATGTAAGTCGGGTCGGATGCCAAACTCATCGAAAATCCCTGGGTATTGGATGGGTATGTCGCATTGGATGGATCTTCTGTGATGGTCAATGTCGCACTGAAGTTGGCCGTACCGTCGAGAGGATCGTAGTTGACCTGTTTCAAGGGAGCGCTGAAGTAGAACAGCGTTGGAGGTTGTTCAAGAATCTCGATGGTGCCATCGAGGCTGTTTATCGGATTCGAAGCTCCATCCACCACTGCGACACTGGAAACAGGAGGAATGCCGAGTGTGTTGCAGAGGCCAACGGTGGTCACCGATCCTGCAGGACCGATCAGGCGGTAGGAAGCGGTTCCTATCTCCGTCGAACCGGCGTCCATGACGGCACAGGAGGTGAAGCAAATCACGCAGCCGACCGCCCAACCACCAGTTTCGATGTTTTGGGTAAAGAAGTCGGGCACCGCACCGTTCTTGATGGTCTCGATTTCGGTGGACCAGTCGATCACGTAGTCGAAATCGGCGGGATCGGATCCAGCCGGTTCCAGATCGAGCAAATTGACGTCGTGGCAAACTCCGAAAGAGAAACCTTGAACACCTGAGGGCGCTGCATGAGAGAGAGTCAGAGTGATGGGAACCAGCCCACCCTCGGCGGCAGCGCCGCTGCTAAAACTCATCTCATAACCACCGCCCATGGCGGTGGCCAGAGTTGGGAACTGGAACAACAGCAAGATTGCTAGTGTTGCAGCATGGACACTTTGACATTTCATGGTTACCGTCTCCTCTAATATTTTAGACGTTACCGTGGGATTCCTGGTAACGAACTCTACCTCCCGTGATGGTCGACCTGGGAACAGGTAAACCAGTTGCATACTACCTCTTAGCCTAAATACTAGCGGGCGAGAGTGTTGTTTGATAGGAGCAGCACATAAGGTGCTGAAGAGACTGGTTCTGATGTTTGTGCTACATCGTCACGAAAAGTCCCGGGAACTTGTTTGGAGTTGTTTCAGATGTCTCAAAAGCAAGGTGAGTCTGTCAACGAGTCGGACAAACCTGACAATTTCATCGAGAAAATAATCTCCTCAGATGTGTCATCGAACGTCGCTGGAGGTCGAGTTCAACTTCGATTCCCACCTGAGCCCAACGGTTATCTGCACATCGGCCATGCCAAGGCGATCTGTCTCAGTTTCGGTCTGGCTGCCAGATTTTCTGGTCGCTGTAATCTTCGTTTTGACGACACCAACCCCTCTCGTGAAGAGCAGGAGTACGTCGATTCAATTCAAGATGATATTCGCTGGCTCGGATTCGAATGGGATCAACTCTGTTTTGCTTCCGACTACTTCGACCAGCTCTATCAGTGGGCCACCCAGTTGATTGGCCAGGGAGATGCCTATGTCTGTGACCTCACGGGCGAAGAGGTCCGCCAGCACCGTGGTAATTTGACCGAGCCCGGGCGAGACAGTCCAAATCGAGATCGATCCATCGAAGAGAACCTGGACCTCTTTGGCCGCATGAAATCAGGGGAATTCCCTGACGGAGCAAGGACATTGAGGGCCAAGATCGACATGGAGTCGGCCCATATCATCATGCGGGATCCGGTCATGTACCGGATCCACCGCTCCACGCATCACCGTACCGGAGATACCTGGTGCATGTATCCGACATACGACTGGGCTCATGGTCAAGGCGACGCCATCGAGGGAGTGACTCATTCTCTGTGTAGCCTTGAGTTCCGGAATAACCGACCACTGTACGATTGGTTCCTCGATAAAATTGGCCTTGAGAAGCAGCCGAGACAAACCGAGTTTGCTCGACTGGCACTTTCTTACACCGTGATGAGCAAGAGGTCGTTGAGAGCCCTCATCGAGGATGGTCATGTCGAAGGGTGGGACGACCCACGCCTCCCGACGCTCTCGGGAATCAGACGTCGGGGATACACTCCCGAGTCGATTCGTAATTTCATGACAGGGATCGGAGTGGCCAAGTTCAACTCGACCATCGAATACTCGGTCCTGGAGAATTCAGTTCGTGACCATCTCAACAAGATCGCGACTCGCAGGATGGCGGTTTTCAATCCACTGAAATTGGTGATCGAGAACTTTCCAGAAGACCTTCAGGAGATGGTTGAAGCGGTCAACAACCCAGAAGATCCGGATGCGGGAACTCGACAGCTACCATTCGAGAGGGAGGTTTGGGTCGATCGTGATGATTTCCGTCTCGAGCCACCGAGAAAGTGGCGTCGCCTGGCACCCGGTGCAGAAGTTCGATTGCGCTACGGATACTGCGTGACAGTCAAGGAAGTGATCGAGGATCCAGAGAGTGGTGAGGTCCTGCAACTGAGGTGTGAATACGATCCAGACACTGCTCGAGGACAGACGCCTGACGGCCGCAAGGTGCGGGGTATCATCCATTGGGTTCCGGCGTCGTGCTGCGTCGAGATCCCGGTACGACTCTATTCGCCACTGTTCAGCGTGGCGGACCCGGATCATGTCCCGCAGGGGAAATCTCTGATCGACTTTCTCAATCCAGATTCTTTGGTCGAGACCACCGCGCTATGTGAGCCCTCACTGGCTACGGCATCCGCCGGTGATCGATTCCAGCTGGAGCGAGTGGGCTACTTCGTGGCGGACCAGAAGTTGTCGAAAGAAGGAGCTCCTCATCTGGCCAGGATTGCCCCCCTGAGGGATTCCTGGGCCAAGCAGGAGAAGAAGCAGGCGACCTCCTGAGGATCGAGCCGGTGGGAGCGGACAGCCGTCAGGCCTGGGATCGACCGTGCTCTCACCAGGGCTGGTGATTTGAACTGCTGCTCTACCGGTCCATCGAGCCAGAGATCCGCCAATCGCCGCCTTGACCGCCCCCCTCATACTTGCGATTCTGATCGATCTTGACGGCTTGAGCCCGTCCAGGTTGCTTCGCTCTTTGAGGTCAATTCTGGCCTCCCGGGAGGGGAGTATCTGAAAGGAATGATCATGCGAACAGTTGCCTTCACGCTCTTCTTTTGTTCCCTGATGGCGATGCCGCCGATGGCCGTGGCCGCCGATGGATCCGAACCAGTACTCTCGGAGATGCAGAAGAAGTTGATCGATATCGGGATCGAAGACAATCAGGTGGTCGAAGTCCTCGACCAACTGGTCAATGGTATCGGTCCTCGGTTGACCGGTAGTCATCAAGATCATCTCGCCTGTGAATGGGCGCGAGACCTGTTCATCGAGTTCGGTCTGGAAAATGTCAAGATGGAGGAAGCCGGGGAATTCAGCGTTGGCTTCCAGCGAGGTGCGTGGAGGGGTCATATGATCTCTCCCGAGCGAATGGACCTCGAGTTTGGCACTCCAGCCTGGTCTGCGGGGACCAAAGGTGTGCAAGAGGGTCCTGCAGTGATGCTGCCGGCTGCCATCGAGGGGCTCGATATCGATTCGATGAAGGGCGCCTGGATCGTCCGTCCAGCCCAGCGAGGGCGTCAGGATCGCGAGACGCGGCAAGCTCAACGCGAAGTCACCGAGAAGCTGGAAACTGCGGGAATCGCCGGCTGGATCTATCCCACCCGTGGCGAGAACATCAACGTTTACGGAAATCATCGAATCAGTTGGGATGACCTTCCGACGATTCCGCGGATCAACCTACGCAAGGATCAATACGATACGATCGTCGAGAATCTGGAAGCGGATGAAGAGGTCACTCTTCGCATCGATGTTCGCAACCACTTCCAGCCTGGACCCGCCAAGTTTTACAACGTCGTTGGCGATATCGTCGGCAGTGAGTTCCCGGATGAGTACGTCATCATCGGTGGTCATATCGATTCCTGGGATGGGGCCACAGGAACCACTGATAATGGAACTGGTACTGCCACGACCATCGAGGCCGCACGGATGTTGATGGCGACCGGAGCGAAGCCACGCCGCACGATTCGATTCATGCTCTGGAGTGGTGAGGAACAGGGTCTGCTCGGATCCAAGGCCTGGGTCGACCAGAACCCGGAACTGCTCGACAAGATCTCGGCGGTGTTCGTCTATGACGGCGGACCCAACGCCATTGCCGGCCTTCCGGCAACCGCTGCGATGAAAGAGGATTTTGAAACGGTCTTCACTCCAGCGATGAACCTGAACCCTGACCTGCCCTTCAAACTCACCGATGTCGATGGGATCCCCCGGGGCATTGGAAGTGACCACGAGTCCTTCCTCGCTCGCGGTGTTCCAGGGTTCTTCTGGACCCAGGAAGGTCGTGCAGATACTTGGCACGGTATTCACACCCAGTTTGACACCTTTGATCTGGTGATTCCGGAGTACCTCGAGCATTCGACGACGGTCATCGCACTCACCGCACTGGGAGTGGGTAACCTCGACGGTCTTCTGTCGCGAGAAGGGATGCTGGAAGAGGGTGGAGGACGTAGACGTGGTGGTGGCGGCGGTGGTCGGAGACTGGGAGTGATGCTCGAAGGAACCACTCTTGCCGAGGTGATTCCCGATTCCACAGCGGCCAAGGCCGGCATGAAGGCCGGCGATAAGATCCTCAAGATTGGCGATGAGGAAGTGACCGATCGCCGCTCCTTGATCCGTGCCATCATGGCGGGCGAAGCGAAGCGCAAGGTCGTTTTCGAGCGTGATGGAAAGAAGATGGAAGCCATCATCGAGTGGCCGCGACCTGATCGAGACCGGTCGGCTGACGCTGTACCGGAAAAGCCCAAGGAAGAGAAGAAGGAAGTGAAGAAGGAAGTGAAAAAACGGGGAGCTGTTCGCTGAGCAATTCAGTCGCGCAGACTATCAGGCGTTCGAGTCGACCGAGAATCACGGGTCGACCCGAACGCCTTTTTGAATTCGCCATGAATTCCACCATCGTGTTGCTGTACCTTCTCGTCAGCATCGCCAGTTCCACCGATATGGCTCATGCCAGCGATTCCATCACTTCGCATGTTCCCAAGCCGATCAATATCGAAGTGGATGTGCGAGAAGCAGAAACCGAAGTCTTCCTGCTCATCGATGAAACGCTGTTCACCCACTGGTTCTCCCTCGATCCAAAGGAAATAGACGATCTCGATCCCGACCTGGAAGGGGATTGGGGAGAATACGGAAATCGGGTGGTGGAATGGCTCGATTTACATGCACCCGTCCAGGTCGATGGAGTGCAACTGATTCCAGTACTTACCGATCTGGAGTATCAGGAAGGATTCGACCTCAACGACCTGATGAACTTCGCCGCCATCACCGTTACCTATCCGACCAAGGCTCGGCCCAGACAACTCGACTTCATCTGGAGTCGATTTGACACCGAAGATGGTTTTCCTCTCGAATCGGTTTATTACGTGCTCTCGACCAGAGATGACTACCAGGTATACCGATTCCAGGAAGATACTCCTGGTTGGAGCTGGAGCCCGCCCGAAGCGGAGAAGATGATCGACCCGGAGCTGGTTGCACCTGGAATTCGCATGCCGTGGTTCACTCTCGATCTACTGCCGATCCTGTTCAGCATCATCGGCCTGCGTATCGCCTGGAGAGCGAAGAAGTTCTCGAGGGCCACGGTGGTCGGGGCTTTGGTCTGTGTGGCTCTTGCTGCAGCAACTCTGGGAACCAGCAAGGTCGAGGTTCGTCCCTTCTGGCTGTCACCTGTGCAACTGCCTCCTCCCGAGCAAGCGGAAGCACTTTTCGAGAGCCTTCACAGGAACATCTACCGTGCCTTCGACTACGAGGATGAGCATCAAATTTATCAACTTCTTAAACGAAGTGTTTCAGGGCAATTACTGCAGCAAATCTACGACGAGATTCATGAAAGTCTGATGATGAGGATCGAAGAGGATGCGATTTGCGATGTTCGAGCAGTGCGATCTCTCGACACCGAAGTCGTCGCGCTCGATAGGGTGGTGGATCCGGTGTTCCGGGTTCGTGCACGGTGGGAAGTGATTGGAACGGTCAAGCACTGGGGACACACTCACTGGCGGAAGAATCTCTCGACCGCGCTGTACGATGTTCGCTGGATCCCTGATGAAGGCTGGCGGATCGATGGAGTGGATGTCGTGGAACAGAGGCGCCTGGATGATGGTCAGGAGCTGATCAAATGACGGGTTCCAGCGTATCAGTCATCGATCTGGTTCATCGCCATGTCGGCCAACAGCATCCTGTTCGGGTCGAAAAGATCGCCATCGAGGCGGGAGAAAAAGTGGCCATCATGGGGCCATCGGGTTGTGGGAAGACGACGCTTCTTTCGTGCATCGCCGGCATTCTCTCCCCCTCCTCTGGTGAGGTACAGGTCGGAGAGATCCGGATCGACCAGCTCTCGGATGCCAGACGGAGAAAGTTCCGCCGAGAGCACATCGGGCTGGTCTTTCAGGAATTCGAATTGCTCGAGCACATCGACGTGATGGAGAACTCCTTTCTTCCATTGTGGCTCGATGGTCGTGAACCGACCGAGGAAGAACAGGCCAAGCTCATCGAGCGATCTCGTCGCTGTGGAATCGAGGATCTCTTGCACAGAAAGCCGCGCGCACTCTCCCAGGGAGAGCGACAGCGGGCAGCCGTGTGCCGGGCATTGATGACCTCTCCGTCGTTGATCCTCGCAGATGAACCGACCGGGAGTCTCGATGGGGCCTCGGGCAGAGCGGTTCTCGATCTGTTATTCGAGGAAGCGGATTTGACCGGGGCTACCGTCATCGTGGTGACCCATGACTCGACCATCCTGGACGGCTTCGATCGTGTCGAAGCGCTGGCAGGGAGTGCTTCATGAGTGGCCCGATGCTGAGATTGGCTTTGCGCTCGCTGGCTCATCACAAGGTAAGAACCGTGGTGCTTGCTCTCTGCATCGCACTGGTCGGGGTTCTTCCCGCTGCAGTTGACGGATTGCTGGATCTGTATCGAGCGCGGCTGGAGGCGAGAGCGTTGTCGACCCCGCTGGTGGTCGGTGCCCCGGGAAGTCGCTCAGACCTGTTGATCCATGCACTCTACTATCGCGGTGAGGTGGAGCGGACCATCGAGATGAAGGTGGCGATGGAGGCGGGTGAGTCCGGCCTTGGCGTGCCGATTCCGATTCATCTGGAGGGATCGGTGAATCAGTACCCGCTGGTCGGCACCACTCCCGACTACCAGGAATTTCGAGGGATCCGTCTCGCCCAAGAGCATCACTGGCCACAACGACTGGCGGAAGCGGCACTGGGAGCTGGAGTCGCAAGGAGCCTCGATCTGACGGTCGGCGGCACCATCGCCACAGACGTCCACAAACTCCATGATCTGGCGGGATCGTATCCTCTGTTACTGAAGGTGACTGCGGTCTTGCCGGCCACCGGAACTCCTGACGACGACGCTGTGTTCGTCAGTCTGCACACTTCCTGGGTGGTGACCGGTGAAGGACATGGGCACCTGGAAATCGATCCGGAGAAGGATTTCCACCTGGTGCTGGAGAGCAAGAGCAATCACGTCACCGCCTCTGCAGCGGTGGTGGAAGCGGTCGAGGTGACACCGGAGAATGAGGATAGCTTCCACTTCCATGGCGATCCCGATCAGTTGCCGATCACTGCATTGATCATCGACGCCAAGGATGCCGAGGGTGCCACGATTCTCCGATCAAGATTTCGCAGGCAGAAGGACCTGCAAACCATCGACTCGATGGTCGAACTCAAAGAACTACTGACGGTCGTGATGAGAGCGAAGGCAATTCTAGATGCCAATTCGATGCTGGTCATCGTGGCGACGACATTACTTCTGATATTGATTGTCACCCTCGATGTAAAGGTCCGGGAGCGAGAGGTGAAAACTCTCGAGCGGATCGGAGCCCCTCGAGGATTCGTCGCCCGATTACTCTTTACCGAGGTTGCGATCGTGGTTCTCGCTGGTGGTGTCCTGTCGTACTTGCTGGCCATCGCTGCCATCCGGTTCATCGCCGAAGGTCCGCTGCTCTTACCATGATGAAGGACTGCTCGATGTTACCTCGTCTATCCCTGTACTCACTATTGCTGTTGTTGGCGGTATCCGCCTGTATCGGCTGTTCGATGGAAACGACTCCGGTTTCGGAAACCGGTGATTCGTCGACCTCGGGTTCTGCGGCTCCGTTGCAGGTGGTGGCTTCAGTCTCACCACTGGCATGGATTTCATCCGAACTGATGATGGAATTGGGTGAAGTGGTGGCGCTGATGCCAGCGGGCGCCGATCCCGCCCGCTGGACACCGGATGACGCATCGCTTTCTGCACTGGCAGCGGCGGATCTCATCCTCCTCAACGGGGCAAACCTGGAGGGGTGGGCACGTCGGTACTCGCTTCCCATCGTCAAGAGTGTCGAGGTGGCACGAGTCTGCCGAGATCAGTGGCTTCACTATCCAGATGTAGTGACTCACAGTCATGGTCCAGAAGGCAGTAGTTCCTACGAGGGGATCGCCGGTCACACCTGGCTCGATCCAGACCTTCTGCTCCTGCAAGGGGCAAAGATACGTGATCGATTGATTCAACAGTTGCCCGATCACAGGGGCGAGGTGGAGCAGCGCTGGAATACTCTGGCAAAACAACTCGAGGCGCTGGGAAAACGGATGTCTCAACTGGCCAGTACCCATCCGAAACTCCCGGTCCTGACCAGCGGCCCCTTCTGGGTCTATCCCGCAGCCAAGATGGGGTGGTCGACACAACGTATCGATCTCGATCCTCAAGGAGAGTGGAACGATGGTCTGGCGGTAGATCTCCAGCAACTTCAGGCCAGTTCCGGTGCCCGCATTTTGCTCTGGGATCAGTTCCCGTCGGAGCAACTGGCCCAGGAGATCTTGCGCGAGACTGGCCTGATCAGCGTGGTCTGGCCGGTGGCGGATTCACTGGGCGAAGAGCATCGGCGCTATCTGGAGATCCAGCAGCAGGTCATGGGCCGCCTGGAGGCCGCCCTGAATGGCACTGCTGACCGTCCTTGACCTGACCATGGCCAGCACCGACGATCACATTTGAGTTGATTCTGCGGGGTACCGATTATTCGGTTCCCATTTCAAGTGGTGCCTCCTACCGAGGTACTGATTCTCAGGGTGTCGATTCCCCAGGAGGTAATTCGATGATGAAGCCGATCCGATGTGCCCAGTGGCTGCTCACAAGTAGTCTGCTGCTCTTCTCCACGATGGTTCTGGCCATCGATGTTCCGGCAGTTTTCAGCGATCACGCGGTACTTCAGCGAGACCTGGACTTGCCGGTATGGGGCACCGGTGCTCCTGGCACCGAGGTTTCCGTCAGTTTTGCCGGTCAGCAAAAGAGCACTCAGGTGGACGATCATGGCCAATGGTCCGTCATCCTCGACCCGGTCCCCGCCAGTGCCGAGGGCCGATCGATGACCATCGTCGGGTCGGATGGCACCATCGAGGTGAAGGACATTCTGGTCGGAGAAGTGTGGCTCTGCGGTGGTCAGTCGAACATGGAGTGGCCGCTTCGGAGTTCGATGAATGCCGATCAAGAGATTGCCGCGGGAGATCTTCCCTGGTTGCGCAGGATCAAGGCACCCCATCTGCTCTCGAGAACTCCTGAGTTCGATATCGCTGCGGCATGGGAAGTTTCGACTCAGGCCACGGCCGGGAATTTCACGGCGATCGGCACCTTCATGGCGCGTCGGCTGCACGAGGAGTTGGGAGTCCCCGTTGGGATACTCGATGTCAACTGGGGTGGAACTCGCATCGAACCGTGGACATCGACGGTGGCGATGAAGCGTCATCCGAGGTTCAAGGAACGTGTTTCGAAGATGGAAAGTGAAGTGGCGCGCTGGGGAGATCGATCGGCAGAAGAGATCGAGAAACTGTATCGCGATCGGGTCACTCAGTTCGAGCAAAGGACCGGCGAGTGGTGGAACAAGAAACTGGACGGAGATCCAGGGGTCGTCGGTGCCTGGGCTGATCCCTCCTATTCCGATGAGAACTGGGAAGAGATGCCAGTTCCGGGGTTATGGGCGGGAAAGAACCAGGGTTGGGACGGATTCGTCTGGTATCGCACATCCATCGAAGTACCGGAGAAGTGGAAGGGCCAGGATTTGCTGCTGCAACCGGGCGCCATCGATGATGCAGACATTACTTACTGGGATGGTAAGGAAGTCGGTCGTACCACCAATCAACACTCATTGATGCGTAGCTACACCATCTCTGGTGATCTGGTCGAGGCGGGTCAAGCGACCATCGCCATCGCCGCCCTCGATACCGGGGGAGCCGGTGGAATCACCGGAGCGCCTTCGGCGATCAAGATCCGTCCGGTGAGCGCCAAGGATGACGAGGCGATTGGGCTGGCTGGAAACTGGAAGATCAACCGAGGAAACGTTTTCTCTGGTGATCGAGGACCGAGTCCTCCAGAGGCACCCGAGGCTCCTGGTCGTAAGACTGGTGATCCTGGTGTGATGTTCAATGCGATGCTCTCTCCCTTCACCGGATACGGAATCCGCGGAGCCATCTGGTATCAGGGAGAATCGAATGCGGGACAGCCCACCGAGTATGCGGAGTTGTTACCACTGATGATCGGATCGTGGAGAGAAACCTGGGGCCAGGGAGATTTCCCCTTCGGCATCGTGCAGCTGGCAGCGTTCAAGGCGACCAGCGACAACCCGGTCCAGGGTGGCTGGGCGACGCTTCGAGATGCGCAGGACTTCACTCATCGGGTTGTTCGCAACACCGGGTTGGTGGTCCTGACCGATGTCGGCGATGCTCGCGACATCCATCCGCGTAACAAGCAGGCGGTGGGCAAGCGGCTCGCCGACTGGGCACTTCATCGCTGTCACGAGAGATCCGACCTGTCAGAATCGGGGCCCTTCTACCGCAGCCATCAAATCGATGGAAAGAGCATCGTGGTCTCCTTCGATCATGCGGGGGATGGCTTGACCGGTCGTCGCGGGATGAAGATCGATGGATTCGCACTGCAAGGATCGGATGGATCCTGGCATTGGGGAGAAGTCGAGGTGATGGATGAAGGACAACTTCGCATCAGTCATGCGGATGTAGAGTCACCCACGGCAGTTCGATACGCATGGCAAGACAACCCGGTAAGGGCCAATCTGGTCTCGAGTCACGGATTGCCCGCAGCACCCTTCAAGACCGATTGAGGGCGAACCGATCAGGGACCACCGACTGCCAGTATCAGATCGAACTGTGCCTGATTGTGAGAGATGATGGAATTGAGGGAAGCGGTTCGAGCTGCGGCGAGATCCGCTTCCCGTCCGAGCAGTTCATCGAGCAGTGCGGCACCAGCCTTGTAGCGTGACTCGGTCAGTTTCATCGCTTCTTCGCCGGCTTCCAGTTGACGCCGAGCGGCGGTCATCGCTGCTCGGGAAGCCTGGAGCCGGGCCATGCTGATGCGGATCTGAGTGACGATACGCAGCTCCAGTTTTTTTGCCTCGAGCTGTGTCTCTTCGAAGATGGCCACACTTCTTCGATGGGAAGCGGTGGATTCAAGGCCGAACTGCCAGCCGATTCCCACCTCGGCAGTCTCCTGATCCGACTGATCTGACGAATCGATGCCGAATCTTCCGATCCTGGATCTGGCACTGATGGTGGGGCGGCCCCATGCAGAAGATGCCCGGCTCAGAGATCGAGCGGCATCGACCTTGGCGCGAGCAGCCACCAGATCCGGCCGCATCTCGAGCCCTCGATGGACCAGTTGATCACCACTCCACTGGTCCAGCTCGAACCGATTGGGAGTGATCTGATCCGAGGCGGGAACCAGTATCGGATCGAAACTGGTATCTTCCGTGAGGACCAAAAATTCCGCGAGTCTCGCCGATGCAATTTTGGTTTGAGATCGGGCGAGGACAAGGTCTCGATCCGAGGCCGCCTCTTTGGCCAGTGCAGCGAGTAAATCCTCACGCAAACCATCTCCGGCATCGAGCCTCGACTGGGCGGTCAATGACAGCTGGTGACTGAAGAGAACACTACGCTGTGCAATTTTGATCTCGCCATGGCTTCGAATCAGGTCGTGGAATAGCAGGGCTCCGCGATGGAGCGCGAACTCTTCAGCCCAGTAGAGCAACTGTTCGGTCGCCACGAGATTGTCCTGTGCCGCCTGGAAACGATGCCAGTCTCCCCAGGGATCGAGATCAAAGCGTAGTTCGATTCCAGAGAAGAGGCTGTTCTTCGATACATCGACGACGGTGCCATCGGTTCCCTGTGCGGCACCATCGGTGCGGGCATAATCGGCCCTCGGACCAATGGTGGGCAGGAACGCAGCGGTCGAGATCTGTTGAGTGGCCGCTGCCACCTCCAGTCGCAGTCGGGCCAGCTGGATCGACAATGCCTGATCCTTGGCGATCGCCAGCACGACATCCAGCGTGATCGGATAGACCTCACCAATCGGGTCATCGGTGGACCCGGAGTCGGCACTCGCCTCGGTGACTTCATCGGATCCATCGGAGGGGTGATCCTCACTGGAATCTGTGATCGGTGCTTCCACCGCCTCCTTGGAGATGGAGAAATCCTCTTCGACCACCTCGATGGGATCTGGAATCCATCGAGCCAGTTCACTCGAACGGATGCCGGTCGAGGAATCAGTACTGCATGCACTCAGCAGCAGGACCATCAGCGCGATGGCGAACGATCGCAACATGAAACTCTCCACTCGATACGAGGAACCAGTCGATGGCCTGGAACAACGATGATCAATCGGTGAGATCCCGAGGCTCACGGGTTTGCTCCCACGGCTTCGACTCGATCACCCTCCTGAACCAATCCCTTACCGATCAGGATGACCTGTTCGGTTCCGCTCAAGCCTTCGGTGATTTCAACGGTGGCCCCGTCATCGAGGCCAATCTTGATCGGAACGACCTGGCAGGTTCCTCCGACCACGCAATAGACATGGTATTCACCTCTCGTGCCGAGCAATGCTTGCGCCGGCAAGGTCCAGGCATTTTCCCGTTCGATCAACTGGAAATCGACGGTCGCAAACATTCCTGGAAAGATCTGACCTTGCTGATTCTCGAGCAAGATCTCCACCTTCATGGTGCGAGTGCGCCGATCGAGGCTTTTTGAGATTCGCGAAACAGTACCTTGAAATTTTTGATTGGGTATCGCACTGCAGGTCACCGTTGCCGCATGACCCTGCTGGATGTACGGCACGTCCGGTTCAGGAATTTGAACAAAGACGCGGAGGTGACTCATATCCTTGATGGAGACAATCGCTGTCGTCTTTGAAGAAGAAGAGGTGACGACCGCTGCACCTGGATCGAGAAACCGTTCGGTGATGATTCCAGAAAAAGGCGCCTGGATTCTGGTGTATCCGACCATCGTGGTGGCGAGGTCGACTCGAGCGTTGGCGCTTGCGATGGCTGCTTCTGCCACGGCAACGAGGCTAACGAGCGCTTCCTTTTGCGACTCCGCCACCTGGATCTTGGCTGCTGCGGCACCTGCCATCGCTTTTGCAGAGGTGACCCCCTTCTCTCCGATGTCGACGTCGCCGAGAGCCTGAGAATGATCTCTCCGGGCAGATTCGAGTTGAGCGTCGGTGGCGGCATCTTGGTCATGGAGTTGGATCATTCGATTGAGGTGAATTAACTCGGCATGGAGAATCGCTCGCGCTTTTTCCAGTTCTGCGCCGGCTTGTAGTACCGCAGCCTCGGCTTGTACATGGCCTGCCTTGGCTGCGATGATCTGGGAATCACCCCCTGCTGCGTTGGCTCGAGCGGCACCGAGTTGGGCGCTGGCTTCCAGCAATTGCGCCTCGGCCCGGCGCACCTCGTCCTGCAGTTCAGGAGCTTCGAGTACTGCGATCAACTGGTCCTTCTCTACTGCGTCCCCGAAATCGACCAGTATCTGCTGCAGATATCCATTGGTCCTGGCGTACAGGGTCGCCTCCTGGGCGGCATGGATCTCTGCAGGTTTGGATGGAAGGGAATAGACGAGGGTCTTCTGGACCGGTTGGACGACGGAGACACGAGGTACCTTGCCTCCCGTCTGTGCAGCGCAAGGCTGGGTCGAGAGTCCGACCAGCAAGAGGATGAGAAAGATCGAAGCGTGGTACGCAACTCCATCTCCGTGCAAGATGCTCTCACGGGTCGAGTGGTGGGTAGATCGGATCATGGTGCTATTCCTTCCGTAACTCATCGCGGGCGAGAAGGTCACTGATCTGTCTCGTTTGCCCGGAAATCAGTTCATAGAGAATCGGTACGACGAAGAGTGATAACCCCATCGCTGCCAGAACTCCCCCGATGATCGCCCGAGCCAGAGGAGCATTGGCGCCACCTCCGAAGCCGATGGCCATG
The DNA here is from genome assembly GCA_018694835.1 of Planctomycetota bacterium. Taxonomy (GTDB): domain Bacteria; phylum Planctomycetota; class UBA8108; order UBA1146; family UBA1146; genus QNYK01. The sequence goes on along the minus strand of JABHOG010000100.1, from coordinate 49,945 downwards.
GGGAGTAGTGCCAGTACTGCTGCGAGGGAAGTCATCAAAATCGGTCGAAGACGCGTTCGTGCTGCAGTCTGGATGGCAGCCCGAGTCTCTAGCCCTTCGTCCCGTAACCGATTTGCATAGTCGACCATCAAGACGCTGTAGGCGACGACGATTCCCGTCATCATGATGATTCCCATGAATGATTGAATGTTCAGATTGGTGTCGGTGAGGAACAGCATCCACGCCACACCGGTGAAGCCCAGAGGTACCGAGGCGAGGATGATCAGAGGATCTCTGAAGGAACGGAAAATCGCTACCATCACCAGGTAAACCAGCATTGCCGCCACCAGCAGACCGAAGGTGAACTGTCCGAAGGACTCACGCGCTTGATGGATCTCTCCCTTGATTTGCCAGCGGTAACCTTTTTCGCGGTACTTTTCCATCAATTGCTGCATCCGTGGCGATTGCTCGAGTCGTTGCTCGATATCGCTGACGACGCTTCCGACATCTTTCCCGACGACATTGGCATAGACATTGGTCACCCTGGTGATGTTGACATGGTTCACCACGGTGGGACCTGTGGTTCGCTCGAATGTGGCGATGTTTCTCAGAAGTACCGGCTCGGTCGAATCCCCGGAGTTGGGTCGGATCGGAATATTCTCCAGGGTGGCAAACGAGTTGATCTCACCTTCGGGGTATTGAGCACCGATGAAGTAGTGATTGCGTTTCTTCTTGTCGATCCAGAAGGACGGACTGAAGGTGACACTCGAGTTGGTCGCCGTGATGATGTTCTTGACGACCTCATCAGGGGTGATCCCGAGATAGGCCGCCTTGACCCTGTCGATCACGATGTGAATCGAAGGATAGTCGAGGCGTTGGGCGACTCGAACATCCACGGCTCCGGGAACCTGTCGAATCTCATCGGAGATGGTCCGTGCAATCTCCTGACCCACTTCCAGCTTGCTTCCAGTGACCTGGATATCGATGGGAGAGGGCAGTCCGAAATTGAGTGCGGCAGTGAGGATCCCACCGGTATCAAAGGCGAATTCGATTCCCGGGAATTTTTTTACGAGACGCTCTCTCAGTAGTACCGAGTACTCGATGGAACTTCGCGAACGCTCTTCCTTCAACTGCACGAGCATGAATGCATCCATCGGTCCGGTATTGGGAGTGTAGGCGGCGGGCCAGTCCATCAAGACGCCGAGATTCGAGATCAACATCTGCAGATCGGAGGAGGCTTGCTCATGCCGAGGGTCCCACATTCCGATCACATCCTGAATCTCGTTTTCGACCTTCTCGATCAGCAGTTCCGTGTTCTCGATCCGGGTTCCGGATGGAGCTCTGACGAAGATGGTGAACTGTCCCGAATCGGTCGCGGGGAACAGTTCCTGGCCGACCTTGGTCGGAGCAGTGCTCCACGGGACTCCAGGAATCAGGCCCAGCGAGATGATGAAGAAGACGAACACCGAGATCCCGATCAAGGCCCGTCGTTGAAGCACTCTTTCGAGCAATCCTTCATAGCTACGACCGATTCTCTGGAAGAACGCCGGCTCGTGTTCCGCATTGTCGCCGCTTCCTTCCGGCTGGGCCTTGAGAAAACGAGCACAGCAGAGTGGGACGACGGTCAGTGCTACCAGGTAGGAAGCCGCCATCGATAGGATCACGCTGATCGCCAGTGGCGTGAAGAGGAACTTGGAGATCCCGCTCAGCAGGACCACCGGAAAGAACACCACCATGATGGTGATGGTGGCCACGAACACCGGACCGGCAACCTCGCTGGCACCATCGAGGGCCGCTCGGGTCGGCGTCTTGCCCGTGCTCAGATGTCGAGAGACATTTTCCAGCGTCACGATGGCCTGGTCGACGATCAGACCCACCGCCAGCGCCAATCCTCCCAGCGTCATGCTGTTGATGGTATTGCCACTCAGATACAGCCCGATGAAGGTTGCCAGGGCAGACAAAGGTAGCGATAGCAAGATGATCAACATCGAGCGAACGCTTCCGATGAAGATCAGCACGATCAGTCCTGCGAGGAATGCGCCAATCAATGCCTCATGCTCGAGGGCAGAGATGGAATCCCTGACAAAGATCGACTGGTCCATCACGACCTCGAGAAGCACGTCATCGGCACCTTCGTACATGTCGACGACTCGCTGGCGAATCTGCGTCAGCTTGGCACGAATCTCGTTGACGATCTCGATCGTATTGGCGCCCGGTTGGCGGTAAATGGGGATGTAGACCTGTCGACGGCCATTGATTCGCACCACGTTGGTCTGGATCGATTGGGTGTTCTCCGCTCGAGCGACATCGCGCAGGAATACCGGTTTCCCATCGACGATCTTGATCAATAGATCATCGAGTTCTGGAATCTGATCGACCATGGCATTGGTCGTGATCATGTAATCGAGATCACCGAGTTTCGCATTGCCGGTCGGAATGAAGACATTTTGCTCCTGGATCGCCCGCACCACGTCCATCGGCGATAACTGTCGAGCTTCGAGTTTTTCTCGATCGAGATAGGCAAAAATCCGCCTCAGCACTCCACCGTAGACCGCAGGAGCCACGACCCCGCGAATCGACTGCAATCGATTACGCAATTCGTAATAGGCGACATCGTAAAGTTGCTGTTCGGACATCGTTTCGGAGGAGACGCTGACCAGACACAGCGGAACTGACGCTGTCGGGTCAAAGGGCATCACCATCGGAGGGATGGTGCCAGGAGGAAGATAGAACAGGTCACTCATCGCATAGCTGGTGACCTGGGACATCGCACTTTCCATGCTGATGTCCTCGCGGAAGAAATCCTTGACGATCGACACGCCAGTCATCGACTTCGCCTCTTGATGGGAAATCCCGACCGATTGACCGGTCCAGCGCTGCATCCGGCTACTGATGTCACCTTCGACCACTTCCGGCGGCATGCCGTTGTAGAAGGTCACGACCTGAACTGCTGGAGTCTTGAATATGGGCAGGAGGTCAGAGGGGAGCTTGGTCAGAAAGATGGTGCCAAGAGAGATCACGGCCAGAGTGATGACCAGGATGAGATACGGGAAACGGAGTGCTGATCTAACGAGCCACATACCTGGATTGCTCCATTTCAACCGAGGGTCAAGGACAGCCAGAGGAGGGGTAGTGCATCAACCACCCAGCATTTCGGGATCGGACCCTGCAGGGTAGGACAAAGTTCAAGATCTCGTCATCGTTCAAGATCTTGTCATCGAAGTGCCAAACTCGCTCCCAGCATCGTGGACCGCAAGTGGCGGGTAGTAAAATCATCGGGTTCAAGTGGCTCGGAGGACTGAGGGGGAGAGCAAAATCGTGGGGCGGGTTAGAGTCGAAGCCCTGGCAAGGTGCCGCTGCTATCTCCGATATTCTCGACAGAAGAGCCCACGGCATGAGCCATGGAGAGGAACAGGTTGCACATCGGAGTGTCCTTGGGGGTGATCAGGTGTCGGCCGGTGTCGACCAGGCCGTTGCCGCGGCCGGCGATCAGCACCGGTAGGTGGTCATGATTATGACGATTTCCATCCCCGATGGCCGATCCATGAATCACCACGGTCGAATCGAGTAACGACCCTTCGCCATCTTTCACCTCGCCGAGCCGTTGCACGAAGCGGGTGAATTCTTCGACCTGCCAGCGATTGATGGTTCGAACCTGGTCGACCTGATTCTTGTTTCCCTTGTGATGGGTAAGGGTGTGGTGGCCTTCTCCCACATCCAGATGGGGATGGGTTCGATTTGACCCTTCATTGGCCCACATGAAGGTGCAGACTCGGGTCAGGTCGAGGCGAAACGCCAGGATGATCAACTCGTGCATCAACTGGATGTGTTCACTAATTCCGCTGGGTGGGATCTGTCCGAAATCAGGGAGGTCGCCGCCTTGCTTCTCGAGCTGCTCCAACTGTTCCAGTCGATCGATACGACGCTCGATGTCACGGATGCCAGCGAGATATTCACTCAGCCGTCGACGGTCGCCGATCCCCAGCTGTTTCTCGAGACCCTTCGCATCTTCCAGGATGAAATCGATGATACTGGATCGCCGAGAGATCCTCTTTCGACGCGCATCGGTGGTCTCTCCGGCACTGCCTCTGAGAAACATACGCTCGAAGACGCGGCGCGGATGGGTTTCATGGGGAAGAGGTTGGTTTGCCCCGGCCCAGCTGATGTTGGAGGAATAGGCACATGAATATCCGGAGTCACAATTGCCCGACTGTCTTCCCCCTTCCGTGCCCAGTTGCAGCGACGGGATCAAGGTCTGTTCATCGACGGCAGCAGCGATGATCTGATCGACAGAGATCCCCGCATGAATGTCGTCGCCAGCGGTCTTGTAGGGATGGGCCCCGGTCAAGAAGCAGGCGGCGGAGCGAGCGTGGTCACCGGGACCATCGCCGAGGGCACGAGCGTTGTGGTGGGCCAGTCCACTGACCACCAGCACATCATCGCGTACCGCCTCCAGCGGTTCAAGGATCGGCGAGGTGACCCAGTCGGCCCCTGCTCCAGCAGGAGACCACTCCGATTGATGGACGCCATTGGGGATGAACAGGAATACCGTTCGCAGTGCCGCCTTGGTCGGCGGCATGTTGCGGGCCAGAGCGGTCAGTGGGCTCATCGCATCGAGCCAGGGCAACGCCATCGCCGTGCCGAGACCGCGTAGGAATGTACGACGATGAATCGGATAGGCCATGACGCGATCGCTCCTCTCACGACTCGAAGAATTTACTCGAACAACGATTTCGATGAGGCTCGTTGATGAGACACCGCAATGGCCGGGGAAACAAGCGACGAGTCCGCGACCCGATCAGGGGATTAGCCGGCGGCGAAACGCTTCCAGTACGACGATCTCCTCGATCAGCGCGATAATCGTCGGGTCTGATTTCAGCCGCACCAGCAATCTTGCAACGGCGGGTGCATCCTCATCGATCAGTCCACGACCGAGAGCATAGGTGAGGAGGTTTCTTGCGAGGGAGCGCTGGAATCCCGAGGAACTGTGGATGTTTGTTTTGAGATCCTTGATCCCCTCGAGCACCGATCCATCGGGAAGTTCGCCGCGGTCATCGATGTCACCTGTTCGATAGCGGCCGATCGCATCAAATCTCTCGAGGGAAAATCCCAGCGCATCCATCCGGCGGTGACAGATGGCACAGGTGGGTTCATTCCGATGGAGCCGCAGTTGTTCTCTGAGAGGAAGATCTGCCCCTTCTTCGCCGGGCAACGGCAAGGTCCCGGCACCGGGAGGAGGCGGTGGAGGAGCGGCATCCAGCAATACCTCCAGCAGCCACTTTCCCCGTAGTACCGGAGATGTTCGCTGACGAGTGCTGGTCGCCAGCAGGATACTACCTTGAGAGAGCAGGCCACCACGTGGACTCTCGACCTCGAGGAGGCGCATCTGCTGGCCGACGATCGGCTCGAGACCATAGTGAAGAGCGAGCCGTTGATTGGCAAAGGTATAGGAGGCCTCGATCAACTCGTTGATCGGCAATCGTTGCCGCAAGATGTGATCGAAGAACTCGACTGTTTCCAACCTCATGCTTTCGAGTAGTTTCCTGTCGAACTTGGCGAAGATCTTGGTGTCTGGCCGAAGTCCTCCGAGGTCGCGGATTCTCAGCCATTGGGTGGCAAAGTTGGTCGCCACCGATCGTGATCTTGCATCGGCGAGTAACCTCCGGGTTTGGATCAGCAGTCCCTCGCGATCATCCAGTTCGCCACGAGTCGCCGCCTCGAGCAATTTTTGGTCGGGGGTGGTCCCCCAGAGGAAATACGAAAGGCGTGTGGCGAGTTCATGTCCCGAGAGATCACGAATGGTACCGGGTGAAGATGCGGGGGGGTCGATCTCGAGCCGGAGGATGAACCGAGGTGAAGCGATCGCCGCCACCAAGGCTGCGCGGAGCAACGACTCTGCCGAGTTCGGATCCAGCGCCGCTTCGGTGGAGGTCTCGACCAGCCGCTGGCGCTGCTGAGGAGTGGTCGGACCTCTCCAGAATCGTGGCAACCAGTGCTCGATTCCTCGCGCCAGCCGTTCTGTCGGAGAGCCCTTTCCCTCCAGTGCTTCCACCTGGAAGACCGATGGCTCCATCCCCTCTGCGGGGCCCTCGACTCTGAAGGAGATGATGGCGGCATTTCGGTCTCGTTGTGAAGGCTCGGGATGATCCGGCTTGTAGTAGTCATTGATGAAAGTGGCAGAGATTCGCTGAGGACCGGCTGGAACCGTCAGTTCGATGCTTCTCGATCCTGGTTGATCTCGAGTTTCCGAAATCTCGATGACTCGTGGCTTTTGAGCGCCGATCTTGATCTGGAAGCGTGCCGGTTGATCCCCTGCTTGCTGTCCCCACCCGCGAATGTCGATCTGGTAGGTGCCGCTGCGGGGAAAGTGATGGTCGATGGAAGCGGTTCCTCTGCTGTAGAAAAAAGCGCTGTCGGACAGAATCCTACCGGCACCCTCGATGGTGATCTCATCGATGGGATAGGTGGTGGTGGGAGTTTCGTTGCCGTCATCGAGGATGACGGCACTCACGGCAACCTCCTCGGCGATCCTGAACAGTCGCTCGATGAAGGTGGTGGAGAGCGCGCCGCCCTGATTGTCGAAGCCATCCGATGAAGGATCGGCGGGGAGATGACGATGGACGTCGACCTCGACGCCGGTCAGGTCACGGATCGTCGCTTGCAACTCCGATCTGCCGAGCCTGCGCGGGCCAACAGTGCCGGGCACTTCCGGTCTGGATTGGAGTATCCCTTGGAGCCAATCTCTCAGCGTCGAGATCATCTCCTCGCGCTCTTGCGAGGTGGGTGCAGGCTCATCTTCCGGAGGCATCTCTCCACTGGTGATGACTCGTTCGATCTGTCGCCAGTCTTCCAGCAATGCGCTGGCTCCATCTTCGATCACCACTTCCAGGTCGATTCCTCCCTTGGGCTTCTCTCCCGAGTGGCACTCGGTGCAGTGAGTCTGGAGCCAGTGAGAAATCGGCTCGGGAGCCTGAGCCATCGTCATCGTGGGAAGCAGTAGTAGTGGCCAGAGTAATATCCGCATCATTACGGGCGCCTCTTCGGTTTTTCCGCGTCGGGAGCCGGTCGCGAGAGATCGATGTCGTGCAGTCGATGGAGATCCTCGGCAAACTTCGCGCTGCGCTTCGAACTCATCCAGAGAGCGGGTAGTCCGGTGCCGGGAGGAAGATCTCCTCGGTCCTTCCAGGTGATGAGTGTGCCTCCACCCGGCAGTGGTTCGAGCGTGATGGAACCACTGGCGTTGATCTGTTCACTTTCGATGGCTCCCTGATACCAGATTCCCCGCTCCGGTAGGCAGCGATCGAGGGTCAGGCTTCCGTGACTGGAGTGGCTGGACCAGCGGTAACTGTGGCCGCTGCTGGCGGCAGTGCCCTCGATCTGGATGGTGCGCTCTCCGTATTCCTGATCGTCCCAGCCGATCCACTGGTGCCATCGATGGAAATCGGCGATCAGCGGGTAGAGCTGGGCTGCGGAATGAAGAGATGTTTGCTCGACCGAGACTTGCCAGCTGGAGGGGAGCAGCAGCGAAGTGCCTCCGATCACCAGCAGCAACAAGCCACCGCAACCGAGCAACAGCAGTTTTCGGAGCAGTTTCATGGCAGAGACCTCCCGCTGAGTGTGGAAGATACAGGAGAGGATCGAGCGAAACCAACCTGGTAACCTCAACCCGCTCCGATCATCGGCCAGAAGAGCACAGCGCAGTCGGTCATCATTTCTATCGAGCGGATCTCGATCGAGCCATGGTCAGTGCTATCTTGTTCTTGAGCCGCGACAATCACCATCTACGGATCGATCCGGAGGAGACATGGTCAAGAAAATTCTACTGACTCTGGCCCTGCTGCTGGGGTTGTTTCTACTGTTGGGTTCTCTGCTACCGGTGAGTTATTCAGTGACCCGCTCCCTCTTCATCGAGGCAGAGGCCGATCAGATTCATTCTCAGCTGGTCGATCTCAGATCGTGGCCCGAATGGACCCCCTGGAATCAGCAACTCGATCCGACGGTTCGCTTCCAGTATTCAGGACCAGAAGATGGAGTCGGTTCCAGTTACTCCTGGTCGGGAGATCAACTGGGCGAGGGGGTGCTGGAGATCACCAGCTCCGAGATGGGCCGAGGCATCGTCTACCTGCTTCACTTCGAAGGAGCACCGACTGCCGATGGAGTGGTGCAGATCACTCCGATGAAGGGGGGCTGTGAAGTGTTGTGGAAGATGAGTGGCGACACCTCACGGCCGCTGGGCCCTTACCTGGTGCCGTGGATGGATTCCTTCATCGGAAGCGACTTCGAGGAGGGCCTGAAGGGCCTGCAGGAGAAGTGCTCATGAGAACTGTTCACCCGTCCCGGATGATCGTGCCGCTGATGATCCTGCTGATCTTCACCACGGTGGAGACGGTGGCGGATGATGCACCCGCGCCGCCCAACATCCTGTGGATCGTTTCCGATGACCAGCGGGCGGACACCATCGGTGCGCTGGGCAATGAGCAGATCCAGACCCCGTCTCTCGATCGTCTGGTACGCCAGGGGATCCGTTTCAACAGTGCCTACTGCATGGGGTCGACCAGCGGGGCGGTCTGCGCGCCGAGTCGCTACATGATGATGACGGGGCGTTCACTCCATCGGCTGCCGGGAAATGTCTTCAACATCCCCGAGTCGGAGGTGACCCTTCCCCAGCGGCTCCGAGAAGCGGGTTGGAACACCTTCTTCACCGGCAAGTGGCACAATGGTAAGGCGGCTTTCCAGCGCTCCTTTGGGGGCGGTGAAGAGATCTTTTTCGGCGGAATGGGCAGCCATACCGAGCTGCTGGTTCATGACCATGATCCCGCTGGAACGTACCCCGATCGCAAGCGCCATCGCCTGCCCGCCTTCTCCTCGACCGCTTTCGCGGATGCTGCCATCCGTTTCATCGAGGAGCAGGCAATCATCGAGGAGCAGGAAAGAAAGAACGAAGAGCAGGTGAGTGACGGCCGCAATAATCCATTTTTTGCCTGTGTCTTCTTCACCGCACCCCATGATCCTCGCACTCCTCCGGCGAAGTTCCTGTCGATGTACCCGAAGGAAAAGATGTCGTTACCGACCAACTTTTTACCGGAGCATCCTTTTGACAACGGAGAACTGAAGATCCGCGATGAAAAGCTGGCCCCATTCCCTCGCACCCCTGAGGTGGTGAAGGAGCAGCTGGCTGCCTACTACGCGATGATCAGTCAGATGGATGCACAGGTCGGCAGGATCATCGATGCGTTGCAGGAGACTGGTCTGGCCGAAAACACGATGGTGGTCTTCACTTCAGACCACGGGTTGGCGGTGGGGAGTCATGGATTGATGGGAAAGCAGAACCTGTACGAGCATTCGACCCGTGTTCCACTGCTGATCGTCGGTCCAGGGATCGAGGCGGGCAGCGTCTGTGAGCAGCCGGTATACCTCCATGATCTGGTGCCCACCATCGCGGGCTGGGCACGGATCGACGCGCCTGAGTTCTCGGAGGGGAAAAGTCTTGCGGGTTTGTTGAAGGGCACCACCGAACAGCGGCGCAGCAGCATCTACACCGCCTACAAGAAGGTGCAGAGGGCGCTGAGGGTCGGCCGCTGGAAGCTGATCCACTATCCCGCCATCGGTAAAACTCAGCTGTTCGATCTGCAAGACGATCCACAGGAAACGACCGATCTCGCCGATCATCCAGACCATCAAGGAACGCGGCTGGACCTGCTGATGAAGCTCGAGGCAGAGAGGGTTGCCGCAGCGGATCCGCTGAAGAAGGCCCCTTGAGCCTCATCGGTCTTCCAGGGCAGAGGCACCGGTCACATCTTTGATCGTCGTTCCAGACTGCCGTTGCTTTCCTGGTCGTTGAGGGCACCATCGGTGCTGGATTCACTTCCGAAAGGTGGCTGCCGTGCTGGTGATCGATCTCGAAAAGAACGCTTCTCGTCTGGCCCGGCGGGGTCATCCATGGCTCTACAAGGATGACCTGAGAGATTCGGATCTGGTCGACGAATCCCTCGGTCAGGGGCGGATCGTGCGGGTTCGTGACAATGACGGTCGTGACCTGGGAATCGCCTGTGCCAGCACCCGTTCGAAGATCGCCCTGCGCTTGTGCGGATCGTGGCCCGGAGAAGAAGTTCCCACCATCGAGCAGTTTCTCACCGAGCGGATCGAGCGAGCCATCGAGATGAGGCAGGACCGGATCGAGGAGAGCTCAGGCCAACGGCTGGTCCACGGAGAAGCGGATCAGATTCCCGGTCTGGTGATCGATCGCTATGCCGATGTGCTGGTGGTGCAGGCGACGACGATCCTGATCGATCGTTCGTTGCCGATCGTCGCGAAGATCCTCGAGCGCATCTTTCAACCGCGCATGATTCTGGCAAGGAACGACCTCTCCATTCGCAAGTTCGAACGACTCCCCGAAGAGGTGGTGCTGCTGGCCGGCGAGCCGGTGGAGCGAGTGAATATCGAAGAGAATGGTATCCAGCACATCGTGAGGCCGTATGCCGGCCATAAAACCGGTATGTACCTCGACCAGCAGCCCGCCAGGAAAAGAGTGAAGGATCTGGCAGCCGGAGCCAGGGTGCTCGATCTGTTCAGTTATCAGGGCGGATTTTCGATGGCCGCTCTCGGTGGCGGTGCGACTTCGGTTCAGATGGTCGATCAATCGGAGACGGCACTGGAACTGGCCCAGGAAACCGCGCTCCTCAACCACTTCGGTGCTCCGGAGATGATCAAAGGCAATGTCTTCGATGTGATTCGAGACCTGAGAGATCAGCAGCAGTATTACGATCTGGTGGTGCTCGACCCCCCGGCATTCTGCAAGAGTCGTCGTGAAGTCGAGGGTGGAATTCGAGGATACCGCGATCTCAATCGTGGAGCGTTGAGATTACTGGCGCCCGGAGGTCGCCTGGTCACCTGTTCTTGCAGTCATCATCTGAAGGCAGAATTGTTCGAGGACACGATTCGCCAGGCGGCGCTCGATTTGCCATTTCGTGTCTTCGTGGAGCAGCGGCTGGGAAGTGGACGAGACCATCCTGCACTGCTCAGATTGCCGGAAACGGAGTATCTGAAGGTGCGGATCTTGCGACGCTGGGACTGACTGGGACAACCGATTACCATGGAGGTGTGATCGGTGTGGTGTGTAGAGAACCCGGTTTGGTTCTGAATGACGCATGCTCTGCCGCAACCGGAATGGAGCATCGGATGGTCAGGGGGCACATTGAATGAAGGCACTCGAATCATCGGTCGGTCCCAGAGTTCGGACCTGGTGATTCCATCGGCCCGCGTCTCTCGCCGCCATTGCTCGCTGATTCCCTCGGGCGATGGTTATGTGCTGCAAGACCATGATTCACGCAATGGAATCTGGGTCGAGGGCAAGCGAGTAAAATCAGCCTATCTGAAAAAGGGCGACCGATTCACGGTGGGCAGTTTTCGCGTCCGCATCTGCCGGGACGGCACCCTGGAACTGGAAGGCAAGGTCGATCCGAAGCAGATGATGGTACGGGAGAAACTGCGTCATGACCTGCCGTCGATTTTCGCCATCCTGATCTGCGGACTGATCATACTGGTCATTTTCCTGAACCGAGAATCGAAACCAGCCCCGACCCCGCTGGCACAACAACTGGATCTCGGGGATCCGCTTCAGATCTGGACTCCCGAGCCCGATCGACAACCGGCCAGCGAAGAAGCAGGCACCGGATCCAGCAATGTTCCGAGTACTGTTCCGGGTACTGTTCCGAGTACTGATCCGGATGGTGAACCGAGTACGGATCCGGCCTCATCGGCTGGAGAGATCGACCAGACCCGACTTCCGTCAGAATGGGTCACCGCCTCGGGAAAGAGCTGGACTCTGGAAGAGCTTCTCGAACTGGCAGAAGCGATCGATGCGACCGACCGCTCTTCAACGGTGACCGACTCCACTGCTGTGGCGGTGCTGCCGGGGACCGATGCCGGAATCGATGATGAGTCCGAATCTCTCGCCCTCCCTCCCACAGTGGACCCCTGGGCCGAGGTGGCACGCCTGCGGCGCGACAAGAGAGTTCGGCGCAGACGAGCACCTCTTCCGACTGCGGTGGGAAGCAGTGCAACCGCAGCATCGACCGATCAGACCGCGGTGGTGGAATCGATGAGTTCTCAGGAGTGGTTCGACCTGGGCCGCGAAGCACTGGCCTCGTACCACCTGCCAGATCGGGTGCTGCCCGATTTCACCCTGGCTCTCCAGTCGCTGGTTGAAATCGCAACAGAGGAGTCGTGGCACCATCTCAATCTGCTGAGGATCGAGGCGAAGAAGTTACTACGAGCGGTCGCTTCGAGGGCGAAGCAGATCGGATTGAAATACGGTCATCTCGATCGGAATCCGGATGCGCCACTCTCCGCTCAGGATCGTAGAGAGGCAGAACTCGCCCTCAATTTGCTCGTCCTGATCCAGGAGCAGATGGTAGTTTTGCTCGATGCTCGTGACCTGGCCTTTACAGAGTTGACAGACCCGGAAGACCCCGAGCGGTTAGGATTTGCACTCACTGTGGCCCTGGAGGACGAAGACGACGAACTTCTGGATCTCGTGCTGGAGCAGATGCACTCCAGTATTGCCGAACAATTGATCCCATCGCTGATAAAAGGATTGAAAACTCCCGCTGCAACCAGGAAATTAAAGGTACAGGCGACTCTTCAGCAGATCACTGGCCAAAGTTTTCGGTCGGAATCTGAATGGGAGCGCTGGTGGAATAGCAAGGAAGGGAGTCGCGGATGATTCCGAATTCATTCAAGCGTCTGAGCCTCGTGATGGCCGGAACGCTGGTACTGAGTGTCTGTGGAGATCTGGGAGCCGGAGATGGCGACGATACTCGGATCACTCCACGCTCGGTGCCCAAGTTCAAGGGAACCGAGGTGGCCAAGCGCGTCGACAGGATGCTGTCCGGGGTCAACTGGCATGGCAACTTCGATGATGCGATGGCCACTGCTGCAGAACAGGGGAAGCCACTCTTCTGGCTCCAGATGGTCGGAAATCTGGACAGCGGATTGTGAAGTGCCGGACATTCACTGAGAGCCGTGACGCTCTCGGAACCAAAAGTGATCGAAGTATTGAAGGAACATTTTGTTTGCGGTTGGAGAAACATTCAGGGCCAGGAGTCCTACGCCGGGAAGTCTCATGATCATCCGGTAGCGAGTACCGCACTTCAGACCTCCAACGGTTCAGGTGGCCGCAATGTGCAGATGCTCTTCATCTCTCCATCGGGAGCGGTCTTGCACTGCTTACCTGGTTACTGGGATCCGGATGGAATGATGCACGAGATCCAGTTCATCCTCGAGCTGGCCAAACTGGAGGCCTCGGATCTGCCCTTGCTGGAGAAGCGAGATCAGTTCCAGCTCTCCCATCTGAATCACGCCGCCCATCATTCGGAGCAGATGGTTGCCGATTCGTATCTTCAGGGATTTGACAAGATGAGAGAAGAGAAGCAGCAGGGCAGCGACTTCCGTCGCAAGACCGATGGGGATGTGATACGCACCGTCGATCAGGTGATGCATGAGAGAATGGCTCGTCGCCCGATGATCTCGATTGAGGAATTCGATATCGGAAAAGTGGTCGATTACGGCACCCGGTTTTATGACAAGGGCGGAGACGGCTGCTGCGATCTCGACAAGGGTAATCCGACCGCTCCCAAGCGGAAGAAGCCATCGACCGGTGGCTACAAGAAATCAGGTGGCTGGAAAAAGTCCGGCGGATGAGTGACCAGATGGAAGCCCTCGCTTTGATGCCGGGGGCTTCCATCCGGTACGCCGCTGATTTCCTTGACGATGCAGACCAGCATCGCATTCACCAGCAACTTAGAGAACAGATGCAATGGAGCCAGCAGCACATCACTGTGTTTGGCAAAAGGCATCTGATTCCCCGTCTTGAAGCCTGGCACGGCGATCACGCGGCTTCCTATCGCTATTCAGGAACGGACCATTCCCCACATCCCTGGACCGCTGCTCTCGAGGAACTGCGCAATCGCCTGGGAAGATTCCGGGAGGATCTGCAGTTCAACTCGGTGTTGGGAAACTGCTATCGAAATGGAGACGATGCGATGGGGTGGCACAGTGATGACGAGCCGGAACTGGGACCTGAGCCGTGTATCGCATCTATCAGCTTCGGGGCCACTCGTGATTTCTGCATGAAGCATCGAACTCGGAAAGATCTAGATCGGGTCAAGATCGCACTTCAACCCGGATCACTACTGATCATGGAGGGGGAAACTCAGCAGCACTGGGTCCATTCGATTCCTCGTCGGCGTGGAAAAAATGCTCCGACGGAGCGTATCAACCTGACCTTCAGGAACATCTTGGGAGACTAGTGAGCGAAGTCGGTCCAGCGAATGAAGGAAGCCTAGGGAGCCGGGATCGAAATCGCGTCCAGCGCTCTCAGGAAATCCTCGGGAGGCTTGACCTGGAACGAGTATTCTTGCTGGCTGACCGGGTGATGGAACGAGAGGGATTCAGCGTGCAAGGCTGGTCGGTCGATCCATGGTGAGGAAACGCCATACCGGGTGTCTCCGATGATGGGCAACCCGATGCTCGTCAGGTGGACCCGGATCTGGTTCCTGCGTCCGGTCTCCAGGCGTGCCTCGATCAACTGGTGGTCACCCTGGACATGTAGTTTCTTCCACCTTGTGATCGCTTCTATCCCTTCGTCCTCCCTGCGAGCGATTCGCATCTTCAACGTACGAGGGTCTTCCGAGAGGGACCGCGTGATGGTGCCCTCCGATGAACTCGAAATACCCTGGCTGATGGCCAGATAGCGACGATTCATCTTTCTACTCTTCAGTTGTCGTCGAAGTCCCTCTTTCGCATCCGGGGTTCTTGCAATCGTGATCACCCCGCTGGTAAAGCGGTCGAGACGCTGGACGACAAAGAGTGCTGGACGCTTCTCCCCTTCTTTTCGCAGTTTCCTGGAGATCTCACCGAGCAGGCAGATTTCATTTTCGTCTTCATCTGTGGGAACGGTGAGCAGGCCAGAGGGCTTGTTGACTACGAGGACATGACGGTCCTGGTGCAGAATTTCCAGTCCCTTGGAGAGCAACTTTCGCTGGGCAGTTCGAAACTTCATCGGCTCTGGATCGGCCTCGATGGAGTCACCGACCTGAAGTCGGAATCCTGGATCCATCACGACATGGCCGGAAACCTTGACACCACCGCGCCGGATGATGTCCTTGACGCGACGATGGGGGAGTTCCATCTGAGAGTGGACTTCAGCCTGTAACGCCCGGCCAGCCTGCTGCGCTTGCCAGTTCCTTGTGTTTTGGTTCAAACGACCTCCAGG
Organism: Planctomycetota bacterium; assembly: GCA_018694835.1. Classification (GTDB taxonomy): domain Bacteria; phylum Planctomycetota; class UBA8108; order UBA1146; family UBA1146; genus QNYK01. Next base: position 34,692 of record JABHOG010000100.1, on the reverse strand, counting down.
CCCTAGATGCTGCATCTTCGACTGCGGATTGTCCAGCGATGCTCGACCAGGAAGTGGATTCCTGGTAATCTTATTCGATCGACCGCTGTGCTTGACAGGTTTAGAGCCGATGCAGTGTCGTCGAAATGTGGACCGTTCACAGGACACTCAGCCCATCTCGGCAAGCCCTTGTGCTCCCCGGGATGCTGCTCCAGAGACCGCAGCCGTTCTCGGCATTCGGTCGACAGATTGGTGGTGGACCCGATGTCCCCAGCGTCACGAAAACCACGATCCTCCGCCGCTCGCACCTCCTCGGAGCCCCAGTATCTATCGATGACGGTGAAGGAATGCGTCGAGAAAGGCTGGCTTCCCGCTCCAGGAGAGGCCGATGACCCGGTCCGTCATGGAATCGACTTCGTGCTGGTCACCGGAGACGCCTATGTCGACCACCCCTCATTTGCCAATGCCGTGATCGGTCGCCTGCTCGAAGCTCGCGGATATCGGGTGGCGATCTTGGCCCAGCCGGACTGGAAGTCGGTCGAGCCGTTCCGCAAGTTCGGGGCGCCACGAATCGCATGGTTGGTCTCCGCAGGAAACCTCGATTCACATCTCAATCACTACACCGCTCACAAGAGACCCCGTTCCGATGATCTGTACTCACCGGGAGGAAAGGCGGGCCTTCGTCCCGATGGAGCCACCATCGTTTACTCGCAACGGTGCCGTGAAGCCTTCCGAGACGTTCCCATCATCGCCGGGGGTGTCGAGGTTTCGATGAGAAGAATGGTACATATCGATTACTGGTCGGAGAAGGTCAAGCGATCACTCATTCTCGATTCGAGGAGTGATATCGCTGTCTACGGAATGGGTGAGCAGGCCCTGGTGACCATCGTCGAGAGACTGGAGAAGGGTGAGCCGATCGAATCGATTCGAGATGTTCCAGGAACGGCATATGGCATCGGAAAGCATGGCCGTCCCCATTTCGTCGAGGAGTCGACGTGGCAAGAGGGCACACCCTGGTGGGAGCAGTATCAATGCAAACCAGAGATTGCTCAGGAGTTGCCATCCTTTGATGAGATTCGCGGCGAAGACGAGCACAGCAAGGAACGATTTGCCCGTGCACAGCACATCTTTCATCGGGAACAGAATCCCGACACCGCTCCGATTTTGGTCCAGCGCCATGCAGAACAGACGGTGATCGTCAATCGCCCGATGAAAGCCCTCTCCACTGCGGAGCTCGATGCGATCTTCGCTCTTCCCTACACCAAGGAGCCTCATCCGGAATATGGTGGAGAGAAGATACCCGCTCACGAGACGGTCAAGTTTTCCATCAACATCATGAGGGGTTGTTTTGGCGGCTGTACCTTCTGTGCCATCACAGAACACCAGGGCCGAGCCGTGTCATCGAGAAGTGAAGAGAGCGTCCTGGAAGAGGTCGCTGCATTGAAGCAACTGGATGGATACAAGGGTGTCATCAGTGACCTGGGCGGACCGACCGCCAACATGTACAGGATGCAGTGCACTCGGCCGGAGATTGAATCTCGTTGTCGCCGACCGTCTTGCGTTCATCCGACCGTGTGCAAGTTGTTGGGTACAGACCATGGTCCGGTGAAGAAGTTGATGAAAAAGGTCCGGGAGTCAGACGGCGTCAAGATGGTTCATGTGGCTTCCGGCGTGAGAATGGATCTGGCAAACCTCGATCAGGAATACATCGATGATCTCGCTGCCCATCATGTGGGAGGACACCTCAAGGTCGCACCCGAGCACATCGATGAAGAAACTCTACGATTGATGAAGAAGCCGGGAATGGACACTTACATCGAATTCGAGAAGCGATTCGATGAGGCGAGTGATCGTGCGGGTAAGGAGCAATATCTGGTGCCTTACTTCGTCTCTAGCCATCCAGGTTGCGAGCAAGACGCTGCGGTTCAGATTGCAGAGTTCCTGGAAGCACGTCACCTCAAGCCACAGCAGGTTCAGGACTTCATTCCCACACCTGGAACGCCGGCCACCTGCATGTGGTGGACGGGAATCGACCCGACCCGGATGAAACCGGTCTTCGTCGAGAAGAAGATGAGAAACAAGCGCAAGCAACGGGCGATGCTGCAGTGGTGGAAGCCGGAGAATCGGCTTCTGGTTCGAGAGATGCTGCGAGAGAGTGGCCGCGACGATCTGATCGGGGATCACCCGGGAGCACTGGTGTCGACCCACGATAGAGCGGGTGGAGCGGGGAAGGCATCGCCACGCAAAGGTGGCAGAAAGCCACAAGGTAATCCCTCCGATCGCAAAGGCGGACGCCGTTCTGGTCGGGGTGTCGTGCGTCGACCGCGGCGAGACTAGTTGCTGGCTTTCTTTTCTGGAGTCGCCGGAAGCGGGCTGGTACTGCTCTCTCCCGTGTCGATAGACTTTTCCTTGTCGATAAACTCCTGTTTCGCCGCTAATAACCAGCGATCTGTGGGGTGCAGCTGCAGTGCTTTTTCCAGTGCTGCGATGGCCAGTACTCGCTGACCTCCATCTTCCAGCGCCACTGCGTGGACCAGAGCGTAGCGTGGAGATTGAGGAGCCAATGTCACCGCCTGTCCCAGTGACTGCAGGGCCTGCTCTTTCTTGCCGACCCGCACCAGCGCCAGACCGATGGCGTGATGCAATCCTGCATCGTCTGGAACCCTATCGATCGCCTGCTGTAGCACCTCGATTCCTTCGGGATCGCGGTCGAGAACTCGAAGTGCGTCGGCGAGGTTGACGGAAGCGGGTCCAAAGGAAGGAGTTCTCTTCAGTGCTTCTTTGTAGCAACGAACTGCCTCCTTCAGGTCCCCCCTTCTGCTTGCCAGTGCTCCCAGATTGACATGGGATTCGGGGCGATCACCGTTGACCTCTTGCATCGAGATGTACTCCGCCAGCACCCGACTCAGTTGTAGTCCGGCGCCTTGTGGATCTTCGGAGAGTTCGCGTTGAATCGGTGAGAGCAATTCCGCCGCGACAGTGCGAACGATGCGACTCGAATCACCGAGAAGATCGAGCAGGACTCCATAGGTCTGCTCGAGGGGAAGGCCGTCGAGTGCCAGCGCTGCCTGGCGTCGCACCAGTGGATCAGAATCGGTGAAGCTCCGGGAAAGTAGATCAGAGTTGGTTCGGTCAAGGAACGGAGTCAGTTCTGCCAAGGCAGTGGCGCGAACGATGCTGGGGGTCTTCTCGTCTTCGAGCACCATGCGGATCAATTCGGGTGCCACAGGAGAGTTGTTTCTGGCGGCATGGAGTGCTTCGCCCCAGTGGAAATCATCCCCACGTCCATCGGGAAACCACTCCATCACCTTCTCAGCAGCCCAGTGAACTTCTCGATCCTGATGGCAATCGTTGCAGGCATTGGGAGTGCCGAGGCGAATCGACAGATCAGGTCGAGGAACCCGAAAGGAGTGATCACGGCGAGGATCGACTCCCATGTATGTGCGCGAAACCATGTGGCATTCGATGCAGGAAGCGCCGGCACTCTCGGGCGCGTGATGATGATGATCTGGTAGATCGTAGATGGCTGGATCGTGGCAACCGACGCAGAGAGAGTTCCCTTCGATGTGGAGTTTTCCACTGTGGGGCTCGTGGCAGTCGGAGCAGGTGACCCCCTCTGCGTACATGCGACTCTGAAGGAATGATCCATGGACATAGACTTCATCGAGGATCTGGCCATCGGGGTGGTAGAGAGTGGCATCGAGCAGGCTCAGCAGGTGAGTATCGGATAGCGGAGCTCCAGGCACCGATCCGTCTACCAGTGCTGTACGGCGAGAGTGACACCGTGCACAGGTCTCGGTTTCATCATGATGGGTCCTGCGGATGCTTCTTCGAGCGACCTTTTCTCCCTCAGGACGAACCCAGGTCGCTGAATCTCGCTGGAACTGAACCGTTAATCCCATCTGTGGGAGTGGAGTTCTTTTCTCTCCATCATCATCCTTTTTCGATGATCTGGCCCAGTTCACATGATTACTTCCGGGTCCGTGACACGCTTCACAGGAAACATCGAGTTCCTGCCAGTGAGTAGAAAAGGAATCACTCTCGATATCGTAGTTCTTGACCATTCCCGTCGAGTGGCATTCTGCACACATGTGATTCCAGTTGTTGAGAACTCCGGACCAGTGCAGAGGATCGCCCGGAGGTGTTTTTTCCTCGGGGAAGAGTGGGTACCAGCGGGCGCCTCCCTTCGCTTCCGGTGTCGCCCATGCGATGGGATACGATTGCATCCTTCCCTTCGCTCCGTCGACCAGGACTTGCTGGCAGGGACTGGTGCCGAAGAAGTAGCGAACCGGCAGCGATTGTTGCCCAGCGGAGTCCTCGACTTCGATCACCGGCCGCTCATCGACCATCAAGAAGCGGGACAGGACTCCGCCCGATGAGATCTCGGTGCCGTCGAAGGGGGCCCGTGAGGCGGGATCGTTCACTTCCAGCATGGCGAGATCATGATGGGAGCCGCCCCAGAGGGAATGCTCTCCTGGGTGACAACTGGCGCATACTTTCCGCCCCACATGGTTCGGTGGTTGCTGGGCCCCGAGGGGGCTCAGTAGCAGCATCCACTGCAGCGAGATCAGCGATGCGATCTGCCATGTCGAGGTTCTTGTAGCGCTCATCTAGCCTCCTCCAGGGGTGTCAGGATCGAACGAGTCGTCGATTCAAGATCATGCTCGATCGAGCGCAGGGAGTCGAGAGGAGAGCCCGGCAGATCAGGGGCAAGCTGCGGTGGGATCGCAGATCAATCCATCGTCTGTTGGATCGATGCCACAGGCGATGCTGCCAGGATCTGGCAGTGGCGATCCGCCGGAAAAGAGAGTTCCCAGGCCGGTGATGGCGTCGGCGATGTTCCTCGATCCGTCATCGTTCATATCACATGAATCGGCACAGTCGCTGGCTGGCCCTCCGCTGAAGAGCGAGGCGAGCAAGAACACGCAATCGGCGATATTGAAGGATGCGTCCGAGTTGCAATCTCCACGAAGAAACTGTGAGCCGACGGTGGGAGCCGTCGCATACTCACCGGCGGTGATGGCGACATTGTCGATGGCCCACCACCATTGGTTGCCAGGGCTGGTGTACTTGAACAAGAACGCGACTTCCGATTCGCCTGCTGCACGTGGCTCCTCGAGCACAAAGTGGCCGAAGAGGGGATCATTGTCGGGCTCCGGAGAGGTATCGGTCGGTGCTTTGAAGATCGCCGGCTGAATGAACGAAACTCCACCATCCAGGCTCAGTAACACTTCGACTTCTTCCGAGAAGTACGGCATCCATTCCGAGTCGAAGTGAAGGTATACATGTTCTTGCGCTGAGCAATCGACGACAGGAGTGATCAATCGCTCATCCTCCGTCGGGTCAGGGTTGCAGTCCGAATCGAGGATGGCGAAGAAGTCCCCCAGTCGGTTGACCGCCTTGCCAGCGAGGTAGGGAAAGACCCCACCATTATTGGCGGTGATCGATCGATTACAGGGATCCTCGGTGTTCCAGCTGTCGATGGGCGAGTTCACATTGAGCCCGGCGATCTGCCAGGTCGGCGGTATGCCTGAAGAAAAATCCTCTGTCGGCAGCAGGGTGGTCTGACCGCCCCCGGCGACGCAGATGTTGTCGATCAATACGTCGTCGACAGCGATCCACCAGTCCCAGTTGGGCTCGAAGTGACGGAACCGGACCCGCACCGTCGATTCCCCCGCAGCGAACTGGGTCAAGTTGACCTCCAGATATTGATAGACCCCGTCGGCATTATCGGTGCGAGCCAGCGGTGCGGTGGAGACCCGAGTCGGTGCGATGCGGCGAAATGCGTTCTGCCAGTTGCTCCCTCCATCGGTGGTGACATCGATGTCAAAAATTGCATTCCCGTTGTCATTGAGCTGGGCACAGACAGAAGCGTGAAGGACCACCTGGTCCATCGCAGAGCAGTCGATGGTTGGCGTCCAGATGTCATGTGACATTCCTGAACCGATGGGGTTGCTGTTGGTGGTGCCGCCGAAATCGCTATCGGAGATGATGAAACCGCCGCGGGTCGAATGACCATCGATTCGTGGAGGATGCTGTCTTCCCAGTGGGTTGGTCAGGGTCCATGTGGAATCTTCAATTGGAGAATTTTCGTCGACGATGGCCCAGCCTCCGACACTCTCCAGTTCGATATCCGAGGAGTAGTTTTCGAAATCCTCGAACAATGCGATGCTTCCGGTGGAGTAAGTACCTCGCGCTGTCATGTCAGCACAGGGTGTGGCGGTTCCGATGGTGACCACGGAGTAGTCGAGTAGATGGATCCTGTTGGCCGTGAGGGTCGACAGGTCGTCGATCGTAGTATTCGAGAGCCCGTCGACGGTAGCGATCCACTGGTCACCCCTGAAAATCTGGAATTCTGCTGCAGCGTTACCGGCGACTGAAAGATTCCATTCGATGACCATCAGGTTCTGGCCATAGTCTGGAAACGCTTGTAGGTTTGTCGGGCAAGTCTGCGCAGTGACAGGGGTCGCAGTGATCGACAGGAATGAGAAGAAACTGGTCAACAGGATTGAAACTAAACGCATCCTCATGGAACACCTCCTTCATTGGATAATAGTGGAGGATATCACGGGAAGTTCTGGATCCTCAGCACCAACAATTCAACTCTGCTGGTGATCGAGGGGATGGACCGAGACATGATCTTGGTGTAACAGACAGGTAGGAGATCGTTGTACCTGGTGAATGGGTCTCTATCGGTCTCCGGGGAGACGAGGGTCAGAATCAAACGAGTAGCGGCTCAAGGAGTGTCATGAATCAAAGAAGGTTGGATCAACTTCTGGAGCCTCTTGTCGAGGAGGAGCGGTTCGCTCTTTACCAGGGGTTGGCTCGATTTGCAGATGAAGAACTAGCCGACAAAATCCTCGGCTGGGAGCGATCTCATCAACTTCTGCCTCATGACGTCATCGAGCAGCTGGGATCGATGGGTGTGTTTGGCTTGCCGATCGCGGAACAGTACGGCGGTCAAGGTGGCGGCATGACAGATCTGCTACTGGCGGGTCTGGCACTCTCTTACCAGAGTCCATCGATCGCCATCACGCCTGGGGCTGCAGTCTCACTGGGAGCCAATCCGGTGCTGAAGTTCGGAACCGATGAACAAAAAGAGAAATACCTGCCTGAACTCGCGGCTGGTGATCGGATGTTCTGTTTCGGATTGTCTGAGCCGGGGCGAGGGTCGGATGCCGCAAATCCGCAGGTGGTGGCCATTCGTGAAGGAGATCACTTCATCCTTCGCGGAGAGAAGTGCTGGAGTACCAACGCTGCATGGTCGAGCCACATCGTGGTCCATGCATTGACCGATCCGTCCGGTCGAAATGGCCATCGAAGTTCCTGTTTCATCATTCCCATCGATCGCGAGGGAGTGCATTACCAGGAGATGGAAGGAAAGACGGTCTGGCCACTTTCTTCCACCGGCTCCATCACCTTCGATGGCGTCGTGGCTACCGAAGCTGAAATCCTAGGCGATCTCAACGAAGGATTCCGTGTGATGGTCACGACTCTCAATGGTGGGCGATTGTTCGTGGCATCGATGGCCCTGGGATCGCTGGCGTTCGCCCTCGACAAGACTCGCACTTATGTTCAGCAGAGAGATCAATTCGGAGGTCCGATCGGTCGCTTTCAGCGCGTTCAGGATGTGGTGCTGGAGATGGATCTCGCGCTGGAGAGAAATTTGACCTGGCTGATGCATCTGGCGAGATGTCATGACGATGGATCGATAAAGCGTGAACAGGCAGCAAAGGTCAAGATCGATTGCAGCCGTGTTGCGTCGAGGCTCCTGATGGATGCGATGGAGGTTTGCGGTGGAGTGGCCAGCCTCGACGAGTTCGGGTTGGCACGACACAGTGCTGACCTGTTCGTGACCCGGGTCGGGGAAGGATCCAATCGAGCATTGATGACTCAGGCGGTCCGTCCACTGCTATCGGACATCGCCGATCAGTTACAGTGATGCGGGTGGATCATTTTCTTACGGGCATCGGATAGCAGTACTGGGTGTATGGCGTTTCCGATTTGCTCTGTAGTTCCAGGTGACGGACCAGAAGCGACGGACTGATGGTCGACACCGGAACGAATCCGCTCTCCGCTCCACACCAACCATTGTCCAGCACTGGTTGATCGCCAGCAGCAATGATTCCATGAACAGCATTGAGAGGGGTGCCGATGAAGTTGATTCCTCGGACCAATTCCTCGCGTCCATCCGGGTAGATCCTCGAAGCAAGATTCACTTCTCCAAGAAATGCCTGGAAGTCATAGGAATCGGTCGCAGTTTCTCCTCCAGTGGCATCGATGATGCGGATTCCGTACGGCAAACCTTGCTGCTTGACCTGATCGATCAGTTGTTCCCTGAGGGTTGCCTGATCCAGTCCGTTGGTGGCCTCGAGAATCGTCACGCCCATCCTGCTCATCGATCGCTCATGCCGTCTCGATCTGGCGTGGCCATTGGAACGATGTCGTTTGCTGACTGGAACTCTTCCGGTGAGGAACCCTGTCAGTTTTCCGTTCTCGATCAGGCGTGCATCCGCAGCGGGGGTCCCCTCATCGTCAAATTTGTAGTGACCAACCAGGCCCTGTTCACGATCATTGGAATCGATCCAGGTGGCCTGGGTTGGATCGTCATGCAGCGTCAAGAAATCGGGAAGTACCCGGTCTCCGAGGGCATCGGCAAAGGTCTTGGCCTCGCCAGTGGCTCGCAGCCGGTTTCCTTCCAGTCGATGACCGAGTGCCTCGTGAATCAGCAATCCGGCAGAAACCGGTTCCAGCAATACGGGTCCCGAGTAGGAGTGGATCTTTGGCGCGGCCGCAATCTTTTCCAGTAGCTTTGCCGCAGCTCGAATTTCTCGGCGAAAACTGTTCAGGTCCGGTAGCTGATCCGGATGTGGAGTGAAGTGACTCACGGTCCAGGGGATCCCATCTCCGTTTTTACTGAGAAACCAGAGGTGCGCCTCCAACTGCCAGTAGGCGAGGCTCTCGATGGAGATGGATTCGTCGGAGTTGACGAACACGTTGGTCTGATGGCGAACCTTGAGTTCCACGTGGCTATTTCGAATCCTCGGGAAGGCGAGCATGGTGGCGCTGGCTTTCTCGACAAAGCTCGACCAGTACTCCCGGTCGATGGAAGGGAGCTGGTTCGGACTCCTGGCCTGATGTGTAGAACATTTCTGCCAGGCTCCGAGGTGTTCATTGGTATCGAGGTAGGTCAACTCGTGAGCACGTTTTCTGAGGAATGCTTCCTCCGCTTCCCGGTACTTTGCATCGGTCAGTCGCCACAGCCCGATTCGCATCGGATCGGAGCGATCGGAGATGGGCAATTCGACATAACCATGCGATTCATCATCCTTGGAGTTGTCGAACAGACCACCATCGGTGACCTGATCTCTTCGGAAACTACCCACCCGTGCATCGGCGAGACAGTTTCTTCGTTGGTACTGTTCATCGCGGTAGAGAGCGCCGTACCGTGCTTCTACTTCGAACAGGTCGAGGTCTCTTATCATGTACGAGAGGTAGAATAACTTCGGGAACCCGGGTTTTCTCAAACCTTTGGTGGCTCGCTTGGCCTCGCCTGTCGCGAGCCGAGCCAGTTTCAATGCGCTTCTCCTGTTCAAGCGTTTTCCTCCAGCAGATGGAACACCTGAGCATCCGGTAGCTTGGCCCGTCCTCCGAGAAAGGTGAGCTCCATCAGGAAGGCACACCCGATCACGACCCCACCCATCTTCTCGACCAGTTCGCAGCAAGCAGCCATCGTGCCACCAGTGGCCAGTACATCGTCGACCATCAACACCTTTTGACCTGGCTGGATCGAATCGGAGTGCATCTCGACGGTATCAGTGCCGTATTCGAGTGAATATTCGACCGAGTGTATTTCTCTGGGCAGTTTTCCAGGCTTTCGAATCGGCACGAAGCCGACATTCATTCGCATCGCCAGTGGTACTCCGAACAGGAACCCCCTCGACTCGGGGGCTGCGATGATCTCGACACCCAGATGGGCAACCCGCTCCTCGAGCAGTTCGATCGAGGCGGGGAAGGCTCTGGGGCATGCGAGGAGGGGAGTGATGTCCTTGAACTGGATCCCTGGAGCAGGGAAGTCCGCGACGGTGGCGATCTTGCTCCTGAGGAGATCGATGCGGGTATCTGTAGATTCACTCATGAAAAATCCCCCTTCAGTGGAGGCGGTCGAGGGACCGCAGCTGCTGAAGGGGGAATGTTATCCGAAGGCTGGATGGGGTGAAAGAGAGGCGGAGCCTCGAGCTTTAGCCCGTCATCTCCTCGTATTGCTCGTCATAGATCTCCGGTTGCTCGATCTGCCCTTCTGCGACCAGCTCCTGCAACTTACCGAGGGCGTCGTTCTCGATCTGGCGGACCCGCTCACGAGACAGGTTCACCCGTTGACCGATTTCCTTCAGGGTCATCGGCTCTCCATTATCGAGGCCGTAACGCATCCGCAGGATCTTGGTTTCGCGGTCGTCGAGATGTCCGAGCAGGTTGTGAATCATCTCGATCTGGATCTTCTTCTCGAGAGAAGCATGGGGCTGAGTTTGAGAGGGGTCTTCGATGATGTCGGAGATGGTCCAGGAGTTCTCGATCGAAATGGTCTGGCTGACAGAATCTGCAACAAGGAGAGCATTCTTGATGATGTCGGTCTTCTCCATGGGGATTTCCATCCGCTCGGCGATCTCGTGGAACTGTGCCGGTCGTCCCAACTCGATGGCGAGGTCAGCAGCCGCTTTCTTCCACTTGGTGATGGTTTCCACCATGTAGGAAGGGATGCGAACCGATTTCACCGTGTCGATCAGCGCTCTCTTGATCGATTGTTTGATCCACCAGGTTCCGTAGGTGCTGAAACGGCACTCCGCAGCGGGGTCGAAGCGTTCCACGGCCTTGAGCAGGCCGAGATTGCCTTCCTCGATCAGGTCAAGCAAGGGAAGGCCACGCTCCACGTAGTGCTTGGCGATGCTGACCACGAGCCTCAGGTTCGATCGAACCATCTTGTCACGTGCTTCGGGATCACCCTTGCGTACGAGTAATGAAAGAGCTTTCTCTTCCTCGGCAGTGAGGAGCGAATGGCGATTGATGTCCAGGAAATATGCCTCAAGGCCGACCTCACGAGCTGACATGCTGTGGTCCCTTCCAATGGGAGCGTGGTGATTGAGCCGGAAGTCGGCTCACGATCACCTGGGCGTTGTTTGCCCATGGAAGAGTCATCGGTCGCGAGGCGGGTTCATCTTTACTGGATCTGCAGATCTTTCTGATCTTCTTTTCCACCAGCCCCTCCAGCGTGCTGCAATTTCCTCCTGTGCTTCAATCCTCTCGCTCGAATCGGTGATGGAGAAAGTGTTCCACCAGCCCATATCCTCCCCTGTGAGTCGTCGTAGCAGCGGAATTGAATAATTGCGGAGATTTCGAGTGTCGCATCGTTGGACAAGTACCGAGAGGAGCCGCTCCCGGGGAAAATTGTCCTCATTGGCGTGACTGGCGACCCACGATTCGATGGCCCGGAGGGCCACAGGCAACTGGTTCTCGAGGATGCGGTTGCGCAACGAGGCGGGTGTTTCAAGCCAACCGAGCACCAGATGGACGGTTTCGAGATCACCCAGTAGTAGTAACTGTTCCATCGATTTCTGGGCTTCCCGGGTCGCTCTCTTTTCCAGCACCTGGATCCCCTTGAACAGCAGATCCCTGCCACGAAGGTCTCCCAGGGCCAGCAATGCTCGCGCCACCGCTTCGCTTTGAGAGTTCTCCCACAATGCGATGAGCGGTTCCCGTGCAGACTCGAGCTGCAGGGTGGTCACGATGTCGATGACTGTATTTCGGATGGTCTGTTGTGGTGAGCTCATCTGAGTCAGTAGGGTCTGCTCGATCCCTTGCCAGCTCGGTTCAGTTTCCCAACCCGGTTGATCGAGGGCCTCGTCCGCATCGAGCACCTCCATCAGGACCAGGGTCTGGTAGGTGACCAGGGAGCGAGACTGAGCGCTCTCGGAACCCAATCTGGCAGAACTGACCCGGTGTACCCAGCGGCGCCAGCGCGGTCGTAACCGTGCCAGCACCGGGCGACCGGCCACCAGTAAGATCGATCCGGAGAGTCGATGAGTATTGCCAGCAGTGGCCTCGATCTGGATCGACTCATCTTCGCCATTGTCTTCGATGGAAACCAAACGTCGTCCCACCTGCAAGACGACTCGCTGGATCCTCAATGGATCGGTCTTACCTTCTGGATCGATTCTGAAATCTGCCAGGGTCAGTCGGACCCACCGATCCGCATCGATCTCTGGGTAGAGCTGGTCATCCTCCAGGCTCGCGAGCTTCTCTTTCCAGTACTTGGCCTGTGTAGTCCAGTAACTCTGATCTCGAGTTCGCAGTTGTGGAGTCGCAGGGCGACCAAGATTCTTCGAAAGCAGTTGGGCTGCAGTCGATCGATGATTATTGGACCCGGTGGCGAGCACTTCGATCAGCGTCTCGAACAGGGTGCGGCGAATGGCGGGGGAGAGGAACCTGAACTCGCTGAACCGGGTCACCGAGTTCCGGACACGGAATCCGATGGTGGTGTCGCTACTGGCGAGCCCGGTGGCAAATCCCTTGCAGGCCTGAAGCCAGATCTCCTCGGGAACTTCCTTCAGATGTTGCATCTGGGCCGCCAGTACGCCGATGGCGATCTCGGCGTGCTGGGAAGGGATCAGTTCACTGACGTAGGAGAGCCACTCCTTCGGAAGTGCCTCTGAACGGTTGGAGAGAAATGCGAGGGTTCCCAGGATCAGCGGGATTCGACCGGAAGCCTGGGCCAGATCCTCTTCGAGAGCATTCCGGATGCGGCCATCGAGGGCTTCCATCCACTGGCCGCTGGGAACATGGCGGTGCAAGGCACTCCATAACGAGGCCATACGGGAGTTGGTCCAGCGCAGGATCGGTAGTGCCGCCGGTGACAGAATCGCTTCGATCAGACTCTTGCCGTGAGTCGAGGCAAACTGGGGGTCCTCGATTCGCTGGAGCAAGGCATGCCAGGTGAGGTGCTGCCGCCACGGGGAGAGATCTCCGCAATGGCGGATCAAGAGCTCGCTCGATCGATCGATCTGGGCCTCGATGAGTCCGGGAATCAACGCATCGATCCGCCGGATGGCCAACGTATCGGAACCGTCGAGGTGATCGGCAACAAGACGGGTCAAATCGTTGCGCGCCGTGGTATCGCCGCTGCTCAGTCGAGCCAATGTGTGAGCGTCTCGAATCCGCGGACTCTCACCTCTGGTAGTGGCTGGAAGGGGTTGCTCCTCGGGCCAGATGCTGGCCAACATCCACAGTGCTGGATCATCGGTGTGAGGCAGATGCTCGATCATCGCCCTGCGCACTCTTTCGGCGGGTTTCAATCGCTCCAGTTCTTCGGAGGGATCATGATGCAGGACTGCGACCCAGGTGGCGAGCTCACCCTCCGTGGTGGTTTTGCCCAGTGCATGTTCCATCGCCACCCGCTCCTCGGAGAGGACCACCCATGGGACACCCGGGTCGAGTCCACGAGCGGGGGGACCGCTGACGATGGTCGAGTTGACCCCGGGAAAGAGGATCTCCACCGAGTAGGGCGCTTCAGTCCCGCGAATCTCGACCTGGATTCTGCGCTCCTCAGTGGCCGATGTGACACTGCTCTGGATCAGTTCGTTTCGGCTGAAGCGGATCGAGGTGGAATCGAGATCGGTTCGACGCGAGAGCCATGAGCCCTCTCCTGAATTTCCGACTCGCACCACATCGACGATCAATACCGGTGGAGAGAGAAGAGAGAGCATCTCCTTGATTCGTGCGCGCACCTCGGGATCTGGATCCATCAGAGAGGAGCGCAATGCACCGATCGCTGCGGGTCCGGCGTCCAGCAGTTTCCGAGCGGCTTCTTCCCTCACAGACCACTCCTCGGAGCCCAGATTCTTGATCCAACTCGAGATGTCAGAAGAGGCGCCAGTCGGTTCGTCATCGATGGAGCAGACGGCGGGGAGAGATGAGGCCAGAAGAGATAGTGTGAATATTATCGTGATCATGGGTCAGGCTATTTTCCGGGTCCATTGCACATGGACCAAGAGTCTCCTACTCTTCCGCCAGAGGCGATTCTTCAAGAAAACACTTCAGCCGGCACGCTACCGCTGCCGATATTGCCTGTGGAGCCTCTTGTTACCAGGAATTGGCTCGAAGTCATCACGGTGACTCCGACTCGGACCGATCGAACAAGAGCATTGCAGAAGGATACCCTGAAATCGGGATCTCGTGCAGGTGAGACCAGGAGCCCGTGAAGGGCAGTAGCCAGAAGGATTGTCCGTTGTCAGATCACGCTCTCGAACTCGAACTCGAACTTCGGGAAGGCCTGCAGGGCCTCGACGAAGTGCAGTTGTCTCGACGAAGTGAGTTTCTCACCGCGTCGTTACTGGGTGTAATTCTGGAACAGTTCGATTCTCGCTGTGCCATCGCCTACCAGATCCTTTCCGAAGAATCGGATGGAGAGCAGGACTGCCAGGAGATCGCCAGCAAAACAGTGGGGGGGCAGCGTCCTCCCGAAGCGATCAATCCTCAACTGGTCCAGCGACTCGCAGAACTGGAGGGGCCGCAGTACACGGCGGGAGATGATCCGGCACAGCATGGCCCCATCCTCTCCTTCTTCTTCTCTACCGCAGGTCAGTCGGGGATACTGTTCTTGGTAGAGGCTCACCCGAGCAGTGGCTTCGATCAAGAATCCGCAGATTTGCTGGCAACGATGGTGAATCTGGTTGAAGGAGAAATCATCGATTCGCTGCTGATCAGTCAGCAGGCACAAAGAATCGAGCAGTTGGAGAACCAGATCGAACGAGCCGAGGAAACTCTGGCAGATCATGACATCGAACTGTCGCTTCCCGACCAGCAAAAACCAGTTGACCTTCCCGAAGCGACCCGGACTCTCAAGAGCCTCGGTGCCGTGTCCAGCTACGATCCTGTGATGTGTGATGTTCTCTCTCATCTGGAGAGATTGCGCGAGTCGGACCTGAGTGTGTTGATCTCCGGGGAGACTGGAACCGGCAAGAGCCTGCTCGCCAGGACCCTTCATGAGGGAACCCGTCGGCAACAGCATCGATTCGAGGTGGTCTCCTGTGGGGGGCTGACCCCGAGCCTGGTCGAGGGCGAACTGTTCGGTTGGCGTAAAGGTGCCTTCAGTGGAGCCGATGATGATCAGAGTGGTGTCTTCGAACGAGCCAGCGGTGGCGTCGTCTTTCTCGAAGAGGTCGGGGATCTCCCCCTTGAGTTCCAGCAAAAACTACTGCGGGTGCTTCAAGAGGGAATGCTTCGCCCGGTCGGCGGCTCGGAACTGATCCCCGTCGATGTGAGAATAGTGGCCTCGACCTGCCAGGATCTGCCGGAGATGGTCCGGTCAGGGAAATTCCGTGAAGACCTCTACTACCGCCTGGCCGGATTTACTCTCGAGGTGCCTCCATTGAGGGATCGGATCGTCGATTTGCCCCACCTGATCGAGCATTTCTTCTTCGATGCCCTGGAGCAAGGCAGCAATCTGACGCGAAAGTTCTCGCGAAGCGCGTTGGCGGAACTGATCGCCTATCCGTGGCCTGGAAATCTCCAACAACTGCGAAATGTCGTGAGCCAGTCGGTTCTCGCCAGCGAGCAGAGGATCATTCCCAGGAAGTTGGTCGAGGGATACCTCGAGAAACCCTCGGGGGAGAGACTTCATGGTGAGAATGTCCAGTCGACGGTCGAAGAACTGGTCCTGAGAATCCCTGCTACCGAGGGATTCAATGACATCATTGCAGAGGTGGAACGACTGGTGATTCTGACGGCGCTGCGGAGAAATCGTGGCAACAAGTCGAGGGTCACGAAGCAGTTGAAGATTCCGCGCCAGACCCTCTACAACAAGCTGGATCGCTACGGCATCGACGAGTCCGAGTACAAGTAGCCGATTCCCATACTCCCCTCACAAGGTTCGCAAGATCATCTCCGCCACGGCGATGAAGGTGATCGCAGCGGTTACATCGTTAAAACTGGTGATGAACGGGCCTGCAACCAGAGCCGGGTCGAGGCCGATTTTTTCGCAGAAGATGGGTAAGGCAGTGCCACAGGCGCTGGCGAGGACGATACCGGCTCCGATTCCAACCGCTACGGCGAGGGGAAAGTGGAACCAATCGGCGGAACTTTCTGTTCCGGCGGCGAGGGCCAGGACCAGGCCGACCACACCTCCAATCGCGAATGCGATGAAGATTCCGACTACTACCTCCTGGCGGAAAAATCTCAGAGTGGTTCGTCCCATCTCGATGTCGCCGACCGCCATTCCACGAACCACCATCGTCGCAGACTGGGTACCGACCCCGCCGGCAATACCCATCACCAGCGGAATGAAGGCGGCCAGTATCAGTCTCTGATCCGACCCGGAGGCGAGAATCTCTGCCAGACTTCGGTCATCCGGGTGCATCCAAGCCAGGATGAATCCGCTGATCACCGGCAGGAACAGCCAGGGGATTCTGAGCAATGCCCTGCGCAGGACCTTCTGCTGGGCAGGGTGCACCTCTGGAGCCCCCGCCAGGCGGTAGATGTCCTCATCGGCTTCATCGCTGAGGATTTCCACGATGTCGTCGAAGGTCGCCACCCCCAGCAGGTGATCGTGATGATCGACCACCGGAATCGCCTGGAGATTGTAGCGTCGAGCCAGATGCGCCACCGCTTCCTGATCCTCGTCCACGGCGATGGAGATCACTTCAGTCTCCATCAATTCCGCGACCTGGGTTTTCGGATCTGAACCGAGCAGGTCTCGGATCGAGATGACTCCGATCAGGTGCCGCTGCTCGTCGATGGCGTAAACGTAATTGACCACCTCGGTCTCGATGTGTTGCTGGATCAGGGAGATGGCGTCTTCGGAAGTGAGTTGAGGATTCACCGCTAGGTAGTCGAGGGTCATGATCCCGCCGGCAGAATCGTCGGGGTGTTGCATCAGCCGGAGCAACTCAACGGTGGTTGCAGGATCCATCCCTGATAACACCTGGCGGCGCCGGGTCTGGGGAAGTTGATTGAGGAGGTCGGTGGCCTCGTCCGGTGGCATCTCTTCGAGGATCGACTTGAGATCGGAGAGGTCGAGATTGTCGATGACCTGTTCTCGAGAGGTGGGGTCCGTCTCGTCGATCACCTCTGCCTGGGTTTCGGTCTCGATGGTGTCGAACACCTTCAGTTTTTGATCGGGATCGAGATCGTCGAGAATGTGAGCGATATCTTCGGGGCGGATGTCCTTGAGCGTCGCTTTCAATCGCTGATCGGCATCGGCGGAATCGAGAGCGGCTCGGATCGCATCTCCGAGATTGGCCGGGTCTTCTGCTGGGTGAGACATCTACAGACCCCGTTCCTCTTCGATGACCTCGTGGCAACGGCTGGTCGCCGCTGTCCCCGATGAATCGTCGCCATCCGTCCCTGACAATTCAACAGATCCACCGTCTGTATCATCTGCCACCGTGGCAGGAGTCTGCCACCGCTCCTCTGGGCCTATGCCATTCTGGCAGGCGAAGTTGCCGCTGGGCCGTACAGCCGTCCAGTAGAGAAATCATAACTAGAACCCAGGCAGTGACTTGGAATCAGTCCACGAACTTGCCGCTGCGCGGCACGATCGTTGCGAAAAAGGAAGATGAGCGGAAAAGTCCGCAATCCGAAATGGGATCCGAGAAGGGATCACGATGCTGGCGGAGATCATCACACCGGGAGCCGATTCCCGTCGGGGGCGCTATCGAGTGCTGCTCGCAGATGACGACGCAGGGGTCCGTGGCAGTTTGACTGCCTTGCTCGATGGTGCGGGGTTTGAAACCGAAAATGCAGGGGGCGGCGTCGAGGCGCTGGAGTTGCTCTGTCGGGTTCAGTTTTCCGATTCCACCAACGGGGTCGAGACCAACCCCTTCGATTTCCTGGTACTGGATGTGCACATGCCAGACCTGACCGGAGTCGAGTTGCTGAGAAGGATCCGGACCGAATTCCGCTGGCAGTTGCCGGCGCTGTTCGTCAGCGGCGAAGCGAGTGAAGCATTGAGTAAAGATGTAGAAGAAGCAGGTGGTTTCGCGTTGTTGCCGAAACCGGTCGAGCCAGATCTATTCCGGAGTAGTGTCCGGGACCTGGTTCAAACCTTGCTGAAGAACTGACAACAGATCTTGGGTTGGATTCCGAGGAGGAATCTGTCGAGGTCTTCATGAGAATGCCCGCATGGGCACGGGAAAGAGAGGCGACTCTGATGGCGAATCTGAATCTTCGTCCGCTGAACGACAAAATCGTCGTCAAGCGACTCGAAGCGGAGGACAAGACCAAGGGTGGGATTTTCCTGCCAGACAATGCGAAGGAAAAGCCGAGTGAGGGGCGCGTGATGGCGCTCGGAGACGGCAAACTCCTCAAGGATGGCAAGCGTGCCAATTTCCAGGTGAGTAAGAACGATCGTGTGATCTTCAGCTCCTACGCCGGAACCCAGATCAAAGTGGAAGGCGAAGAGTACCTGATCATGAGTGAGGATGATGTCCTCGCGATCGTCGACTAGTTCACTGAGATCAACCCAGTCATCCGCCGGGAGAACCCAGAGGGATGACGATAATGAGAGGAAGCGACACGATGGGCGCAAAGCGCATCGCGTTTGACCACGAAGCTCGCGACGCCGTACGCAGAGGTGTACACAAACTCGCGAAGGCCGTCATGGTCACGCTCGGCCCGAGAGGCCGTAATGTCGTTCTCGAGAAATCTTTCGGGCCTCCCACCGTCACCAAAGACGGTGTGACCGTTGCACGTGAGATCGAACTCGAGGACTCCTTCGAGAACATGGGCGCACAGATGGTGAAAGAGGTCTCCTCCAAGACCTCCGACAATGCCGGAGACGGCACCACTACTGCGACAGTTCTCGCCAATGCAATCTTCCATGAAGGACTGCGGAATGTCACTGCGGGTGCAAACCCGGTGAGTCTGCAGAGAGGAATCCAGAAGGCTGTCGAGGCGATCGTGACTCGCCTCGGTGAGATGTCGACCGAGGTCAAGGACAAGACCGAGATCGCCCAGGTCGGTAGCATCGCTGCGAACAACGATCCTGAGATCGGTAGCATCATCGCCGATGCGATGGAAAAGGTCGGCAAGGACGGCGTCATCACCGTGGAAGAGGGCAAATCGCTCGAAACCACCGTCGACTGGGTCGAGGGGATGCAGATGGACAAGGGATACCTTTCCCCCCATTTCGTCACCGACACCGAGGAGATGGCGTGTGTTCTGGAAGACGCATACCTGCTGATCCACGAGAAGAAGATCGGTTCCATCAAGGATCTGGTTCCGCTGCTCGAGAAGATCGCTCAGTCCGGCAAGCCGATCCTGGTGATCGCTGAGGACATCGAGGGCGAAGCTCTGGCGACCCTGGTGGTCAACAAACTGCGTGGTACCTTCTCCTGCTGTGCTGTGAAGGCGCCGGGATTCGGAGATCGTCGCAAGGCGATGCTCGAGGATATCGCGACCCTCACCGGTGGACGTGCCATCTTTGATGACCTGGGTATCGACCTGAAGAACGTGGATATCTCGTTCCTCGGACGCGCCAAGAAGGTGATCATCGAGAAGGACGCCACCACTCTCATCGAGGGAGCCGGTTCCTCCGCGGACATCAAGAGCCGGATCGATCAGATTCGCTCCGAGATGGAGAAGGCCAGTTCCGATTACGATCGCGAGAAGCTGCAGGAGCGCCTGGCGAAGCTTTCCGGTGGTGTTGCCCAGATCAATGTCGGGGCGGCCACCGAGATCGAGATGAAGGAGAAGAAGGCCCGCGTCGAGGATGCGCTTCATGCGACTCGCGCTGCCGTCGAAGAAGGTATCGTGCCTGGCGGAGGAGTCGCTCTTCTTCGTGCCAGCCTGGTGCTGGATGATCTGAAGATTCAAGGCGAAGAAAATGTTGGTGTCGATATCGTCCGCAGGGCGGTCGAGTCTCCGATCCGTCAGATCGCCGAGAACGCTGGTGTCGATGGAGCCATCGTCAGCGCGAAAGTCAAAGCGGGCGAAGGTTTCTTTGGTTTCGACGCACTCAACATCGATTACGTCGATATGATTGCTGCTGGAATCATCGATCCGACCAAGGTGACCCGCACCGCACTCGAGAACGCAGCTTCCATCGGTGGGCTCTTGCTCACCACCGAGGCCGTGGTCAGCGAGATGCCGAGCAAAGGTGACGCAGGGGCTGCTGCGGCAGCTGCTGGCGGCATGGGCGGCATGGGCGGCATGGGCGGCATGGGTGGCGGCATGGGCGGCATGGGCGGCATGTACTAGCCCAGCGAATCGTTCGAATGTAGATGGGGCCCCGTTTCGCTCAGCGCGGATCGGGGCCTTTTCTCATCCTGAGTTGTTGAGAAGCGCGGATCGTTCGAGGAAGAGCAACGAGCGTGATCGAATCGAGTTCTCTGGATGAAGATTTGGCGAGAACGAGGACTCAGTAGAACGAGGACTCAGTAGCACGAGGACTCAGTAGAACGAGGACTCAGTAGCACGAGGACTCAGTAGCACGAGGACTCAGCGAGAGGGGCGTCTGCCGCCCTGGCGAGGAGAGTTTCCTCCGCCACCACCACTGCGACTGCCGCCGCCACTGCGACCGCCGCCACCACCACCACTGCGACCGCCACCACCACTGCGACTGCCACCACCACTGCGACTGCCACCACCACTGCGACTGCCGCCGCCACCACCACTGCGACCGCCACCACCACCGCGGTAGGGTCCACTTCCCCCGGGCTTGGCCGGGGAACGGCGGTAGGAGCGCTGCGCGGGATCGGGGCGAGCCCCTTTCGGGGGCGTCCAGGTCGACTCCCCGATGGGGAACCCGGTTTCTGTTCGGATCCGATCCCAGGAGAGACGATCTCGAGAGTCGATCAGGCTGATCGCTTCCCCGGCTGCGCCGGCCCTGCCGGTTCTGCCGATCCTGTGAACATAGGTCTCGACCTCGTCCGGGATGTCGAAGTTCACTACCCGTGCCACTGCTTCCACATCGAGTCCCCGGGCCGCGACATCGGTAGCGACCAGCGTCTTGATCTGCTTGTTCTTGAAGCCTTCCAGCACCTTGAACCGACGCTCCTGGTTATGATCTCCGTGTAATGATCCGGCCGGATATCCGCGCCCCCAAAGATCTCGATCGAGATCGATGACTGCTCTACGGGTGTTGCAAAAGATGATGCAAGTCTCGTCGGGGTTTTGATCGAGAAGCTGGTGGACCCAGTATTTTTTGGCCCAGTCATCGCAGCGAATGAATTGCTGGTCGATATCGGGCACGGTGGCGATCTCCCGGATGGTGGAGATGACCTGCGGATCCCTCATGAACTTCTTGGTCAGGGTCTTGATCTTCGGCGGAAGGGTCGCAGAGAAGAGATAGGTCTGTCTTTCGGGAGGAGTGTGCTGGAGAATTTCTGAGACATCATCGATGAATCCCATGTCCAGCATCCGGTCCGCTTCATCGAGGACCACATGTTCGACCCAGCCGAGTCGGATTTTACCGCTTCGAAGAAAGTCCAGAACTCGACCAGGGGTTCCCACGACCATCTGGGCTCCCCGACGCAGTTGCAGCAATTGTTGTGATTGATGAACACCGCCGACCACCAGAGCCACTCGTATCCCGAGGGGCTTACCCAGTGCTACTGCCACTTCCTCCACCTGCTGAGCCAACTCACGAGTCGGACACAGTACGATCGCCTGGACCGCAACACGCTCCGAATCGAGTTGCCCGATGATGGGGCTGGTGAAGGCCAACGTCTTGCCGGTTCCAGTCTCCGCCTTGCCGATCAGGTCGATTCCCTCCATGGCTACCGGGATGGTCAACTCCTGGATCGGAGTGGGGTGAAGGAATCCGAGAGCGGTCAACTGGTCCAGGACCGGGCCTGGCAGCGGTAAATCGCTGAAACAGGCCTTGGGGGACGGCTCATCTGGATCGCTCTTGGGATCAGGGGGAGGAGGGGGAGGAGGGGGTTGGTTAAGGCCCGAGAGGAAATCATCACTATGCATGGGTCTCATTGTACGCATCTGGATCATCGAGCGACATCGTACCTGGAGGAATTCTTGACCTTTGATGCCGCTGAGAACTTGCTCTGATATGATCCTGGTGGACGCTTTCCCGTGATCTGGTGGATCGGCTGTATCGCCTTGTATGGGCTAGAGAGACCTCAAGCATGAGAATCACGATAGTCGGAACCGGCTACGTTGGGCTGGTTACAGGGACCTGCTTTTCAGAAAGCGGCAACGATGTGACCTGCGTCGATCGAGATGCAGCCAAAATTGAGAGCCTCAAGGAAGGCCACATTCCAATCTACGAGCCGGGGCTCGAAGAACTGGTGGCGCGCAACGCCAAGGCCGGAAGGTTGACCTTCACCACAGATCTCAAGAGTTCCATCATCGAAGCAGAAGTGGTCTTCATCGCAGTCGGTACTCCCCAGGGGGAGGACGGATCCTGCGATCTGTCGGCGGTCCGGACGGTGGCGACCGAGATTGGAAGAGCCATGGTAGGGCCACTGGTAGTGGTCAACAAATCGACGGTCCCGGTGGGAACCGCAGTGGTGGTCAGGGATCTGATTCGCGAGGTTAGTTCTCATCCGATCGAGGTGGTGTCCAATCCTGAGTTTCTCAAGGAAGGCGCCGCCATCGATGACTTCATGAAACCAGATCGGGTGGTCATCGGAACCGATGACGATGGAGCGGCAGACCTGATGAGAGATCTGTACTCACCCTTCGTCAGAACCGGAAAACCATTACTGGTGATGGATCCCTCATCTGCGGAGATGACCAAATATGCTTCCAATGCGATGCTCGCCACCAAGATCTCGTTCATGAATGACATCGCTCGGTTGTGCGAGAGCGTCGGAGCAGATGTGTCGAAAGTGCGCCAGGGAATGGGTTCAGATCAAAGGATCGGTCCTCACTTTCTCTTTCCTGGTGTCGGGTACGGAGGCTCCTGTTTTCCAAAGGATGTCCGTGCGCTTTCAGCGCTGGCCCGGGAGCAGGGATCGACCCTGGAGATCCTCGACGCGGTCGATGCTGTCAACGATCGCCAGAAGCTCCGTCTGGTCGAAAAAATCGTGAGTCGTTTCGGTGAAGATCTCTCAGGGCATGTATTTGGTATGTGGGGGCTGGCTTTCAAGCCGAGAACGGATGACATGAGAGAGGCCCCATCAGTGGTGATTGCCAGAGCACTGGTCGGTCGCGGAGCGGTGGTCCGGGCTCATGATCCCGAGGCGATTGAAACAGCAAGGGCCGAGATGGGAGACCTGATCGAGTACCGTTCTGATCTGTATGAAGCGATTGTTGGAGCCAGCGCGCTGTTGCTGGTGACTGAATGGAACGAATACAGACGCCCTGATTTTGTCCGGATGGTGAAACTTCTGGAGCAGCCGGTGATCTATGATGGTAGAAATATCTGGAATGTAGAGATGACTGGCAAGCATGGGCTTGAATACCACGGAATCGGATCAAGGAGAGTCGCGGATGTCCGGAAGTAATATACTCATCACCGGCGGAGCAGGGTTCATCGGCTCTCACCTGGCCGATCTATTCCTCAGCAGAGATTGCAAAGTCGTGGTGATGGATAATCTGCTCACGGGAGATATTCGAAACGTCGAGCATCTCTTCGGGAATCCACGATTCCAGTTCATCAAACATGACGTGACCGAGTTCATCCATGTTCCGTGCAAGGTCGATGCCATCCTTCACTTCGCCTCACCGGCAAGTCCCATCGATTACCAGGAGTTTCCGATCCAGACTCTCAAGGTCGGATCCCTCGGGACCCACAAGGCGCTGGGACTGGCCAAAGCCTGTGGCGCAAAGTTCTTGCTGGCCAGTACCAGTGAGGTCTATGGCGATCCGTTGGTGCACCCACAGCCAGAATCTTACTGGGGCAATGTGAATCCGATTGGCATCAGAGGGGTCTACGATGAGGCCAAGAGATTTGCCGAGGCGATGACGCTGGCCTACCATCGAAGCCACGGAGTCGACACCAGGATCGTCAGGATCTTCAATACCTATGGCCCAAGGATGCGACTCAACGACGGCCGAGCACTTCCTAATTTCATCTG
Organism: Planctomycetota bacterium; assembly: GCA_018694835.1. Classification (GTDB taxonomy): domain Bacteria; phylum Planctomycetota; class UBA8108; order UBA1146; family UBA1146; genus QNYK01. The sequence continues at coordinate 10,687 of JABHOG010000100.1, read as the reverse complement.
TCAGGCACTGACCGGGCAACCATTGACGGTGTTCGGAGATGGCTCCCAGACAAGATCTTTCTGTCATGTCAGTGATCTGGTCGAAGGGATCTATCGACTCCTCGAGTCCGACTTCACCGAACCGGTCAATCTCGGGAATCCGGACGAGATCTCCATCAACGGGTTCGCCAGAGAAGTCATCCTTGCGACAGGATCTTCCAGCGATATTCAGTTCAAGGATCTCCCTGAGGACGACCCAAAGGTCAGGCAACCAGATATCAGTCTGGCCAAGAAGGTGCTCAACTGGAGTCCAAAGCTGTCGCTGAAGGAAGGGCTCTCTAGCACCATTCCTTACTTTGAAAAAACCCTGCGAGAGCGCGGGGTGGAAGCGGTAGCTTCCACAGCGGGGTAGTCGAGGAGGGCGCTCGATGCTCAAACCAGAACGAGTTCTGATCGTGGCCGATTCTACATCTGTCGAGATGGATCAATTCATCACGGATGTGTCGGCAGTGCTGGATTCGTCGGGTTTGTGGTCGCGCTTCTGGTCTCCTGCCTCTGGCGAATCGCCGAAGGCAGATGAGGACCTCATCATCGTCGTCGGTGGAGATGGTTCGCTGATGTCTCTGCTGAGAGAGCTGGGCCATCCTCCGATCCCTTGCTACGGAGTCAATTTCGGCCGAGTCGGATTCCTGATGAATCCCAGGCAAGAGCCCGCCGATCTGGTCAGCACGTTGCTCGGTGGTCGATTCGTGGAGCAGCACTTGCCCGTGATACAGGCGACCTGGAAGTCGACGGATGGGAGCCAAGGCCAAGCTGCAGGAATCAACGACATCGTTCTGGAACGCGATTCTGGCCAGACGGTTCACCTCGGAGTTTACATCGATGAAGTGTTCCTCAACGCCTACTCCGGAGACGGCCTGGTGATGGCAACCGCAGCGGGTTCTACCGCATATTCACTGGCGGCTGGCGGTCCGGTGGTACATCCGAGAGTGGAAGGATTGGTCGTCACTCCCCTCAATGCACATCGCCCGGTCCAGTTTCATTCGCTGCAGTTTCCGGTGGTTCTTCCGCTCGATACGACGATTCGAATCTTCGGAGAAGGTGGGGAGAAGCGACCGATTCGCGTGGTGGTGGATGGCGAGTCCTACGCCAAGATCGACGAGTTGATGGTCAAAGCCAGGGGAGATTCCGTACGATTACTTCGGCCTCTGGGCCACCAGTACATCCAGAGCCTATTGTCTCGGATCATCGGGGAACGTTCATCTCAAGACTGAGTCCGCTCCCTGGCGGGATTGAGTAGTGAGGCCTCGCTCGACAGTCTCCGGTCGCCTACCATCACGATGACATGACTGACCCAGATCCACAATTCCAGGAATTGATCGAACAGGTGCTCGCCCCGAGGCCTGGGAAGAGCAGTTCAATGCGTGGCGTTGGATTGCTGTTGCGCTGGATTCAACAGCATCATGGTGCTCAGCGTGGACTGCTGGTCAGCGCCGTGGAAGCGGGGGAGTACAAGGTCTGGTGTTCTCGCGGCGCTGAAGGGCGCAAGGTTCCTGTTGCCGACACGACCGTTTCACATCACGCCTTTGAACTCGGTTGCGCGGGGAAGTCACCTGTACTGTTCAAAGATGCTCATCTGGATCGAAGGCTGCGTTCCCCCTCGGAGAAGGAGGGAGTGCAGCGCGCGCGCTGGATCATGGTGATCCCCCTGGGGAAGCCAACACAGCGGACCGCAGTCTATCTCGATTCACGCTTTGGCGATGGCCCGGAGAATCAGGAATCTGGATCGAAACAGCAGATGGTCCTGTCGCTGGTCGATCTGATCCTCGACCGGGAGCGGTCGAATTCTCGAACGGAAACTCCAGAGCTCACCAGCATCGCGGATCCACCGATGAGCGAGGGACCAGCCGTCGTGGCAAAGAAACCAGCAGTACCACTGGAGCCACGAATCGTCAGTCAGATCGGGAGCTTCATCAGCCACTCACCAGTACTCTCGAAACCCATCGAGGAGTTGAAGAAGATCGCTCTTACACGCATTTCCGTTCTCATCGAAGGAGAGAGTGGAACCGGAAAAGATCTGCTGGCGAGAGCGATCCATCAGGCCAGTGGCGGTGGAGAGTTCATGGTCCTTCATTGTGGGACACTCAATGAGTCACTGATCGAGGTCGAGTTATTTGGCAATGAGAAGGGCGCCTTCACCGACGCCGATCAGCAACGACCCGGATTACTCGACCGGGCTTCAGGGGGGACCTTGCTGCTGGATGCCATCGATGAGGCCTCGCCAGCACTGCAAGCGGCGCTGTTGCGGGTGATCGATTCGGGCACCTATCGTCGGGTTGCCGGGACCGAGGAACTGGTGGCAGACTTGCGCTTCCTGGCATGCAGTTCCTCTGATCAAGGAACGGGCCGAATCCGTCAGGAGTTGCGCTACCGGCTGGCGGGACTCGAGGTTCAGTTACCACCATTGAGGAATCGTCCGCTCGATTCCTTGCTGATCATCGATCAGTATTTGACCGAGGAAATGGTCACTCCTCCGCTACTGGAAGCGGAGGCTCAGGCACTATTGCTCTCTCACCACTGGCCGGGCAACGGCTGGGATGCGGTTCATCTGGCGAGAAGGATCGGAGCATCTGGATTGAGCTCCATCGATGGGGCAAGTATGCAGGAACTGCTAGGTGGATCGATTCTGAACACCGGTGAGTTTTCATCGGGGGTCAAAGATGTACTGGGACGTGCGGAGCGTGAAGTGATCTTGCGCGCATTGGAGGCCGCAGGGGGCAACAAGTCTGAAGCGTGCCAGGCTCTGGGCATCTCCAGACGTACCTTCTACCGCAGGATGAAGAAGCACGGTATTCCGCTCAAGGACCCGGATGGGGGCACTTCCTGATGGACTCGGGGTTACTTTTCCTGAGACTTTCTGAGATCGGTCGAATCTGGATTCTGAGAATCGACCGAGGGTTGGAAGAAGGTCATGCCAAATTGCTTTTCAAAGCCCAGTTCACGCCATACCAGGTGATCTAGAATTTTCCCACTGGCAGGCTCAGGAGCATTGCTCTTGTCCATCATGTTGTCTGGAGTCATTGGGTACTCTCGGGGTCATGGGCGGTACCCCTCTGTCCTTTGCCCTCTGTATCCGGAAGTCTGGCTGGATCGGACACGACAATCCAAATTTTCTGGAAAATGATCGAAGCGGTGCCGGCAGTGGATCAAACGTCGAGTAATTGCCGCAGTTCGGAACAGATCCGCTCTGGAGAGGGAATCCTCGACGCTTCCAGCCCCTTGTGGAAGGGCGGGGGACTATCGGGGTAGGTGATTCTACGGACCGGGGCATCGAGACTCCAGATGGCTTCGTCGCAGATCCGCGCAGCGATTTCTGCACCGAATCCACCGGTACAGGTAGCCTCGTGGATGATGGCGGCTCGCTGGGTCTTCTCGACCGATGCGATGATGCCCCGATGGTCGAGAGGGGAGAGGACCGGTAAATCGATCACCTCCACCTCGATACCCTCCTGCGAGAGGATCTCGGCGGCCTCGAGGGTGCGATGAGTCATCCAGCCCCACGAGACGGTGGTGATGTCGGTGCCACTGCGCAAGATCGATGATTCACCGAGAATCCGATCGGGAACCGGTGCAGTTTGCAGTGGCGAGCGCTCCCTGCGGTACAGAAATTTGTGCTCGAAGTAGAGCACGGGATTCGGGTCCCGAATCGCTGCACGAAGTAATCGGTAAGCATCACCGGAGTACGCAGGTGAAACCACCTTGAGCCCCGGAGTATGAAGAAACCAGTTCTCGATGTTCTGGGAGTGGAAAGCGCCCGCACCCATTCCGCCCCCGCCTGGAAGACGAATCACGAGGGGTACAGGGTGTTTTGTTCTCCAGTACATCTTTGCCGCAACGTTTACAATTTGATTGAATCCACAGGAGATGAAATCGGCGAACTGCATCTCGACTACGGGTTTGATTCCGAGCATCGAGGAACCGATGGCAATGCCGATCGTTCCACTCTCCGCGATGGGTGTGTTTCGAACCCGCTGGTCACCGAACTCCTCGAGGAATCCGCGGGTGATCTTGAAGGCCCCACCGTGACCGGCGATGTCTTGTCCCATCAGCACAACACTTGGATCGGCTCGCATTTCATCCGCCAGTGCAGCGCTGATCGCATCGATGTAAAGGGTGTCGTCTGATTCTGTGGAGGTGTCAGTCTGCATAGATGCTCCGCGGTTGATGGACATCGGGTTCTGGCATCGACATCGCCTGGTCGACCGTATTGGTCACCAGCGAAGCACATCGCTCTCTCACCTCGTCGATCCAGGCACGAGAGAAGACTCCACCATCGATGAGGCGTTTTTCGACCAGATCTAGCGGGTCTTGCTCAACATATTGCTGCAACTCTTGTTCGGGAACTTGCTGGAGGGAGTCGTCTCCTTCTGAATGGCCACGGTGGCGTCCCAGCATCGCCTCGACCAGGGTCGGTCCGTCTCCCGCTCGAGCCCGAGCCACTGCGGTTTGCATCACGGATAGAACCGCTTCGGCATCGGTGCCGTCGACCTGAACTCCAGGAATGCCATATCCCAGAGCCCGGTCCGCAAGGTGGTCGCAGGCGTACTGTTGAGAAGTGGGGGTCGAGAATGCCCATCGATTGTTCTCGATGACGAGAATGAACGGCAACTTCCATACCGAGGCGATGTTCAGAGCTTCGTGGAAATCGCCGGTCGAGGTGGCACCTTCTCCGATGAAATTGATCGCCACACGATCGCTACCCTGTTGCTGGTAGGCAAAAGCAGTTCCAGCGGCGACAGGAATCATCGATCCGAGGTGGCTGATCATGCCGATATGGAAGAGGCCCCACTCCTCCTCGAACAGGTTGTAGTGATAGGAGCGTTCGTGCCCGCTAGAGAAGCCATGTTCTCTTCCCAGCATCTGGCAAGTCAGTCGCAGGAAACGCTGCTTGGAGTCCCCTCCCATCGGTTCTCGGATGGCAGGAACTTGCGGCAGTATTCCGGGGAGCAAGGCGTTGATGTCGAGGTAGTGCCGGAGGATCGCTCCCGAATCCCTGTGAAGGGTCAGCAATGAATCTCCGGCCTCGATGGCGCAGGCTGAAGCGACGGTGGTCGCTTCGTTTCCGACCGATGAGTACCACTTCGATAGGGCTCCCGTTCGAAACATCTTTTCGAAGCGTAAATCCCACTCTCTTGCGAGACGCATGTAGGCATGCATTTCTTTCAGGGAGCCGAAAGCTGTCTCGCTGGCAGCCGGATGAGGAGTGGATTCGATGTCAGAGACGGGTTTCGAGGGGAACGGAGTTCCGGGATTCGGTTTGCGGGAGTGGGCGGTGTCAGGATCTTGGTCGGTCATGATGCGAGGGTATCAGCGTCTCTGACCGGGAGCCACCGCGTCTGTCGCAGGGTCCGGTGGTTCCGGGAAGGTGAGCCGACCGTGGATGAACGGCTCCAGGCGACCTGGATCGGTGTCCTGGGCTCGCTCCCACAGTTCTCGGAAATCTTTTCGATCGCCTCGCCAACGCTGCTGTTTCTGCTCGTCGCAGTGAGCTTTGAAGGCGATCGAACCGCGGGAATCGGCCAACAGGATCGAGGTGGGCGGTGGGCCCTGCCGTGAGCCTGCCGCCGGAGTGACCTGGTGGCCATGAAGCAGCCCCCCCGGAAACCGGTCTACATCCAGATCGCCGGGAACAGCGAAGCCACTGATGATTCCCTCGATCGCGAGGTACATCTCTACGGGTGGGGCGACCATCTTGATCTTTTGCAGGCGGATGGCATCGGTTTCCCCCTGTAGCAAGAGTGCCAGTGGATCGGAGTGATCGGCGAAAGCGGTACCGACGATCAACGAGCAATCTCGCCCGAGGTCATCGACAGCGGGCAAGGAGGCGATCAGCAGGAGACGTGACTGTGGATCGAGCCTTGCACTATTGGCCGCGTCACCATCCTCACTGTCACCATCCTCACTGTCACCATCTTCATCGATGAATCTCTCGACACCGTCGATCAAGATGACCAGGCCATCCCATGGACTACGGGAGCCGAAGTCGAGGGGCCCGGTCGGCCAGATCGATACGATCAGCGCCGCCAGAAGGATCAGCGGTAGAATCGTGCGCATGAACTGGATGGGTCTGCTCCCTCCGAAAGGAGATGATCGGCAACGACTGTCGATCCATCACTATCCATCAAGGTGGTCAGGATCACCATCGCAAATGGTGGATTCCTGCTCGAGATCGGGGAACTCCCGTCAGCCGTGGCTGGGGTGGTGATCAGGGGCAGGAATAGCCGTAGCAGCGGAGGAAGTCGGGGGTCGGATCGGGTCCGCAATCGGGCCAGGGAGCGGAAGGGGTGATCCCCCCGGTGAACAAGGTGCTCAGCAGGAATACGACATCGGAGATGTTGAGGGACCCGTCATCATTTCCATCGGCTGAGATGGGGCAGAAGGAGAAGGGCTCACCCTGGAATAGCGATCCGAGCAGGTGGACCGGATCGGAGAGATCTTCGGTCCCGTCGGTGTTGACATCACCACGGATGAAGGGCTCGATCCCCAGTTCCATCGAGATCTCATCCATCATGACCGGGGGGCCTTTGTCTTGCTGCAACCACTGCTGATGGAGGATATCTCCAGCATCATTGGTGATGTTCTCGTCGCGAAGAAACTCGATGTACTCCTTCGATGCGGTCTGGTACCAGACCCTCACCTCGAGTAGATACGAATCATTGGGAATATCGTAAAAGGTGTCGTGCCAGTACTGGCCATCCTCGTAGAACTCTCCCACCGGTGCCGCCTGAACCGAATCGAATCCCTGAAAGGTGTAGCCTCGAGGAGGGATGCGGTTGTCCTTCATGATCTTGTTGTTGAGTGCGAAGTGAAAAGAAGGGCCTTCCGGCAGACCGGAAAGGGTAGAGGTGAATCCGGAGATTCCGTGCTTGGCCTCGAAGACGGTGGTGGTGGAATCTTCCAGATCTGCCGTGTCGAAATCGTAAGCACCGTGGTGGGCCAGAGTTTCTCCGAAGACATTCTGGAAATGAACTTCGATCCACATCCTTCTTCCCTCTGGATATCCGGTGGGCAGTTTGTGACCGCTCTGGTTGATCACTCGGACCTTCAACTGTCCGTTTTCTGTGGTGACCTCGAGGTCACTGGCCGCTTCGAGCATGTCGATGTTGCGGTTCTTGGCGACGATGATCTGTGCCGGATCCATGTAGGCGGGGGTGTCCCATAGCAAGTAGGAGGTGTCGAGCGCGTGAATCGCATCGAGCACCCAGGTTTGTGCCCCGGAAAAGTTGTGGAGGGCAAGATCGGGCCGTGTGGGGGCCCCCATGTTACAGCCGACCCCACTGGTGCTCGGCATGTGGCAATCCTGGCAGCTACTGACTTCGGGGTTATTGCCACCGAATCGGCCGCCCATATCGACCGGCCCCTGAGCGAATTCACTCATGCTCCACTCGCTGTAGGTTCTCTCCACCGGGTACTCGTCGTTGGGATCGTGGGTCGGGTGAGGAGAGTTGAGGTCGATCAGCGCGTATTGATTTCCCTGGCGGATATAGGCCGGGTTCGAGACGTCATGGCAGGTGCGGCACAGTTCAGACGAATGGTGAAAGGGGGACTCGAAGAAGGGATGGAATTGGAAGCCACCACCGAGATTGTAGGGTCCGCGCCTTCGATCGCTGGGATCGATCACGTACTGGCCGCTGTGCTGTGGATTGGGAATCTCGGCCAGGTTATTGAGGATTCCGAGGTCGACGCTGGGACTCTGCCCCGCGACGTAATTGGGGTCGACCATCCGATGGCACAGGTTGCAGGTCACGCCGTCGAAATCGTTGACGCCACTGACTGCAGAGCCATCGGTAGGAACACTGTTGCCGGCGAGCCAAGCTCCAGGAGTGTGACAGCGTAGGCACAACGATCCCGCAGCGCCGGCGTCTTGTTCCGCCACTGCGAGGCAAGCGTGAAACAGTGGATCTCTTCCCGCCTGGGCCATGATGCTGGTTCTCCAGCGATCGACCGGGGCCGTGAAAAAAGATGAGTGACAGAGGTTACAAGCACTACCGGCGATGATGGGTTCGAGCAGGGTGCCCGGTTGGGTACCGGGCTGGATCCAGTCCTGCAGAGTGGTCGGGATCGGCAATCCCTGACCATCGACCGGGGGACTCCCCAATAGACCCAGCAGTAGCAAGGTCAGCACTCTCCATCGAATGGTTGCTGGCATGCAGGTCTCTCTTGATCACGACCAGGAAAGGTGCCCATAACTGACCCACCAGGCGGCAGGGAGATTCAGATCGGGTCACTCCTTCAGTTTACCCTGTGATCTGGCTGGGGGGATAGAATCGTCGAGTAGTCGTCGATTTGAGCCTACAGGACGTGGGAGCAGACCAGTTCCGAACTCAGAAGTGCCTGCATCGCCTGAAGATCGAGCCAGGGGCCCCGGTCACTCTGGAGGCGGAAATCGGGACCCACAGCACTGCCATCGTGACGACGAAGATGGCCCGAGGCGGGCGGGATGATCACCAGGTGCTGCTCGAACAGGCGGATTCGGCTCGATTCTTCTTGGCCGGTCAGCGATTCGTGCTTCTTCTCGCCGGGGCGCTCGCCGATCACCTCGATCACCGCTTCCGGAGCGATGGCGGCGGCCACCGTAGCCAGTCGGGCCGCCGGTGACCTCGGTACAAAGATCTCGCCGCCACGACCATCGATCACCACCTGGTGAACCGCAGAGATCAACGAATCCGGGTCGATCCAGAAGCGCGTCATCTCGGGGTCGGTGACCTTCAATCGGCCACTTTTCTTCTGCTCCCGAAACATCGGGATGACACTGCCGCGGCTGCCGATCAGATTGCCATGGCGCAAGATATCAAAGCGAGGACCGTCGGGACCTGACTCGAGGTCTGCTGCGACCAGTAACTTCTCCATGGCCAGTTTGGTGGCACCATAGACGCAACTGGGCTCGACCGCCTTGTCAGTGGAATGGGCGATGACTCGGGCTACTCCCGCATCACGAGCGGCTCGGATGAGATTCTCGGTACCCTCGACATTGGTCCGGATCGCTTCGCTCGGATGCGCCTCGGCGATGGGCACATGCTTCATCGCTGCGGTATGGAGCACCAGCGAGACCCCTTCCATCGCTTCGCGTAATCGACTCGGGTCGCGGATATCTCCGACCATCGAGTACAAGGCGGGATGCTGGAATCGAGGATCTTGAAGCAGATCGTGGTGTTTCTGCTCATCGCGGGAGAATGCGATGACGCGGCTGGCCTGAGCCTCGTAGAGCAACCAACTCAGCAGCAACCTGCCGGTGGTTCCGGTGCCCCCGGTGACCAGGATGGTGCCGTCGCCAGCCAGCGGCGGCAACCGTCGACGCGGTGCAGCTGGGGTCGAGTCGGCAGCGGCAGTCATCTTGCCCGGGCTCCTTTGCCAAGAGGGGGTTCAGGTCCGTCACTGGTGTACCCTCGGGGCTCGATCGCAGCAACGGACTTCGACCGTAGAGGTGGGGGAGAGTTGCAGGAGGGGAGCGGGTTGGCGGCAATTCACTGATCTGGATCGATGTCTGTGGGTTCGTTTCCCTTGACGGCCGGAGGCGGGGATGGTTCCATCCGGGACTGCACCAGATCGGTTTGCACCAGAAGGTTGGTGCGCCAAGTCCTCATCCCGGGTTTCTATCGTGGAAGCGAGAGCATTGTGGCCAAGCAGAAGAGCCGTGAGTACGTGTGGCTCCAGTGCACCGAGACCGGTGACCTCAACTACCGGACCCAGATCAAGGTCAAAGGTGGTCTTCCCGAGAAGCTCAAGGAGAAGGGTCTGAAGAAGTACTCTCCTCGGCTGCGCAAGCACACCGTACACAAGATCAAGCGCAAGTAGCGACTCTCCTCAGCAGGTCGCGCTGCCCATCTCTCCTTTGGGGCATCTCTTCTTTGTGTCAGCACTCCGATAGGCTAGCACTCCGATATTCTAGCACCAGGATGATGCTGGATCGAATCCGCTCCCTGCTGTTCTCCACCGTGAAATCAACTGCTGTGGAATTCCATCACTTCCGTGGATCGGGTCTCCAGCGACGGTTGTGGAAGTCCCAGATCAACGAACGAGTTCCTGCGGAGGGGGCAGCATTGGTGTCGCCATCGAGATGGATGGGAAAAGTTCGCACCAGCATCTCGCTCTGGCGTTCGACGGTGTCGTGGCCGATGTATCCAGCGCTCAGGTGCTCGGGAATGGCGGTCAGATCTGACCATGTTCCTTCTGATTCGCCCCCCTCGAAGGACAGGGTGTACTGGCGGATTTGCAGGTAACTACCGCTGCCTGCCGATCGAATACAGATGGTTGCGTTACAGATTCCATCTCCATCGGGGTCTAGAAAGAGCACCTTCTCGATGAATCCATCCCGTGCAGCTTCCAGGCCTATCACCACTTTGACCGTTTCATCTTCTTCGCGAGGTGGAAGAGTGACGGACAGGGTAAAGGTGCCGGTGGAACGCGGCTCATCGATGCCCTCCTCGACGACGAAATCGACTTTGCCAACCTTCCAGTGGCCTCGAAATCGCTCACCGTCATCTTCGAGGGAGATCACCTCGGCGGTGGGACTCGCCAGTTTCTGTGCCATTCGCCAGATCGCCAGCGGTGTGACCACCACCAGGGTGATCAACAGAACCAGGATCGAGGATGCGGGAATGGACAGGCGATCTTCTGCAGCTTGATGCATCGAGTGGACTCCGCTCGT
>JABHOG010000099.1 GCA_018694835.1 Planctomycetota bacterium | reverse complement strand
GAAGAAGACCGCCAAGAAGAAGACCGCCAAGAAGAAGACCGCCAAGAAGAAGAGGGCGAAAAAGAAGGCCAAGAAGAAGACCGCCAAGAAGAAGACCGCAAAGAAGAAGACCGCAAAGAAGAAGACCGCAAAGAAGAAGACCGCAAAGAAGAAGACGGCAAAGAAGAAGACGGCGAAGAAGAAGGCCAAGAAGAAGCCCGCCAAGAAGAAGGCCAAGAAGGCGGCGAAGAAGAAGACTGCGCGGCGCAAAAAAAAGTAGCCACGCCTTCCGGTCAGCATCGACCCTGGCGCACCAAAGGGGTGCGATCGGAGTCTTCTCCGGCAACCCGTCCCAAGTACGGGTACTGGTGAAGCGACGGCAGGGATTGCAAGACTGACCGGGGTTGATCCGGAGGGCGATAGCTCACTGGTTCGGACTCGGTCGAGGAGTTTGGAATGGGGAGATGGGGCATGGCCCTGTCTCCCTTTTCTATTGGATCCGGTGGAATCAGACCCGCGGGAATCACCTTTCCTGTGACCCATTGCTGTGGCGACTCGTAAGGCCACTTCGCATCGGCGCTCCGTTGTGAGATCTCCCACCACGCATTTTATTTTTCCGAGGGCACCCGCAGTTTCAACCATCAGGCAGATGTCTGGAACGACGACGGAGTAGTGCGCTCAATCTGCGATCGAGGTGGTCTGCTCCTCATTTGCTCGACGAGGCCCAGCAGCTACCGGCGAATTGATATCGGGGAAGAATCGATTTCGAGCGAATAGAATTTCGACAGGAACAGAAGGAGGATGGCCAGATGTAGATGGCCGGATGTAGATGGCCTGGATGAGAACAGGCTAGACCCGTAAGGAACGGAGAGGACCCGTCGCAAACAGGTGCGATCTATCGAGAAAGAAAGAGAATGCCGAGGGGGGGACTCGAACCCCCATGGGCTAATGCCCACCAGGTCCTTAACCTGGCGCGTCTGCCAGTTCCGCCACCTCGGCGTCGAAACGGAAAAAGGGAGTGTAGGGCTCCAGCGGCAGATGTCAAGTTCAGCGAAGAATTGGAGACTCCCGTGGGTGCCGGGTTCGTCTCCATCTAGGGGTTGGCGCCTCCGTCGATCCATTCCTGGAACAGATCGATGGTCGCCTGATCGAGGCAGCAGAAGGGGCCCAGAGGCATCTGCGTACCCGCGTTGACCACTGCACATCCGGCAGCCGTGGCCGCGTCAATATGGGTCCCGCTGATCTTCCGGTATAGCCAACTGTTCTGGGATTCGGCAGGTTCCACCAGGTCGTAAGAACTGCATTCGGTCGAGGGGATGTTGATGAGACTGGCGTAGGGATCATTCCCCGCCTCCAGCGAAAGGTCGAGATTGGCGAAATTGGAGGGTGGGCCGTGACAGAAGGTGCATTGATCGACGATGATCGGATACATGTCTAGCGAGAAGGAGAGTGGAGGGGCGCAGGCAGGATCTCCCTGGCAATCTGAATCTGCGCAGTCGACATCATTGTCGCCATCGTCATCAACTCCGTTACCACAATCTTCCACAGGCGGCGGGCAGCTGGCAGGGCCGATCAGGCAGTCGAGGCTGTCGGCGGTGGGGTCGGGTCCACAATCATCCGGTAGTGGCGGATTGGGACCGCCAGAAAATAGGTTTCCCAGCATGTAGATGGGGTCACTGATGTCGTTTCCACCATCGTCGTTGACATCGCAGGCGTCGGCACAGTTGGCAGGACCGGCTCCGGAAAAGAGGACTCCCAGGGCATGGACCACATCGGCGATGTTACTGACTCCATCGGTATTGCAGTCGCCACGATTGAACAGCATCTGGCCACGAGCAGTTTCGGGACTGACCCACAATGAACCGATCAGGATCAGAATCACCAATGTGGTGAGTGGGAGGGGATTCCAGGGCATGGTGGACCTCAAATTTCATGTGGCAGGCATACTGGTTAGCGCAGCCGCTGTCGGCCTCATTGGGCTGGACTTGAACTGCGGGATCAAGACCGATAAGTCTCCATCATAGCCACCGATGCGTATTGTCGCTACATGGCTGCTCAGCGGTACAGGAGTGGATCTCGTCGCAGTCTTGGCCGTCTTCTCGCATGGTGTCCAGGTTCCAGATAGGATCTGCTTCTCTTTGGTGACTGCAGAATAGAATCGGGACTCGTCATGATCAGCCAGCGTGTACGCACCATCCAACCATCCGCGACCTTGAGCTTGAATTCCCGTTTGCAGGATCTGGTCCGAGATGGCCGAGAAATTCTAAACCTGAGCGTTGGTGAACCTGACTTTCCTACTCCTGAATTCATCCGTGAGCGGGCGAAGGAGGCCATCGATGATGGATGGACCCGATACACTGCAGCCTCCGGTCACATCGAAGCTCGAGAGGCGATTTGTCGCCACATCGCGAGGACTCGTCAGGTCGAGGTCGACCCATCCCAGGTGGTGATTTCATCTGGAGCGAAGCATTCCCTTTCTCAATGCTTGCTGTCACTGGTCGATCCCGCAGACGAGGTGTTGCTGGGAGCGCCCCACTGGGTTTCTTATCCAGAGTTGATCCGATTGGCCGATGGAGTTCCGGTGGCGGTCGCGACTCAATCTCAGACGGGGCATCGTCTGACCCCGGAACTACTGGAGCCACATCTGACACCGAGGACCGCAGGCCTGATCCTCAATGAACCTGGAAATCCGACCGGTACCGTCAGCAGTGCCCAGGAGATCGCCGCACTGGTGGAGTTTGCCCGTGACAATGATCTTTGGATCATTTCGGATGAGATTTACGAGAGCTTGATTCATGACGGTGAACTGCACAGCCCCTACTCGGTCGACCCGCAGCGGGTATCCCTGATCTCGGGCCTTTCCAAGTCTTTCTCGATGACCGGCTGGCGCATCGGCTGGACCGTTTGCAATCCACCCCAAGCGGCTGCGATGGGAAGGTTACAGAGTCAGAATTCCGCCAACCCATGCTCCGTATCTCAGGCCTGCATCGCGACCGCTTTGGAGCACCACGACCATCCTGAATTGCTCTCGATGTATGAGACCTTTCGCCTGCGTCGAGATCTGATGGTGGAGGGGCTCTCCGGAATTCCGGGGATTAATTTCTCGGTTCCCGGTGGAGCGTTCTACATCTTCGTCGATCTGTCGGAGAGACTCGGTCCGGCAGGAGTCGCTCCCGATGCAGATGCGTTTGCCCTGCGACTGCTGGAAGAGAAAAATATTGCTGTGGTGGCAGGGTCTGCATTCGGTTGTGAAGGATCGATTCGGATCTCTTTTGCCCGTCCTGAGGCGGAATTACTGGTCGCGATCGACCGAATCCGTGATCTTCTCTGCGATTCTTGATGGTCGAAGATCCTCTGACGGGTCGTTGCCGAGTGTGCACCTGTCGGTCTAAAATCCACTTCTTGTGAAGCCTGGTCATCCATCGTCTGAGGATGTCGAGGACACGGAGTGAGTCAATCCAGTTCAAGGGACCTCCATCGGGAGGAAGGGAAAATCATGAACCAATTCCAGGGGGCCAAGGCCCTGATTCTGATCCTGCTTCTGAGCATGATCTCCGTGGTGAGTCTTGCCGCAGAACCGAGCGCGGTCACGATCGATGTGGACAGCATCACGCTCGACGATGATCTCAAGGAGATCGAAGCCCGATTCAATGCTGAACTGGATAAGATGCGAGCGCAATTCCGCGCGGAATTGCAGCGCGCCCAGGTCGATCCACGGGCAGAACTTCAGGCGGCCCAACAACGGGTGAGGGATCTGGAAACGGAGATCGCATCGCTGAAGGCGGCGCTCGCGGCGGCGGAGGTCCAACTGAGCGCACGGTTGGTCGATGTACCGAACCCTGTCGTTGCGGCCGCTACCGATGAAGAGCGACCGCGCGGTCAACTGGGGATCCAGATCCTTCAGATGACGGAAGCCCAGGGAGCGGCGCTGGAGGTGAAAGCGGTCGATTCGGTGCTGGTCGAGAAGATCACCGCCGGAAGTACCGCTGACCAGATGGGCATTCGTGCCGGAGACGCGATCTTTGAACTGGATGGCGAAGATGCCGACATGGACCTACTGATCGATATTCTCAGTTCCAAGAAGGCGGGAGACTCGGTGACCATCGGATGGGCCAGAAAAGGCGACGATGGCGTGATGAAAGTCACCGGCCGGGGAATCATGAAACCGTGGCAAGAAGAGCAGCATGTCACCATCTCGATTCCTGCGACTCGGCTGATCGAGCCGGCACCGAAGAAGCCTGAACTGGTGATGAAGCCAGGGATTTCACTCGGGATCAACGTCGTGCAAACCGAAGAGTTTGGTCTCGAGGTGGTCAGCGTCGAACCCGGATCCAATGGTGCGGTGGCGGGGCTAGCAGTGGGCGACATGATCACCGGACTTACAGGGACTCAGGTGCGTACCATCGAGGGGCTGCGAGATGTGTTGAACTCGACCATTCCTGGAGTCGAGACGGAGGTCTCCTACAGTCGTAATGGCCACCCATGGATCACTCGAGTACGTTTTGGTGGCGGCGACCTGGTCGCAGTCCGTGTCGGAGACCCGACCTCTGCCTCCGATGGGTCCGATTCTGCCGTGCCCACTCCAGCAGTACCGACTTCAACAGTTCCTGGGTTCCTCGGGGTGGCTCCGGTCGAGAAACAGGCCGGAGTCTTCGTCGATGAGGTGATTTCCGGCAGCTGTGCCGAGGCGATGGAACTGCAGTCGGGAGATCGATTGACCTCGATCCAGGGGCTACAGGTCCAGACCATCGATGATCTTCGTAAAGCACTCTCCGGACGAAATGCTGGCGAGAACATCGTCATCGGATATGCCCGTGCAGACGGCGAGCATACCGTCTCTGGAGTCCTTGGAGCCTATCCCTCTGCCGAGGGGCAGTCCTCGGTGATCGACCAGGAGATGGAGGATGCGGCCCCAGTGACCGCGTCATCTCGAGTCACTGAGACCACAAGAACAACAGTTCCTACTCGAACAACCGCTGGTCCGCTGGGAGTCATCGTCTCCTGGGATGCCGATGGCGCTTTGATCGATGCGGTGCTACCTGGGAGTGACGCAGGGATGGCTGGAGCCGAGGTGGGCGATCGCCTGGTCCAGATCGATGGCGTGACGATCACTTCGCTCGAGACGATCGGAGAGGTTCTGGCCAGTATTGGTGCCGGTTCGCCGGTCGAGTTGGAGGTGCTTCGCGGTGACCAGGTGCAGCAACTGAGCGCCCTTCGTGCCGCACTGGAGGAGATCGACCCACAGCAACCTTCCCTGGATGTCGTGACTGCAGCGGCAAATCTGGAACCACCGATGCTGGGCATCGAGGTCGAAGAAAACACCATCGGTATCTTGTTGACCGAAGTGCACGAGGGTTCGCTGGCTGCCGACGCTGGTCTTCAGCGGGGAGATTGGATCATCCGGATCTGCGAGATGGAGGTTCGCTCCATCGAGGACATTCAGGATTCACTACAATATTCGGGACTGATCCAGATCCAGATGACGATTCGACGCGATCTCGATCTGATCGAGGTTTCGATTCCCTTGTCCCGTCGCTGAGAGACGGAGATGGAGAGGATCGCTCTCATCGGTCTTTCCGGCAGCGGAAAGAGCACGGTGGGAAAATTGCTGGCGGATCGGATCGGCGTTCCTTTTCTGGATGTCGATGAGGCGCTGGAACTGAAATCTGGTTGGAGCCCGACACGGTGGATCCACGAGAAGGGCCTCCCGGCTTTCAGAGCCGCGGAGGCCCTTCTCGTGGCGGATGCCACCGAGCGGAAAGCGGGTCCGCTGGTGATGGCGACCGGGGGCGGGGCTGTGGAACTGGCCGAGGTCTGTCAACTGCTATCAACGTGGCGCTGTTTCTGGCTCGATGCTCCCGATTCCATCTTGCTCGATCGTTGCCGTGAAGGGTCCCGACCGCTGCTGGAAGGGGACGATCCGGGACGGCTGCTGGGCCAGTTGCGACGCCGGCGAGAAACTTCCTATCGCCATCTGTCCGGCGATCCGCTCGAGACGGAAGGAATCTCACCTTCACGGGTGGTCGATGCTATCCTGTCGCGTCTTGAGGAGGCGATTTGATCCCGAACTTGATTCCCAACTCGATCTTGCTGCTCTTCAGCGCCCTCCTCGGAGGCACTGTGGGGTCCTTCCTCAATGTCTGCATCTATCGCATTCCCATCGAGGGGCTACGAGTGAGCCACCCCCGTGGATCCTTTTGTCCCTCCTGTAAGTCTGCGGTGCGCTGGTTCGATAATGTTCCGGTTCTCGCCTGGATGTGGTTACGCGGTCGCTGTAGAGATTGTTCCGAACCGATCTCGCCTCGGTACCCACTGGTCGAAGGGTTCACCGCATGCATGTTCTTGCTGGTCGCCTGGCGATACGGCGGGGAGTGGCTTGCGCAAGATCTGTTCTCGGTGCTGTTGCTGTGGATCTGGGTCTCCACCCTGATCGTCGTCAGCGGCATCGACCTGGACCACCGGATCATTCCCGATCGATTCACCATTCCCGGGACCTCGATGTTGTTGCTGATTTCACCCTGGATGCCCTGGTTGTCGCTCGAGGCAGGGGGGCTCGGCCCAATTGCCGATCCCTGGTGGGCGTCCATCGAACCTCACGTCTGGTGGGCTGCGGCGGCGACAATGATCGTCCTGGGCCAGGCGTTTCAGCGCCTGGTTCCCACCTGGCAACAGCAGCGACGATCGTTTCAGGAGAGTCTACTCGCCTATGTGGTCGGGGCGGTGGGCGGTTTTCTCGCCGCAGTCTACCTGGGGGGGGCGGATCAGTTGTGGAACTCCCCTGTCGATCGAATATTCAACAGTCTGAGTGGCGCTGCGGTGGGAGCGGGCACCATCTGGGGGATCGGTTGGATCGGTTCGATCATCTTCCGCAAGCCTGCGATGGGATTTGGCGATGTCAAATGGATGGGGTTGCTGGGGGCCACCCTCGGTCCCGAGGCCGTTCTCGTCTCTTTCCTGATCGCCTGCCTGCTCGGGTCGGTGGTGGGGATCTGGTGGCGAGTGGTTCGGGGCTCCAGTTACATTCCATTCGGGCCATTTCTCGCCGCAGGGGCCGCATCGATGTTGCTGGCTCGCCCGGAGTTACAAACGATCTGGGAACTATACGTCGGTCTGTTCCAGGATCGCTGATCGAGGAGTTTGGACTCTTCTCATCGGGTGAGTTTCCCGGCCCTCCCGACAGGGTTATCCTGTCCCACCGTCCGGGACATCGATTCCTGGAGGGGGAAGAGGCGGTCGTGGCTTCCGCTTCTCAATAAATTTCTGGAAGGGGAGTGAACTGGATGTCTTCGATCTCACGTGGATTATTGCTGCTACTAGTCGTCTCGATCATGGCTGGTTGTCAGACCACCAGTTTGGAACGGGAACTTGCCTATAATCAGGACAAGTTGAGGGTGACTGAGGAGCAGAGAGACCAGCTAGAATTTCAACTGGCTACCGCGGAGCGGGAGCAGAGTAGTGCCATCTCCGAACTGGTGAGTGTCCAGCAAAAGATGGCCAATATCAGCGCCAAGAATGCTGCGCTGGTGGCAGAGAATCAATCGCTGATGGCGCGTCCGATTCCAGCATCTGCCATCATCGATGAAGTGGATCTGGGTGGATTTGATGGGATCGATGGGCTCAAAGCAGCCTCCGATGGCGGAACCGTGACCTTGACCTTGGATCAGCAAGTGCTGTTCAACTCGGGCAGCGCAGAGATCTCGAAGCGCGGGCATCAATCGCTGCTGAAATTGGCACAGGTGCTTAGCGATCAGTTTTCCGGACGTGAGATTCAAGTCGAGGGTCACACCGACTCGACTCCGGTCAAGAAGACCAAGTCTCGTTGGGCGACCAACTGGGAACTCAGTTCGACTCGTGCTTGTGCAGTGTTGAGGGAATTGATCTCCGCCGATGCCGCCGACACCAGCAGGATCGCTGCGGTCGGCTATGGCGCTCAGAGGCCGATCGCCGACAACAGTTCCAAGGAGGGGCGCTCTCAAAACCGACGGGTCGAGGTGATCGTCTTTCCCGCTCGTTGAGGGAAGAGGTCGAGTAGAACTCACCCCTTCACCCACCCATCATCACCGATTCCATGAGAGGAGTCGTCGGCATAGCCGGCGGCTCCTCTTGTGGTGAGAGGTGGTGGCCTCCTTTGCCTTGCACCGCTGGTGAACCTCACCGACACCTCACCGACATCCTCACCGACATCCTCACCGACATCCTCACCGACATCCGGACCGACATCCGGACCTGATTCCTCCGCACTCGGACACTCGCCCCACTCGGCAGGGGAGAGGTGGCACAGCAGTCCGCTTCAGGCTCCCCGTCCGATCCGGTCTCTGCGCCTCACCTTCGATCCTCGTGACGAACTTCTACGAATCTGTCGTGACGGTAGGAATCGGGTTCTGGTTCGTCGATTTTTCGGCCCTGGTAGTGAACTGGCTCCTGAGGGGTCTTGCACCACTTCTGGACTCATCCAGCACCTCAGAGGGAGGGGCCTCTTGGCTCGATGATCGGCTCGGATGCTACTCTTCGAAGTACTTCGGGGAATCCCACCGTTCCGTTTCTTCCGCCCGAAGAAGCGGTCCGTGGCAGCAAAAGGAGCCTCAATTGATCACCATTGAAGACCTCGTACAGCAACTGGTAGAGCGAGAAGGCTCCGATCTCCATCTGGGCGCGGGGGCCCCGCCGATGATTCGAATTCATGGCCGATTGATTGCCGCCGGGGATGCCGTTCTCGACAGCGACTCGGTACGTCAGATCGTCTACTCGATCCTCGACAACGAGCAAATTCGCAAGTTCGAGAAAGAACAAGAACTGGACATGGCGTTCGGAATCAGTGGCCTTGGCCGATTCCGTACCAATGCCTATTACCAACGAGGCTCTGTCGGAGCCGTACTGCGCGTCATCCCCAATGTGATCCCCGAAATGGAGTCACTGGGCCTTCCGCTGGATGTCTGCGAGAACCTGTGCATGAAGAAGAAGGGACTGGTGCTGGTCACCGGTGCTACCGGTAGTGGGAAATCTACGACTCTGGCCTCCATGATCGATTCGATCAATCGCAACCGCAACGATCACATCGTCACCATCGAAGATCCTCTCGAGTTTGTTCATCGGAACAAGAACTGCAGGGTCACTCAACGCGAGGTGGGAACCGATACCCCGAGCTTTGAAAGCGCCCTGCGCCGTGTCCTGCGCCAGGATCCAGATGTCATCATGGTCGGGGAACTTCGAGATCTGGAGAGTATCTCAGCAGCCATCACCATTGCAGAAACTGGCCATCTGACCTTCGGTACGCTGCATACCAATGATGCGGTACAGAGTTTGAACCGTCTCATCGATGTGTTCCCTCCGTATCAGCAGCAACAGATACGCACCCAGCTCTCCTTTGTCCTGGAAGGGATCTTCTGCCAGCAGTTGGTAACCCGTTCCGACGGACGTGGCCGGGTGCTCGCCAGTGAGGTCTTGCTGGCGACTCCTGCTATTCGAGCCCTCATTCGTGATGACAAGGGGCATCAAATTCCGTCGGCGATCCAGACCAATGGACGACTGGGTATGAAAACGATGAACCAGTCGTTGTACGAGCTCTATCGGACCCGGCAGATCACCTACGAGGAGGCGATCTCGCGCACGACCGACCCTGATGAACTCAAGCGAGTCTTCCAGAAGCAGTCCTGAACATGTCATACGCCATTACAAGATTCAATCGAAGACTGGGAAAGGTGCTCTCTCGCCACAGGCTGGTCGAGGATGAGGCCATCGAAGACGCGATTCAGGAGGTCGGTGAGAACGGCTCGGTGACCAAGGTGTTGGTCGAATCCGGAACACTGGAAGAGAACGAATTACTGGGAGTTCTGGCGATGGAGACGGGGGTTGCCCCGATCGACCTGGACCGACTCCAACTCGATGAAAATCCCTGCGCGGAACTACGAGAGAAGACCGCACGATCGTGCAGGATCCTCCCCATCTCCAAGAGTGGAGATGTGTTGACGGTGGCCATTGCAGATCCAAATGACATCGTGCAGATCGACGAGATCCGAAATGTGACCCGGTGTCAGGTTCAGTTGGTTCTGGCTTGTGATTTCCGCATCGAAGCGGCGCTCGACCGAATGTTCAGCGACGGTCGCAAGGAGATCGAGGAGGTCCTGGAGGACTACGGTGATCTGGAACTGGAACTGCAAGACAATAGCGAAGAGATCGATGGGATCCAGGAGCTTTCCTTCGAGGGTGACGAATCTCCGGTAGTGAAGATCGTCAATCATGTCATCTATCAGGCGTTGCGTGAGAGAGCTTCTGATATCCATGTGGAACCTCAGGAGCGATCTCTCAGAATTCGTTATCGCTGTGACGGAGTGCTGAGGGAGATCCCTGCGCCTCCACCCAAGTTGCGAGCCTCCATCATCAGTCGTCTCAAGATCATGTCCGGTCTCGATATCGCCGAGCGAAGAGTGCCCCAGGACGGGAAGTTCCAGCTTCGGATCGACGGTCGTCAGGTCGACTTCCGCGTCTCCACCCTTCCCACCGTTCATGGTGAGAAGGTGGTGTTGCGAATCCTTGATTCGACAAGCCTCGCTCTGAGCCTGGAAACCCTGGGATTCGAAGAAAAGGCATTGAAGGATATTCGAGACGCCATCACCAGCTCTTTCGGAATGATGCTGGTAACAGGACCGACTGGATCGGGAAAGTCGACCACTCTCTACTCCTGCGTCAACGAGGTTCTCTCACCGACTGAAAACATCACAACCGTGGAAGATCCGGTCGAGTATCAGATCGAAGGTGTGGTGCAGGTTCCAGTCAACGTCAAACGCGGATTGACCTTTTCCAGAGCACTTCGAGCGATCCTGCGTCAGGACCCTGACACCGTGATGATCGGAGAGATTCGGGATCTGGAAACCGCTGAGATCGCCATCAAGGCAGCACTGACGGGACACCGCGTCTTCTCGACACTACATACCAATGACGCGCCTTCGACAGTGGTGCGAATGGTGGACATGGGAATCGACCCGTTCCTTGTTGCTTCCGCCACGCAGTGCATCGCTGCCCAGCGCCTCAGCCGAAGATTGTGTGAGGATTGCAAGCGTGAAGCGGGACCACTTCCGGCGAGAAGGCTGGAGGCCCTCGGGTTTCTCCCCGAGGAAGCCGATGGGGCCAAACTCTGGGAGCCGGTGGGATGCTCACGCTGTCAAGGAGGCTATCGCGGGCGATTTGCCTTGCTCGAAACGATGCCGATGAACGATGACCTTCGCAGAGTGGTGGTGGAGGGTGGATCAGCACTGACCATCCGAGAAATCGCTCTGGAGCAAGGAATGGTGACGCTGAGGCGCGCCGGCCTGCTCAACGCATTACGTGGAAAAACATCACTGGAAGAAATCCTGCGAGTAACGCAGGGGGATTAGATCCCGGGAGACGACCTTGAAAAAGTACGATTACAAATCCAGAAACCCCCAGGGGAAATCGGTCACAGGTACCGTCGATGCCGAAACTGAATCGGAAGCGATCGAGGAATTGCGCCGCCGAGGACTCACGGTGACCTCCATCGGTAAAGGAGGCACTGGAAAGAAGAAGAGCAAGTTCAAGGTTTCCTTCTCAGGATTCGGTTCCACCGAGATCTCCTTCTTCAAGCCCAGAGTTAGCCGTAAGGACCTTGTTCCGGTGGTGAGGCAATTGGCCACCATGTTCCAGTCCGGGATTCCACTGGTCGAAGCTCTCGAAGTGATCGAGGAACAGGCAGAAAACGAAACCATGAAGAGTGTGATCGGCGATGTGGCTGCCGAATTGAGGCAGGGAAAAGACTTCTCTAACGCATTGGGCCGTCACGGCAAAATTTTTGATGACATCTTCGTCAACATGGTTCGGGCAGGAGAGGTCAGCGGGCAACTCGATCATGTGCTCGATCGACTTGCGACCCACATGGAAGAGTCGGAGGAACTCAAGGGAGAGATCAAATCCGCAATGACCTATCCAGTGGTGAGCCTCTTCATCATCCTGTTCATCAGTTGCGGGATGCTGGTGTTTGTGCTCCCGATGTTCAAGACGATGTTCGACGGCCTCGATCAAGAGATGCCGAAATTGACCGTTTTCATGATGGTCCTCAGCGACGTGGTCTCTTCCAAGTGGTTCCTGGTCGCCGCCGGAATCGGTGGAATGTTTGCTGCCTACAAGGCAGCCGTTCGAACATCGAAGGGGATCTATGTCAGAGACTGGGTGCTCCTCAGAATCCCAGTTTTTGGTCCGTTGATTCAGAAAACGGCCCTATCTCGATTCAGTGGGACCTTTGCAACACTGATTCGCAGTGGAGTTCCCATTCTGGGAGCTCTGGAGATCGTCGGTTCGACCATCGGAAACGTTCATTATGCCCGTGCGATCCAGGAGGCTGCCGAATCCGTACGCCAGGGAGAGAGCCTGGGAATCCCCCTGGCAAGGTCGAAACAGTTTCCTGCGATGGTCACTCGCATGATCAGCATCGGTGAACGATCTGGCTCTCTCGAACAACTTCTCGAGAAAGTATCCCAGTTTTACGACCGAGAAGTTCGCGCGACAGTCAAGCAACTGACCTCGCTCATCGAGCCTTTCTTGATTTGCATCATGGGCGCCGTCGTCGGATCGATGGTCATTGCGATGTTCTTGCCGCTGCTTGGAATGATTGGAAACATGGGGAAGTAATTCCCCGACCGGGAGTAGAGAAATGTCACAGGAACGACCACTGAACATCGTCATCCATGCGGGTATCCCGATGATGGCATTTGGATTGACGGCGATGCTGCCGACCGGTAGTGGCGGTTGGTTGCTGTCGTTGGTCCTGTTCGGTTGGGCCACTTGTGCAACTCTGACTCTTCTTTTCCCCGAGATGAGATTACGCCAGGAAACGGTAGACCTGATCGCTTCCCTGGCTCTGGTGTCGATCACCGGTGGGGTCGCCTCGCCCTTTGCCCCCTTGCTACCGGTGGTCATCGTCATCACCGGAGCGAGACGAGGGACCCGTGCTGGAGTACTCCGAGCCACTGTGGCTTCTCTGGTGCTGGCGTCCGCCACCATCTTGATCGCCCAGACACCGGATGCGGAGACCATCAGTCAGGGGGCAGCGTCGTGGATGGCGATGGTACTGGCCTTGCACGGAGTCGCCATATTGAGCGGCCGATTGACACATCGATGGAGAGTTCTCGAAGAGGAGCATGATCGAATCGTTCATGCACTCGAGGAGGGCATCATCGTCACAGATTTGAAGGGGCGTGTGATCCGAACCAACCCCGCCGCCCGAACCTTGCTCGAGTTTCCGGAGGGAGATGATTGGCGAGGAGAGCCACTTTCAGAACTTCTACGCCGGTCCACGGATGAGGAGTTGCGCCTCGCCTTCAGCCAGTCGGGCCATTTCGGTCACTGCATCGATTGGTCTTCCAGAGTCGGATTGAAGAAGAGTTTCCAGGTGAGAACCACGGTGATCGACGGAGGATTGCGAGTGGCAGTGTTCACCGATCGCAGCTCTGAATTGCGGGCAATCGAAGCGGAAGCCCGGCTCCAACACCTGGAAGCACTGGAAGAATTGGCCCTTGGACTGGCTCATGAGATCCGCAATCCACTCGCATCCCTCCGGGGAGCAGCAGTGGAACTGGTTTCGGGAACCTTGCCTCCCGATCAGGCGCAGCGAATGGAGACCATCGTCAGGAGAGAATCGGATCGGCTCGACCGAACCGTCGATGGCTTCCTCGAATACTCTCGATCTCGTCGGGTCGAAAAATCCACCGAGGTGGATCTGAACATGGTCATCGAGGAAGTGCTCGAATCGATCGGTCAGCGTCAAGATGCCAGGGACCTCACCGTGATCCGTCAACTCGAAGAGGAGTTGCGAGTTTTCGGGGATTCAGATTCGCTTCATCAGGTGATTCGTAATCTGGTCATCAACGCCATCGAGGCGGGTGCGAGTCAACTGAAGATTTCCTGTTCACAGCGAGTGGATCATGTCCTGCTCGAAATCTCCGATGACGGTGCCGGTATGTCTGCTGAACTGCAAAAAAGAGCCTTCTTGCCATTTGTCTCGACCAAGACCCGTGAGGGGGGACTGGGACTGGCTCTGGTGAGAAAGATCCTCGAATCGGTCGGTGGCTGGATCGATGTGAAGAGCCAACCCGGAACTGGCACGACCTTCCAAGCGGCACTACCCACAGCGTCTCGTACCCCTGCGAAAGTAGCCATCTGATGCCCTCCATTCCCCTCGACATCCTCGTCGCAGACGATGAGCAGAGCATGCGCGAGTTCCTTGAGATGGTTCTCTCCAATGAGGGCTATCAGGTTCAATGCGTTGCATCTGGGGAGGAGGCGATGGAAGTTCTCCAAACCCGTGGAGCGCGCATCTTCATCCAGGACATGAGAATGGGCGGACTCGATGGAATGGACTTACTGGAGGCTGCTAGATCGATATCTCCAACGATGCCGATCCTGGTGATGACTGCATTTTCCACCTCTGATGTGGCCATCGAATCGATGCGTCGAGGAGGATTCGATTTCCTGCGAAAACCATTCCAGAATGATGACGTGAGGGGTTCCGTCCGTAGAGCGATGGCCGCTACCACTGATCAGGACGAGGCCATAAATCACCCGGTGGTGCGGCGTCTCATCGGAAATACTCCGGTGATGCGAGAAATGCTCGATGTGGTGGAACGAGTGGCTCCGATTGATTCAACAGTGATGGTCACCGGCGAAAGTGGCTGTGGTAAGGAATTGATCGCTCGAGCGATCCACGATGGCTCCCAGCGTCGCCAAAGACAGTTCGTTGCGGTCAATTGCTCTGCCTTCACTGAAGGGTTACTGGAGAGTGAGCTGTTTGGACATGTCAAAGGAGCATTCACCGGTGCTGTCGAGGAACGAAAGGGTGTGTTTCTCAGCGCTGACGGAGGAACTCTTTTTCTCGATGAAGTGGCAGACATGAGCCTGGCGACCCAGGTGCGGATTCTCCGTTCCCTTGAATCACGCAAGGTGATCCCGGTGGGTGGAGATCAGGAGGTCTCCACCGATGTGCGTATCATCGCCGCGACCAACAAGGATCTCGCCGAGGAGGTGAGGCAGGGTCGATTCCGGGAAGACCTGTTCTATCGACTCAATGTCATCCCATTACACCTGCCACCACTTCGAGAGAGAAAAGATGATCTTCCTCTGCTGGCGGGACACTTCCTGCGTCGTCACGCCGAGAAGATGAACAAGACCATCGATGGCCTCACGGATGGGGCATGGCAGGCCTTGCATGATCACGACTGGCCCGGCAATGTCCGGGAATTGGAAAATGTGATCCAGCGTCAGGTGGCTCTGGCCCGCGGACCTCTGATCGAGGCGTTTGAACTGGTGACTGTCGGTTCATCGACTCGCCTGCGGGAGAGTGCGGAGTTGAGTTCGAATCCAGTGGTGGAGGTGGGGGCATTTCCGGACGGTGCTGGCACGATCACTCTGGACCAGGAGGGCTGTCAGTTGGAACAATACCTGGAAGAGGCGGAGCGATCGCTGATTCTTCAGGCACTGGAGCGCACCGGGGGGAATCAGACCCGTGCAGCCCGATTACTCGGGGTTTCCTACCGACAACTTCGTTACCGCTCGAAAAAGCTAGGGATTCGCTCCCGCATCGTCTCCGACGCACCGTGAATATGCAGTGGAGTCCGACATCGAGGCTGCAGACACCAAGGATGCCGATGGCTGGACTGGCCCTCGCGCTCGTCATCTGTATGGCCATCCTCCTCAGTGGCAAGTCTGCCGGTGACCCTGACCTGCCGACCGGCGTCGCCTCGGTCTATCCGGAAACGGGTACCTGGCCCTTCGCTCATGCCCGCGCCGAGTTCTACGGCCTCGATGCAGGAGTTCCGGCCAGCGTAGATGCTCCGATCTTTACCGTGATGGTGGGCTGGTCGATGGATTTCTTCGGCGATGGCTTCGACTCCCTCAAGGTTTTCTCGGTGATCTCATTGGTCGGTTGTTTGTTACTGGTCGCCTTTGCCCTGGTCCGGCGAAGAGGTGAGGCGGTGGGAATCCTCGCGGCATTGGTGGTGGCACTGCAGCCGACATTATTGCCCTGGGCCAGCGTTCCCAACACGGTTCCACTGGCGGCGCTCTCGGTGCTGGCACTGGCATTGTTGGCCGGCGCTCGCTGGAAGCCTGCACCATGGGTGGCATTATTCCTCTGTGGATTGCTGCAATGGGGTATCAGCCCGCTGATCGTGGTGGTGGCACCCGCCTGCTGGATCGAAGGGGTGCGCCGCTCGATTCCTCGACACCTACGCCCGGAGGGTTGGGTGTTGACGCTGCTGGCGGCAGCCATCTTGTTGTCGTTGCGTCAGTTGGGTGCGGATCCGATCAGCTTGGCCACTGGACTGACTGGCTGTACCGATCTCTATCGAAGCGGTGCGGTGCCGTCGATCTTCGGATCCGATCCGGGCTGGCTGTTGGCTGTCCTCGCCGTGTTGATCGCCGGACCTCGTGGTCGAGATGCGCAGTTCCGCCCGATGCGAATGACTCTGGTGGCTGGATTGTTACCGTGGCTTCTGTCGGGAACCCTGCCGGTGTTCCCCTTGGTCGTGCTGATTCCGATCGGAATCCTCCTGACTATCGACTTGCTCGCCTCGCGCGGGCGTACGGTGATCGCCACTGCCACTCTGGCGGGAACTGGACCTCGGCTGGCGTTGACCCTGTTCGTGGTCACCAGTTTGTTGGTGGCTTCCCTTGCCTCATCCGGGAGTGCCGATTCCCAGGTTCGTATCGCCATGTCGATGGGATTGTCGGTGGTGGGGCTAGCCATCGTGCTGGCGATCCGCTCAGGATTGAAACGATCGCAAGGAGTGTGGCTCGCCGTGGCGGCGACGGTGGCGTTCTGTCTGCCCCTCAATCTGCACCGTATCTCCCACGAAGATGGGCACTGGCAGAGGTCGAGAGAAGGGCTGGAACGGCTGCTCCCACCCGGGGCAGCGGTCGGTGGTCGTTGGGCTCACGGTCTGGTTGGGGGCACTCATCGCAGAGCCACCATCGATGCCGATGTGGACCATGTCCTCCTTCCCTTCGGCGAAAATATCGAAGGCCTGGTCCTGGAGCACTATTCCCTGTTCGGAGATCATCAGGTGTTGGTCCGACAATCGGGGATCCCCAGTGGCACCTTTGAGGTCGCCTGTGCTCTGCAGGAATCGGGGATGCTGGCGGAAGCCCGCTCCGACCTGGCCTTGCTACTAGGAGCGGATCCGGCCTGCTCTGCGGCCTGGGAGCGTTTCGCACTGTTACTGCTGGAAGATGGTATCGAGGATCTGGCGGCGGAGTGTCTCTTCTTCTCCCTGCAGGGCGATCCGGGCCGTGCATCCTGCCATCGTCTGCTGGCACAGCTCTACATCAAGCAAGGCAAGGAGCGCGAGGCTTTGCATCACTTGATCATGTCTTCCGGTCAGGCTCCGATGGTGCGGATTCTCTCTCGAGAAGGAGCGCTTTCACCCGAAGGTCGCCGGTAAATCCACCCAGATGGCCCCCCGCCTGTACCACTCGATGGCAGGGAACCCTCAGTGGCAACGGGTTCTTTCCGCAGGCGCTGCCGACCGCCCGGGCGGCACCAGGTCGCTGTATTTGGCGGGCCAACTGCCCATATTCGAGTGTTGATCCCACCATGATCCGTTCCATCTGTTGCCACACCTGACGCTGAAAAGGAGTACCGACCCGTGGGCTGGCCTGGTAGTGCCAGACCACCGGATGTCCCGCCATGGCTGCATGGATGTCCTGCTCCAGCGGCTGCGGAAAGGGAGCCCACTTCAACGGGGGAGAACCCGCCTGTAACTGACACTGTTGGCGTGCTCGATCTTCATCGGGGTTGAGAGAGGTGGCCAGCAACTGGTCATCGTGCCAGATGGCGGCGAATCCCAGTTCGATCCCGTCGAGACAGAGATGCTGGTGGTGAAAATAGTGGCTGCCGCTCACGAGACTCCTTTGCCTTCAGGATAACCGCCGTCCCATCTTGCTGAAGAGGTTTCCTCACCTCATGCTGAGGTGCGAGAGGGGAGGTCGGTTTGATCCTGTCGGAAGCGATCCGAGATCCGGTTCATGGTCTGATTCGTCTGGAACGGGAAGATCTCCCGCTGCTCGATGGTGCTCCGGTCCAGCGCTTGCGATCGATCTCGCAACTGGGGCTCACCGATCGGGTTTATCCAGGTGCTCGCCACAGTCGCTTCGAGCATGCCCTCGGTACCCTCGAGGTCGCCACCCGGCTGCTGGAGGAGATGCGGGGTCGCCTCGGTCTCGATCGCCTGCTCGCTCCGCTGGGTCTTGTCGCCGATGAGAGGCAGTGGGTACGCCTGCTGCGAATCGCCCGACACGTGGCGCTGCTGCACGACCTGGGTCACGCTCCATTTTCTCACGTCACCGAGCAGTTACTGCCGCGAGGAGGGCACGAGGAGATGACCTGTGCCCTGCTGGAGGATCCACAGGTGATGCGACCGATGGAGATTCGCGGAGACGACCTTTATCCGTCAGTGGTGCGTGTACTCGATCCTGCGAATCGTCAGCTCCCTGCGGATCTTCGCTTCATTCGCTCACTGGTGTGTGGTCGATTTGGTGCGGATCGAATGGATTACTTGCTGCGTGATTCACAAGGCCTTGGCGTTCAGTACGGTCAGTTTGATTTGCCGCGAATTCTCCACACGCTGCAACCGATCGAAACTGAGGATGGAGTGCGGCTCGGAATCGAGCGAGGGGGGGTTCTCGCAGCAGAGGGAATGCAGTGGGCACGCTTCTCGATGTTCACCCAGGTCTACTTTCATCACACTCGCCGAATTCTCGATCGCCATCTACTCGATTTCCTGAGGGCGGTGATCCCGCTCGGACGATATCCCGATTCGCCGGAGGAGTACCAGCGCTGGGATGATCCGCGCATCCACGGTTTGCTCCAGCAAGCGGTTCGAGATCAAGGCGCTCCCGGCCATCTGGATGCGTGTCGAATCCTTCAGCGAAAGCATCATCGAGCGACCGATGAAATCGTCGAGGGAGAGAGTGTTGAGGAGGTGGTTCGGTGGCTCGATGAGCGAGTGGCACAACTACGAGAATCAGACCCGAGCCTCGATCCAATAGCAGACGTGGTGGCTCCTCCACCAGATCTCGCAGCTTCAGCGGAACTTCCGGTCGATGATGGGGATCGGGGCATCCGGCCCCTCGGAGAAATCAGCGCTCTGGTGGGGCGCCTGCGGGTCAAGCCCCACGGGCGGATCTATTGCGCCAGATCGCGCTCCGGCAAATCCCACTCCGAGAAGTAGCAACTGATCCCGTATAACCGTCGGGAGGATCGACCCACTGGCCCTCTCCTCAATCGATCAATTCTTGCCTCCAGTAGGCATCACTGATGAACTTCTCCCACGATGACCAGATCGGCCGGGGGAGGATCCGCCGGATCATTCGCCAGTCCGGCTGACTCGGTACCGACAGCAGATCCATCCGTGCTTCCTCCGGGGTTCGATTGGCCTTGCGCTTGTTGCAACTGACGCAGGCGAGAACACAATTTTCCCAGCTCAACTTACCTCCGCGGCTGCGTGGCAAGATGTGATCGATGGTCAATTCTCGAGTACCCGGACGATCGCCACAGTACTGGCATGTATTTCGATCGCGACGGTACAAGTTGAGTCGAGAGAATGTGACGGCTTGATCACCGACCCCGGAATAGGAGGTGAGAACGATCACCTCGAGAGGAGCCAGGGATAGAGTCTCGGAGCGGATGGATCGTCCCTCGACCAACTCCTTACCTTGAGAAACCGCATGCCACGATTGGAGATCATGAATCGAGTAAGTCTCGGGATCGATGATTCGTGCCGCATCCCGGGCGACCATGCCGATGGCGAGTCTTGCCGGTAAGGTGTGGATTGGCATCCAACTTCGATTGAGAACCAAGGTGGGTAGTTCCAGAAGAGCAGTCAATCGGATCCCTTCCAAGGGGTCGAGCCCGTTGCATCAAGGGTACAGATGCCATCGGCGATGATCTAGCGTGGAAGGGGGCGGTCGGAGAGGGGGAAAGGGGGCTGCAATAGAGGAAGATAAAAAAATAGCCTCTGGTCGCCGAAGTCGAAGAGGGCCATCCCTGTCCCTCCTCAAACCCCTGCCGGTGACCAGAGGCAAACCGCACAAATAAACGCACAGTGCGGATTGAATAAACGAGTTTTGTATAACAAGGCGAATCTGTCAGACCTGCACTGCAGGTGGTTCTGAGTCGATTCGATCTCTACAAGTTCAATATCTTCACTGGGTTGTATGCAAGGTGTATGCCAATCGAGAAACAGTGCGTAAGAGGCGATCTCTGGCGATGGCAACGATTTGGCTGGCCGCATCTGGCCATGTCGGCCATTTGGTGGCTAATGGCAGCCATGGATTTCGGCATAAGTCCTTACTATAGTGAGTATTATGACTATACTGTCTCACCTGTCAGGGTGCCGATCCAGCACTCGTGGATCGCCCCAAGATCGCCCTCAAGATCAGTGGTCAGGAGACTGTCATGAATCTCGACTCAGCCGCTGACGAGAGTTCCCCGTCAGAGCCGGCTCCCGCCGTTGATCGTCAAAAAAAAGTCTCATCCGAGCAGATCCATCACTGGCTGGAGAGTCGTCCCGACTGGCGAGTCGAGGAGGGGCATCACCTGGTACGCAGTTACCGCTTTGCCGATTTTGTCTCTGCTCTGGAGCGGATCGACAGGATCGGTGCGCTGGCGGAGGCTCTGGGTCATCATCCGGACCTGGAACTGAGCTGGGGCCGGGTGGGAGTGAAGATCTATACCCATTCGGTCGATGGTTTGACCGCTGTTGATTTCCAGTTGGCGACTCGTATCGATGGGTTGGAACAGGCCGATTGAACTCTTGAAATCGCTCTGTACCCTCCGTTGCCTGTTCTTGAGTACTCTCCTCTGGCCCGGTGGATTCCCCGTCCTGTCCGCCTTCGCTGCCGATCTCGGGCCAGCCGCCGAGAAACTCGCCAGCCGCTGTTCCCTGATTGGCCTGTGCAGTGAAGGTGCGCTCCTCGCCATCGACCCGGGGCAAGGCCCCTTCTCGAAGCCGCTTGTTCTTGCGTGCCAGTGATCCTTGCTGGAAACGATGTCACGGTGCTGGACCCAGTCCCGCTGAAGTGGCCAACAACTCCACCGGAGTCGACGAGACCCTTCCGCTAGTGAACTTCCAGTCACGGTTCACCCCACGGCTGCTCCCCGAAGGGAAGTGGTCACGATTCTCGGAGTCACGTCAGCTCGAACCCGAATGGCGGGGTGTCGGTGCGCCGCACCAACCTCTGCGATAACTCAAGAGCGCCCGGGAAATGCCACAACTCGAGCGCGCCATCGAGCGCACCGAGGGGGCACTGCGTGCCGGTGCGGCAGCGGCTATCGCCGGTGGCAATGAGTAACAGGCGAGGCCGCGATCGATGCGCAGTTCCGACGACTGGGATCTTCCGCACCCGGGTTTCCTTCCAACGACGGTAGTGGCAAGAAAGATTGTTGCCTGCACTGGATGAAGAATGAAGGTCGAGTCAAAGAGAAGATCTGTGGCGGCTGGATGTAGGAGCACGTTGTGGTCCGTACGCCGCAGACTTCACCAGGACGCCGCCTCTCGACGGTGATTCGGAAGGCGGGTGATGGCGCATATTTCCTCACGGCACCAGTCATCACATGGGGATGGAGGTGCACGATGTCGGACCCTTCCGCATATTTCAGAAGGGTATGGTGGTGACCATCGAACTCGGGATCAATATCCTGGAAGAGGGTCTTGGGATTTGCATCGAGGATAGGGCGGTGGTGACTGCAGAGGGGTGCCGTGTGTTGCCTGCGACGATTCCCAAGGATCTGGAGAACTTGGAGAGTGGGGGCAAGCGAGGGGTGACTGAAGGAGCCGCTCGATGGCATCGCTCGATGGCATCGCTCGATGGCATCGCTCGATGGCATCGCTCGCTGGCACCGGCGCAGTCGCTGTGAAGACCTCATCGGGTCAGTGAAGTGGAGGGCTCTTTTTCAGCGATGAAAAAAAGCCGGGAGAGGGGTTCACTCTCCCGGCGCATCAGGATCGAGGGGGCCGATGCCCCTCCGGAGTACAAACTTGGCGGAGTTCTGAAACTCGTAAGCATCAGAACCCTGTGTTCCTGTTGGCAACTTTCACCTGCAGGATCACCGTGATGGCGTAACACCTTCGACACACCATCGCTGCTTCAGCAGCCGATCATGGCAAGAAGTCCAAGGCCCAATTCATCAGTCAGCGTCGGACTCACAACTTTGACTCACACCGTGGTGAAAGTCGTTCCTTGCCGGAGACACCATAGCCAATCGAACCACTGACTTCCAGAAGAACGGCTGACTCGGATATTGTGGCCAGAAAACAGCCAGTCTACCATCGGGAGTGGGGCCGAGAATCTCATTCACCCTGGCGAATTGAGTCTCCGTCACCAATAGATACGCTTCTCGAGGCATCGGGGACGATTCTGAAGAGCCTCCCGCTTTCGGGTGGAGCACTCGAGGAGGGCGATTCGAGCTGGCGTAACGAAAATGTACGGCTAGAACTTCTCTGGTAGTTCCCGCACCGGAAAGCAGGGCCCCTCGACGCAGACCCTGCGATAGCGCAGGGGCTGATCGGCGGGCCCCTCGATGACGCAGCCAAAACAGGCTCCAAATCCGCACGGCATGTAATTCTCGAGGGAGATGGAGAAGTCCAGATCGCGCTCGATGGCGATATCACGCAGTGCCAGGTTCATCCCGTGAGGACCACAACCGATGCCGGAGACCTGGCCAAGATCGGAGAAGGACGCCAGCTTCTCCTCGAGCAACTCGATGACATTGCCATGAAAACCGCAACTGCCATCGTCGGTCGCCGCGTGGGTCTCGACACCGATCTTGTGGAAGGCCTCGATACCGATCAGCAGGGCTGAACTGCGGGCCCCCAGTAGTACCTGGTGCTTCAGCGGTGATCCCTCTGCGGCCAGCTCACGACAATAGAAGTAGAGTGGTGCGACACCGATTCCCCCTCCGATCAGCAGCAAGACGCCGTCCTCTCCCAGAGAGGGTCTTGGCATCGGGTGCCCGAGTGGACCCATCAGGTGAATCCGATCTCCGGCAGATAACTGCATCATGGCGGTGGTTCCGGGACCGACCCTTTGCACCAGCAAGCGCAGCATCGTCGCATCCGGTCCCGGTTCCGGTCCCACATCGAAGATGCTGAAGGGACGCCGGATCAGTGGATCGTCGGTGGATCCGATCCGGACCTGGACGAACTGGCCCGCTCGTGCCGTCGATGCGATGGAGGGCGCTTCGATATCGAGGCGGAACCACCCTTCTCCGAGATGAACATTATCGATCACCTCGAAGTCATCGACCAGGCACTGTTGCATCGGCATTTTCATCGGCACTCCTTCAGGTTCTGAAAAGCCTCGCCAAGCATCTCGATGATGTCCCCGGCGGTCATCGATTCCTGGCCCCGTCGATCTGCGGCAAGATCGCCGGCGTATCCGTGGAGCCAGACACCTCTACGGGCCGCAGTTTCGGGTGGATCCCCCCGCGCGACCAGCGCTCCGATCACTCCCGCCAGCACATCTCCGCTGCCGGCGGTGGCCATGCCCGGATTGCCCGTGCGGTTGGGAAACACACCTGACGGTCCTACGGTGATGGTGCCAGGGCCCTTGGCAACCACCACGGATCCACTCCGTTGATGCAGTGTGGTGCCGAGATCTTCTCGTCGCAAACCCTTCAGGTCGAATACTTGTGCCAGCCGATTCAGTTCTCCCTCATGCGGTGTCAAAATGGTGTCTCGGCCGAGTTGACTGATCAGCGCTGGATCTTCGCCCAGGTGCCACAACCCATCGGCATCGATCACCGCCGGATTCGATCGAGCCTTGAGCCAGGTGGCGAGCGCTGCAGTGCTTCTCCGATCTCGTCCGAGACCGCAGCCGAAGACCCAGCAATCGGGGTGGGGGGACTGAAGTAGCGATTCGATGGCAGTAGTAGTCCAGCAAGACTCCCCATCGAGGGGACTCCAGCACATCACCTCGAGCGGCTTTTGTTCCTCGGCAACATGCGCCACGGTTGCGGGAACAGCGATGGTCACTCGACCACAGCCGGAACGAATCGCCGCATGAGCCGCCAGCAATGCGGCACCACTGAGACCTGTCGAAGCGCCCACCACTGTCACCGATCCCATCGTCGATTTATTGGCGTCGAATGGACGAGGAGGCAGGGCGGGAAAGGTCTCACCGACCACTGGCGGGGCCTCCCTCGCAGGCGAGACGATTGATTCGAGCGGCAAGGATGCCGGCACCGAAACCGTTATCGATGTTGACCACGGAGATTCCTGCTGCGCAGGAGCATAGCATTCCGAGGAGCGCCGTGACTCCGCCAAAAGCAGCGCCGTAGCCGACGCTGGTGGGGACCGCAATCACAGGTACGGCGACCCTGCCCGCCACCACCGAAGGAAGAGCGCCTTCCATGCCTGCGACCACGATCAGAGCATTGGAGGTACGAAGAATCTCATCGTGAGCGAGGATCCGGTGGATGCCGGCGACCCCTGCATCGGGGATCACTTCGGTAGAGGCGCCGGCGAGATCTGCCGTCAACCGTGCCTCCTGGGCGACCGGAAGGTCACTCGATCCGGCGCAGATGATGGTGACCTGACCCATCCGCTGACGATTCTTCCGGTCGATGGAGATACAGCGACAACGATGGTGCCACTGGGCACCATCGATCTGACTGGCGATGTCAGCACCGACATGATCATCGACACGGGTCGCCAAGGCGATATCGGTTCGATCCGCAATGGCAGTGAGAGCCGAGACAATCTCCTCTGGAGTTTTGCCCGCTCCGTAGACCACCTCGGGAAATCCGCACCGTTGCTGGCGGTCATGATCGAGGTCGAGATTTTCGTGTTGCATCATGGTTGTGCCTCCGCGACCAGTTCCAGGTCGTCTCGATGACCATCCTCGAGCCGTCGCAAGGCGAGGGCTCCGATCATTGCAGCGTTGTCGGTGGCAAACTGCAAGGGGGGAAAGACCAGTCGGAATTGATTCCCCAGCCTCTGGGCTAATCCTTGCCGTAGCGCCTGGTTGGCGGTGACTCCGCCGCCGAGCACCACTTCACCGAGCGACTCCTGTGTGCACGCTCGGCGGATCTTTTCCGCCAGCACGTCGAAGACCGCCTCCTGGAATGCTGCACAGATGTCTTGCGGCTCTGGTGCTCCAGGAGCTCTTCCAGGGTAGGTCGCATTGGGTCCGCGCCAGCGATACAGCACCGCAGTCTTGATGCCGGAGAAGGAGAAGTCGAGCGAGTCCGCCGCGAGCAAGGTTCGTGGCAATCGGAGCGCCTTCGGGTTTCCCTGAAGGGCAGCACGTTCGACCGCGGGCCCCCCCGGATAACCCAGTCCCAGCACCGCGGCGACCTTGTCAAAGGCCTCACCGAGGGCATCGTCGCGAGTGCCCCCGAGCCACTTTGACCGACCCGCTTGTTCGACGCGGTGCATGTCGGTGTGGCCTCCGGAAATCACAACACCCAGGTACGGTGTGGAGATCTCTTCTCCCGCCAGTGCCGCCGCTTCAAGGTGCGCCTGCAGGTGGTGTACTCCGATGATGGGGAGGTCCCACGACCAGGCCAAAGCCTTGGCGGTGGTCACCCCGATCATCAGGGCGCCGATCAGACCGGGTCGATGGGCGACCGCGATGGCATCGAGATCGCAGGGGTGCAATTGCGCGCGGGTCAGGGCTTCCTCGATCATCGAGGTCAACTGCTCGACATGACTTCGGCTGGCAATCTCCGGCACCACACCACCGAAGGGTGCATGCTCTTCGATCTGAGAATAGACCACATCGGAGAGGACCACCGGGCCTCGTTCGACCACCGCAGCGGCGGTTTCATCACAGGTAGTTTCGATCGCCAGGACCTTCATCGTGGCGTCTCCTCAGCTGCCGGATCTTCCGTCTTCTGCGAGACGGGAGTCGAGTTGTTCAGCAGTGTTGTTCGGGCTGGGGCATCTCGAAGTAACTGGATCGCCGCCGAGAGGACCGGATCACCGTTGCCGATTTCGTCGACCTCCAGCGAATCATCGGGATCTGCGAGGCGCGTAAGTTCGGTTGGGTTTTCGATCCGATCAAAACTGCGCTGGCGCCAGTGGCTACTCAACTGAAGATGCTGTTGTGGTTTCGTCTCGATCTCCAGGTCGGGCTGAATTCCTGCCCGGTCGCCGTTTTCATCCTGGGTCACCCTGAGGCTCTGCGGGGCATGGAACGACTGGGTGGTCAACTTCACCAGAGAGCGAGTCTTGCCACGACCGACGGAGATCAGGTCCTGCACCGACCACTTGCCAAAGGAGATCTCTCCGACCAGTACCGCACGCTGATGATCTCGAAGTGAAGACGCCACGATCTCGGAAGCGCTGGCACTGTAGCGGTCGATCAGGATCGCCAGCGGTAACTCGAGGAAGGGTCCATCATCATCATTCTGGAAGACCTGGTGATCACCCGATCCGGTTCGACCGCGGGTCGAGACCACCGTCTGTCCCTCCTTGAGGAACAATGAAACGATCTTGACCGCCTCGTGTAGCAAGCCTCCGCCGTTATTTCGCAGATCGAGGATCACTCCCTCGATACCCGATGCGATCATCTTCTCTATCGCTTGCTGTATTTGAGTTGAACTCTCTGGCTGGAACTGTTGCAAACGGATCAAGCCGATCGAGGTGGTGGATCGATCCTCCGCGGCGAAGAGTGTTGATTCGGTGATGCTGGGAATCTGGACCTCGGCACGACGAGCAGTGATCTGCAGTTCGGTGCCATTTCTCAGCAGGCCTAGCGAGACTTCGGTATCGAGAATCCCGCGAATCCGTGCCGAGATCTGGGCCAGTTGCCAGTCCTCGGAACGGTCCCCTTCGATGGAGACGATCTGATCTCCGGCAAGGATTCCAGCCCGTTGTGCGGGCCCATCGGGCAGCACCTTGTCGATGGTCGCTCCACCGTTTTCGTTCTTCTTCATGATGATGCCGATCCCGAACAGGATGCCGCCGGTTTCCTGTTCGAACCGTGTCGCCTCTGCTGGCGGAAAGAAACGGCTGTGGCGATCGAGTTGAGAGAGCGCCTGGTCGAGTCCGTCGAGCAGCCACTTGGGGCCATCGACCTCCTCGACGTAGCGTCCTTCGACCACTTGCATCACCTGGTGGGCGATGACGGCGGCGGGTGGATCCGCCGTCGTGGTCAGCGGCCAACTGCTCAGCAGACCCAGTAGCGCTCCCAGCAGCAGGGCACTGCTCGTGTGTCGAAATGAGACGATGGCCATTGCGTCTTTCTGGGGCAATCGGATCCTGTCAAGACTCCATCTTCGTAACTTGGCCACAGCATACCCGTATGTATCATTCCCTGCGACCGCCATTGCCGATTCTGAGAGTGTCCATCAATTTTTCTTCAAGTGTGGCCTGAGATTTGCCGAAGAGGGTCAAAGGAGCACTGAACAGGTGACTTGCCCGCCCCGGTGAGATCGCCCGCCTGGCGAGTTGAAGAAGATGAAAATATTGATCGTGTTACTCAGTGGATTGTGGGTTCTCACTGCACTAGGTGCAGAGGCGCCGACACGTCGACCGCTCGATCTTCCGTCAGGGGGAGCGCGACAGCCGATGCAGGATCAGGATGAGATTGTCGAGATCATCCACTTTTACGGGCATCACTACGAGGCCGATGCGTTCGTGTTCGTCATCGATCGCAGTGGATCGATGAGCACCGGCGGTAAGTGGGGCACCCTGCTCGAGGAGATGGTCACGGCAATTCAAAGTCTCTCCAGCAATGCGGAGCTGGGGATTGTGGCCTTTTCCACTCCGATCGTGCCGTGGAACGATCAGATGGTCGACTCCGGTCCCAGTGCCCGTGCGCTCGCCATCACCTTCCTCTCAGAACTGCAACCGATGGGGGCGACCTGTATCTCCCTCGGAGTCAATGCGGGACTGCAAATCCTCCGAACCTCGTCGAAAGAGATCGACTCTCGAAGGTTGATCCTGATCGGCGATGGAGGACAGTTTTGCTCCGGCAATAATGATGCTGAGATGGTGGTGGCGGAGATTGTCACGGGAAACTGGGATATGCATCGTATCGACACCATCTTCCTCGGTAACTACACCGCAGGAATCGATCTGTTCAGCGCCATCGCCCAGGAGAATGGCGGACAGATGCGGATTGTTCAGTAGCCCAGTGATGCCGCAATTCTCCCACACAGGGGTGGAGCAAGACTCGGGGACAACCCGATCAGTTTCCTGCTGGCATGGAAGAAACAGTGCGACACACGGATGCCGTTGGACCGGCGAAGTGTTTTCACTGACTTGTCGATCTCGAAACGGTTGCGGATCGCTGCGCTTTCTACCGCTGGGAACCAGAGGGATGGCAAAGCCGTTGATGGGATGGAGTGACCGAGGACCGGATGTACCCAGCTGTGGTACCGGTCCGACTGGAGAAATAATCTGCCCGCCTGGTGAGTGAGTGGCACGATGAGAGTGTTGGTACTGTTCCTGTCCTGTGTCGTATTACTGGCACTGGTACTGACTCTGGTCGGTGCTGATAGTCCGCAACGGCGTCCCCTCGATCTTCCATCGGGTGGGGGAGCCGATGGTCCTACCGATGATGAAGACATCCCCGAATCGATCCAGTTTTACGGTCGCATCTACGAGGGAGATGCGTTCATGTTCGTGGTCGATTTCAGCGGGTCGATGGGGCGAGCCGATGGCGACAAGTGGAATGACCTGTTGCACGAACTGGTGAAGGCCATCGATGAACTGTCGTCAGAGGCGGAACTGGGCCTGCTGGCCTTCTCCGACAGGATCGAGATCTGGAATCCAGAGATGATCGCTGCCGGGCTCAATGCCTGTACTTCGGCAAAAGAGTTCCTCGGCCAACTGGTCCCCGGTGGCACCACCTGCATCTCGACCGGAGTGGTTGCGGGACTGAAAATCTTGCGCACATCGACGCTGGATATCGATTCGAGAAGATTGATTCTGATCGGAGATGGGGCTCACTATTGCCAGGGACAATCGGATTCGGAACCGGTGGAGCAGGATATCCATCATGGCAACTGGGATCGACACCACATCTACACCGTTTTCATCGGATCCTGGCAGAAGGGGATCGAGCTCTTCACCCACATCGCACGCCAGAACAGGGGCCAGTTTCGTATCGTGCAGTGAAGATCGTGCAGTGAAGATCGTGGAAGCGTGATGAACTGCGAGTCGAGACTTGAGTTCGACTCGGGTTGCAGGAAAGGAAGGATCGATGATCGAGCAGTCGAAGGCGGATGAACCCTG
>JABHOG010000098.1 GCA_018694835.1 Planctomycetota bacterium | reverse complement strand
CTCGGCAGTAGCACCGAGGTGAAGTTGGAGATCCGAAATCAGACCGGTAAAACCCTCTCCGACCCGGAGACCCTGCAACTCGACCTGATTATTCCTTCGGGAATGAGCATGGTCGAGGGAAGTTTGAAAGGACGGATTGATTCGCACCAACTCGACGGCAATCTGTTGCAAATCTGGACCCGAACCAGAAGTCACTTCAATGTCTCCTATTCTCTGGTTGGCACGGTTCCGGGAGAGTATCGGGTTCCGCCACCGATCATCCGCAGTGTTTCCAAACCATCCAGGATCAGTCTCGGACAGGAAACACAACTCACGGTTCTCACTCGTGGTCGAGGCAGTGAAGACAAGTACCGTGCGACCCCCGATGAGATCTACAACCGTGGACGGATGCACTGGGATGCCAAGCACTGGCGAGAAGCCCGCGAACTGCTGACTCGGTTGTGGGACGAACACAAGGATCGATTGCGACCTCCGGTCAAGAAAGAGGTGGCAAGAATCTTGCTTCTGAGCGCCATCGAAGCGGGGGACAATTCTGCCATGGTCTCCTTCTTCGAGGTACTGAAGGAGCAGGATCCAGACCTCAACATCGAGTTCGAGAATGTCATCCGAATTGGCGAGGCCTACCGGATCCTCGGGGAGCACCCTCGATCGATCCAGATCTTCCTGGCGGTGATCCAGGAGACCTTTGGCCGCGACCTGCAGGTCACAGGCGTACTCGAGCAGAGAGATCTGAAAGCTTCGCTCTTGCTGCTACTTCGGTTGGTGATGGAATATCCGGATCTACCATCGGTGCTGGCTGCGGAGCAGACTCTGGCCGACATCGCCCTCTCTCGTGCTGGCCAAGCGGCCCGAGAGAAGTGGGGACTCTCCCCTGCACAACTTTCCTACTTCGGCATCGAGTTGCTGAGAAAGTTCATCTACATCCACGGGGATGATCCGACCGCTGCAGATGCGGGTCTGAATCTGGTCAGTGCCTTCCTCGACCTGGAAGATTGGCAGCGTGCTGCGGATCAATCGGGAATCCTTGCTGGAGTATTCCAAAAATCCAGACATGTCGATTCATTCCGCTACACCAGAGCGGTCGCACTCTGGTCACTCGATCAGCAGCAAGAAGCTTTACAGCTGTTGCAGCAGATTGCCGATGCACGATACGAAACTCCTTCGGGAAAAACTCGTACCAGTGAAAACAGAGATCTCGCTCTCTACATCATCGGGCAGATTCATCATGCTGCCAATCAGACCGAGGACGCCGCAACTTACTACGAGCAGGTCAAGGATCTGTTTGAAGACGCACGCGCTTCCCTGGCACGCTTCCACTCCAGGGAACTGAATATCGATGAGATCTCCGAGTTCAGGCCTGGCGATGAGGTTCAGATTGAACTTCGCTACCGAAACATCGAAGAAGCGGAAGTGCTCGCATACAAGGTCAACCTGATGACCCTGGCACTGCGCGAACAAGACCTCTCTCGTGTGACCGAGGTCAACCTGAGTGGAATTTCACCGACCATCTCTACCACCGTTCAGTTGGGTGGAAAGGGCGCCGGCGGAGGGGCGATGCAAGCGTCTCACGAGGTCACCCTACCCATCGAAGAGGTCGGGGCTTACCTGGTCATCGTGAGGGGTGAAGATATCCACACCTCCTGTCTGGTGCTGATCAATCAGATGGAACTGGTGGTCGAGGACAACTCTGGCAATATCCGCATACAATCGATCGATCCCGTCACCGATGCACTGATCCCAGGTGTTCAGATCCGAATTCTCAACCAGGGTCAGGTTCAATCGGGCACCACCGATCGTCGAGGTCTGTTCGTTTCCGATGCTACAGATTTGATACCGACCGTCATCGCCCGTCGTGGCAGCAGCGATTACGCATTTTTCCGAGGATCCACGTCGATTCAGATGGACTCTCGAATCGACCAGATGAATCGCATGCCGTCGACACAGAACATGGAGATGCAGGACTATCTCAAGAATGTCATCCAATTCAACGATGACAATCGAGACGCCCGAGATGGTCAGTGGCAGATGGAACTGCAGAAGAAGCGAAAAGGAATTCAGGTCAAACAAGCGGCGGACTGATCGGTCAGCGAAGTACGTATTCCAGCGCGTCCAGCACTTGCTCTGGCTGGTCGACAGTC
The DNA here is from genome assembly GCA_018694835.1 of Planctomycetota bacterium. Classification (GTDB taxonomy): domain Bacteria; phylum Planctomycetota; class UBA8108; order UBA1146; family UBA1146; genus QNYK01. Next base: position 1,279 of record JABHOG010000098.1, on the reverse strand, counting down.
ATCTGTGCGCGCTGGGATATTTCCTTCAGGGCATGATGTAACGATGGATCTCTCACAACGATGAGAGGTTTTCCCAGAGCAATGGCGATCCCCGCGTCCATCGCCGCGTTCCACTGTCGGAACTTGTCTCCGAACTGAGCCACCACCGCATCCGAACGCGTCATGAGGATTCGAGTCCGCAGATTATTGGCTTGCGAGGCTACCTCGTCTCGCCAGCGCGGACTTCCCTGTTCCCCGAGAATCTGTTCGCCGATCCCATCGGATAGATCGTGCTCATCCTGAGGTCCAACAAAATCGACATCGATCCCACGCTGCTGTGCCTGTTCACGCAAACGCCCACGCCAGTCATCGTGAATCTGGCCTGCCAGGTATACCGTCAATTTCATCGCAATCTCCCCATCCACTCGCCTACGGAGGGCTGCTCCGCCGAGGTGTAACTATTCTTTTGATCGTCATCGTCGATGAAACACGATCCACTCCAACATCATCAAGAACAGCGCCGTTGCCAAAAACCATGGCCACAACTCAGAACGAGCACCACCCCAGAAGCCTTCCTGCTCACGCTCTGGAACTGTGGTGATCCCCCCGATGGAGGGCTTCGGTTCGATGGAACTCTCTTCCGGGGAGAGCAGGTTGACCGGAATCAATTGCTGAATCCACTCGGAGTCAGGGTCCTTCCCCTTCCGCCAGCTCATCGTATGGATTCCCAGTTCATCCCCTGCTGAAGTCCGCAGCACTCCCTCCGGCAGCACAGGAATCTCGACCTCCTGCACCCCGGATGGATCGGTCAACACCGCCCTTGAAACCCCTGCGCCGGCGAACACCTCGATCAGATCGCCCGATCGAATTCCACTCTCGATACCGCTACTCACCCGAGCCAGATCTCGCAACGCAGCCTCCACGAAGAAGGGAAATGAGGGTGTCAGGGGCCAGGGTGAAGCCAGCACATCAAAGGCCACTGCGATGCCTCGAACATCTCCCTCGTTGAAACGCGCCAGCAGGGCTCCTTCACGGCATTCGGCCATGGCGCTCACTCCTGGCCGTAGCGGAAACGGATAAGTCTCCACAACTGTTCCATCGATGGCGTTGAGCTGGCTAAATCGTAATACAGGATCATCTTTTTGCCACGCCACCAGAACCGGCTGAGAAACCATCTCGATTTCATCTGGCCAAAATTGCAATGGACGCGCTCCGATCACCAGGTGTCCAACACCGGGTGGAAGTTGGTCAGGAATCTCCCGATCCCAGACCATCACATCGAATTCATCTGCCGCTGTTT
>JABHOG010000097.1 GCA_018694835.1 Planctomycetota bacterium | reverse complement strand
GTCTTTTCCGGGTCAGCAAGGTCGGCGATGTCATGGGCATAACTTTCTCCCAGCAAGTGGGAGCGCAGCGGCACTTCGCTGGAGGACTGGTCGACGAGGTCGATGCCTACCATCTGAGCCGGCGGTTCCAGGCCACATGCCCTGAGCACGGTGGGGGCAATGTCGATACTGCTGGCCAGTTGCTGGCGTATACCTGGACCCACCTTGGCCGGCCAGCGAATCATGATGGGTGTTCGGGTTCCGCCATCAAAGGGCGATTGCTTGGAGCGTGGTGCAAAACGGCTTCGCCAGCCCTCGGGCAGCTGCGTCTGCGGCGTTCGCTGAATCCAACCGTTGTCGACCACGAAGATGACGATGGTGTTGTCCCGTTGGTCCTTCTTGTCGACGTAGTCGAGTAGCTGGCCGCAGGTTTCATCCAACCACTCACACATCGCGTAATAGCGAGCGAGCTGGATGGGTCGACCGGGTGCCTGGTATTTCTCGAGCAGTCGCCGGGGAGGATTGTGGGGAGAATGGGGCAGGAACGGCGCGTACCAGAGGAAGTAAGGCTGCTCTCCTGCCTCATCGATAAAATCAAAAACGGGCTTGAGCCCCTCTCTGCCGATTTTCAGCCCTTCGTCTCCATGCCGTCCTCCTCGGTCCGGATCCCCATGGGTCATGCCGTGGGTAAAACCACCGCGCGAGAAATTTCCCTCCCACCACTTGCCACTCTGGTGACTGAGATAACCGTGCTCGGCCAGTAGTTTGGGGATCGTCGCCACCCGATCGATATTGCGGATCAACTGTGCCCGCTGCTGCCGAATACCGGCGTCCTTTGGTAGTGCCGCGCCTGCCACACCCTGCGGCGGCGCTGGGTCGTTGCCGGTAATCCGGTGCTGGTGCGGGTAAAGGCCGGTGATCATGGTGGCGAGCGAAGGTCGGCAGAGAGCCGTGGGAACATAACCGCGCAGGTAGGTGGCACTTTCCTGGGCGAGTCTGTCGAGCGAGGGAGTCTGGATGACCGGGTGGCCCATGAAGCCGAAATCGGTCCACGCCTGATCATCCGAGATGATCAGGATCACGTTGGGGCGATCGCTTGCCGGTGCCCTGGCTGGTTGGCGTGCATCGGTCTCGACCTTGGATTGCTTTCGATCGCCTCGCAGCGGAAATTTCTCTCGTGAGTACTCGCCTCCGTACTGGTCCCGGAGTTGATCACAGCGAGATCGCATCGTCGCCAACTGGCTGGCATATTTCGAATCGGTCGCATGGTTGATCAGCTGATCAGGATCTTTCTCCAGGTCATGAAGAAACTCAAAGGGTGGATCCTGCTCGAAGTAGCGCGCATAGACCCACCGCTCGCCGCGGACCCCCTCATACTTGGGGATTCCACCGGGCATGTGCAGAAGGTGTTCACAGAGAAAATCTGTTCGCCAGTCGTCGGGCTTATCGCCTGCCAGTAATGGCCCCAGTCCGCGGCCCTGGTACGATTCCGGAACTTCCACTCCCGCCAACTCGAGGATTGTTGCGGGGATATCGATATTCAGCGCGATCGGGTCGACCTGTTTCCCACGAACAGCCACTTTCGCCCGCGGATCATGAATCACCAGCGGCACGCGCAGCGATTCCTCGTAATGGGACCACTTGCCGGCAAACCCTCGTTGCCCCAGGTAGTAACCATTATCACCGGCGTAAACGAGAATCGTGTTCTGTGACAGCCCCGCCGCCTCGAGTTGCTTCATCACACGACCCACCACGTGATCCACTCCGCTGATCATGCGGTAATAGCCACGGATGTTCTTCTGGTACTTTTCATCTGTATCCCAGCGCCAGAAGTAGCGCTGGCGATTCAAACCTTGCTTGAGAAACTCTGGCTGCGATTCAAAAATCTCCGGGGCGGCCATTCGAGGCGGTGCGATCGTCGAATCCTTGTAGAGATGCGCAACAGCCTTCGGGAACGGATAGTGATCCTGCTTGTCGCTGTCTTCTGCATGGGGAGCGTTAAAACTGACAGACAGGCAAAATGGTTTGTCCTTGACCTGCTGTGAGAGGAACTCGATGGCCAGGTCACCGGCAATCTGGCTGACATGGCGAGTTGAACCATCGGGCTGCGGCTTGTGATACGGGTTGGTACCCAGTGGTTTGAAGTAATGGAACATCTCATCGGTGACACCACGATCTACCCTCACCCCAAACTTGCCGACGAATCCGGTCTGGTATCCATTCTGCTTGAGCAGTGCGGGATAACTGAGTGACGTCTGCTGCCTCGCAATCGGCACGGTTCCAAAGGTGTATCGGTGGGATCGTTCATAATGGCCCGTGAAAATCGAGGCGCGGCTGGCGGCACAAATCGATGTCGTGACAAACATGTTACGAAAACGAACGCCCTCTCGCGCCAGCTGGTCCACATTGGGTGTCTGGATCACCGGGTGCCCGGCACATCCCATCTGGTCCCAGCGTTGATCATCGGCGAGGAAAAAGATGATATTGGGCTTTTCGGCCCCCTGGCCAGTCGGGCAGAAACTGGCCGACAGGAGCAGGGCGAGCAGCCATGTCATGGAACGGTAGGGCACAGGTGCCATCGGAATCTCCAGCTCAGGAGTGGAAACGGGTCCGGCGAAATTCTAAGGGAGGAATCGCAGCGACACTAGCAGCCACTGAACTTGGCCCATCGATT
>JABHOG010000096.1 GCA_018694835.1 Planctomycetota bacterium | reverse complement strand
TTACGTCCTGGTCCACAGGAACCAAAAGCTCGCTGTCTTAGAGGCAAAGCGTGAAAACGCCGAGGTCACTGAGGGTCTGGCTCAAGCCAAGAGGGATGCAGAAAGACTTCATACCCCTTTCACCTACTCCACCAACGGCCACGGCATCTACCAGGTCGACATGCGAAGCGCCACCGAGGGGGATGTCGATCACTACCTCACCCCCGAGGAGATGTGGCAGACCGTCTATGGCGATGCGGAGGCGAAGGAAGAGACGTGGCGCGATCGATTCTCAGCGATCCCCTTTGAAGATAAGGGAGGCCAGTGGCAACCACGCTATTACCAGCACAACGCCATCACTCGCGCGCTGGATGCGATCGGTCGTCAGCAGGATCGCATCTTGCTGACGCTGGCCACCGGCACCGGCAAGACTGCCATCGCCTTTCAGATCGCCTGGAAACTGTTTCATAGCCGCTGGAACCTGACCGACTGGCGGGCTGGACTGGACGAGGGACAGGAACCGACCCGGCGTCCGCGCATATTGTTCCTGGCGGACCGCAACATCCTGGCGAATCAGGCCTTCAACGCCTTCAGTGCCTTCCCCGAAGATGCTCTGGTCCGTATCGACCCGTCGTCGATCCGCAAGAAGGGCCGGGTGCCCAAGAATGGCAGCGTCTTCTTCACCATCTTCCAGACCTTCATGTCGGGTCGCGATACCGACGGCAACCCGCAGCCCAGCTTCGGCGATTACCCGCCCGATTTCTTCGACCTGATCGTCATCGACGAATGTCACCGCGGCGGCGCCAACGACGAGAGCAACTGGAGGGGGATTCTCGAATACTTCGAGCCGGCGGTACAACTGGGCCTGACCGCCACTCCGCGCCGCGATACCAATGCCGATACCTACGACTACTTCGGCGACCCGGTCTACATCTACTCGCTCAAGGAAGGGATCAACGACGGCTACCTGACACCGTTCCGGGTCCAGCAGATCCAGACCACCCTCGACGACTATGTCTACACCTCCGATGACAGGGTGATGGAAGGGGAAGTGGAAGAGGGCAAGCGTTACGGCGAGGATGACTTCAACCGCATCATCGAGATCCAGGAACGGGAGAGAAAGCGCGTCGAGATCTTCATGAACGCCATCGACCAGAACCACAAGACGCTGGTCTTCTGTGCCACCCAGGATCATGCCCTGGCGGTTCGGGACCTGATCAACCAGATGAAGAGCAGCACCCACGCCGATTACTGTGTTCGTGTGACCGCCAACGATGGCGATCTCGGCGAGAAGCATCTCAAGGTATTCCAGGACAACGAGAAGACGATCCCGACCATCCTGACCACCTCCCAGAAACTCTCCACCGGGGTCGATGCTCGCAACATCCGCAACATCGTCCTGATGCGGCCGATCAATTCGATGATCGAGTTCAAGCAGATCATCGGCCGTGGCACGCGAATCTACGAGGGCAAGGAGTACTTCACCATCTACGACTTCGTTCGTGCCCATGAACACTTCAACGATCCGGAATGGGACGGCGAGCCGGAAGCACCGGAACCGATGGAGCCGCGGCCCCCTCGCCCCGAAGGAGATGGAGAGGGACCAGAACCGGACGACAGCGAGGCGCAAGAACGGCCGCGCAAACTCAAGATCAAACTAGCGGATGGCAAGGAACGAACCATCCAGCACATGACCAGCACCAGCTTCTGGAATCCGGACGGCACGCCGATGTCGGCGACCGAGTTCATCCAACAGCTCTTCGGAGAGATTCCATCCCTGTTTACCGACGAGGAGCAGTTACGCCAGTTGTGGAGTTTGCCGCAGACGCGCAGCCAGTTGCTCTCTTCTCTGGAGGAGAAGGGTTACGGCCCGACACAGTTCTCCGAACTGGCGCAGATGATCGCTGCCGAGAACTGCGACATCTTCGATCTGCTGGCCTACATCGCCTACGCCAAGGCGCCCATCACCCGCCTCGAGCGGGTCACTGCGCGAAAGAGCGAGATCCTCGACCCTCTTGATGCCAAGCAGCAACAGTTCCTCGCCTTTGTTCTCCACCAGTACATCCAGGAAGGCGTGCAGGAACTGTCCCAGGAGAAACTGCCGGCGTTGCTGGAGTTGAAATATCAGGGAGTCCGCGAAGCGGTCGAAGAACTGGGAGAGATCGCCGGAATTACCGAGATCTTCACCGGGTTCCAGAAGCACCTTTATGCGCAGGAGGCGGTGGCATGAGTCGCAGATCCTCAGGCCCGTTTCAAGAGGCGCCCACTTCGAGACCGTAAAAATTGCGAGCATTGCCACCCTCGATGGCGGCTCGTTCCGTCGCCGAGAGGGTCGCGAGGAACGGTTCCACGAGACTTCGGACTCGCGAATAATCCGCAGCCAGGCAACAGACTGGCCAGTCGCTTCCCAGCATCAATCGATCGGGCCCGAACGCTTCGATGGCGGTTTCGATGTAGGGAGCCACTTCGCTGGGGGTCCATTCGAGCCAGTTGGCCTCGGTGACGATGCCGGACAGTTTGCACATCAGATTGGGAGCGAGGGCCAGTTCTCTGATCTGACTCGACCACGGTTCCAGCAGTGCGTCGGCGATTCTCGGCTTGGCGATGTGATCGAGCACCATCGGTACATCGGGTAGGGCTCGCACGAAATCGATGGCTGCAGGGAGCTGGCGCTCGTAGATGAGCAGATCAAAGGTCAACTTT
>JABHOG010000095.1 GCA_018694835.1 Planctomycetota bacterium | reverse complement strand
TCATTTTTCCTCAGCGCATTGTCACTTGGGTTGACCAGGAGGGACTTCCTCCGTCCAGTCTTCAGTTCAACGGCGTCCTTTTCCGCCTCCGATGGAAGTGATCAGAACTATCAAGACGTGGCGGCCTTGTCTCTCGGTGGCAGCCAGATGCTGTTCTTGGGTGGAAAACTCTCCTTCGATACCCATGGGTCCTTGCTCAATTCGTCTGACCCTCTGGCCGATAGCCAGACTTCCAATGTTTCGACGTCCTTGTCGCTGACTCAACCGTTACTTCGGGGTGCTGGGCATGATTTTGCCTTCGAAACGCTGAACCAGGCGGAACGAAACCTGCTTTACAGAGCGAGGGACTTCGAGTTGTTTCGGCAAGAGTTCGTCATCCAGGTCACAGAGAAGTATTTCGGACTCATCAGTCAGCAGAAAAAGCTCGCCAACACCCATGAGAATATCGAGGGACAGTTGTTTGCCTGGGAGCAAGCGAAAGCACTGTTTCGTCTCGGTCGCGGAAATAGCCTGGATGTGTTCCGTGCAGAGCAAGCACTGCTGGAAGCGCAGTCCAGTGGCCTCGATGCTGAACAGGCTTTCAGCCTCTCCATCGACCGGTTCAAGATCGATCTTGGTTTACCCACCAATGTGGAGTTTATTATTCAGGACGACTTCCCTCAGGTCACTCCTTTCCAGATGGACCTGGAAGGAGCGGTCGAGGCTGCACTCCACAACAGGCTCGACATCCGATCCACAAGAGATCAACTGGAAGATGCGGAGCGTGGACTCAACATCGCGACCAACTCACTATTGCCATCACTGGGGCTCTCTCTCGGATACTCTGCTGCAGCGGATCCAAAGTACCGCTTTTCAGATCTGACCATCGATGATTCGGATGATTATTCCGTGGGGCTTGTCATGGAGATTCCGCTCGATCGTCAGAGTCAGAGAAACAATTTTAGATCCGCAGAAATCTCGCTCGATCAGGCGCGGCGTGAACTGGACCGTCAGCGAGATGAAGTCATCCTCGAAGTGCGAGATTCCCTGAGAACGTTACAGCAAAGAAAAGCACAGATCGAACTGGGGCTGAAGAAGATCCAATCAGTGACCTTCAGTGTCGAGAAGGCGGAGATCGATCAATTGCGAGGAACAGGAACCAATAGAGATGTGGTCGAGGCTACCAATTCTCTGACCGATGCGAAAAATGGACAACTGGATCGAATCGTAGCCCATGAGATCCAACTGTTGAAACTTCAACAGCAGTTAGGGCTGCTCTTCGTGAATGAGGATGGATTGGTGGCAAGATGACGAACCGAACCAAGATGGCATTCGGAGCCGGAGGGCTGCTGCTGCTGATGATCCTGATCTGGACCTTCGGTGGTGGCGATGGAACCGATACCCCCAGTGGCGGAAGTACCCCGGTTCGTCGTGGCACTCTCAAAGTCACCCTGACCGAGCGTGGCACCCTCAAGACACGAAATGCAGTCCATATTCGCTCCGCGGTCAAGGGTCGTACGGCGATCGAATGGCTGATCGAAGAGGGGACAAGGGTCGAGACAGGGGACGTTGTTGTCGAACTCGAGAAAGAGGAGACGCAGCGCCGGATCGATGATCTTGAGGACAACCTGATCGGATTCGAGATCGAGTTGAACTCGTCTCGTACAGAAGTTGCGATTCAGACCGAGCAGAACAAGACGGACTCGGAAAAAGCACAGTTGGCACTGGAGGTGGCCCAGGTCGAACGTGAGAAGTTGATGGCAGGGGACATCCCGAAAGAGGAACGACGCCTGGACCTATCGATAGAGAAGGCCGAGTCGGAGCTCAGTCGCGCGGAGGGGCTGTGGGAAGACATGCCCCAGATGCTGGAGAAGGGGTTCGTCACCCAGGACGAGTTCGAACAGGAACGCATCAATCTGAAAGAAAAACGCGAAGGCCTGGTGACCGCCAAGCAAGAACGGGAACTGTACAAGGTGTTCGAGAAGCCACTCAGCTTGAAACAGAAACATGCTGCAGTTACTGAGGCTCAAAGGGGTGTCGAGCGAGTCGCCAAGCAGGCAGAAACGAAGATGGGAAGCCTACTGGTGAAAGTCAGCCAGGATGAGCGTCGCTTACAGGAGAGCCAGGAAGAGCTGGAGCGTGAACTGTACGATATCGAGCGTATGACCATCGTTGCTCCCAGCGGAGGCGTCGTCTTCTACGGCAATCCCGATCGCTCCTGGGAAGCAGAAGACATCAAGGTGGGAGAGAATGTCTATTTCAACCGAGTCATCTTGACCTTACCCGACCCTGCGGAAATGGCCGTGTCGATCAACGTTCACGAGGCCGATATCGACAAGATTGCCGAGGGGATGAGTGCCGTGACTCGTTCTGATGTGCAGAAAGATCGTGTTTTTCACGGTGAGGTCATCAAGATCGATTCCGTTGCCAATGCAGGGAATCGGCGCTGGGGAGATCAGATTCGACGCTTCAAGGTCGAGGTCAGCTTGCAGGGCAACGATCTTGAGTTGAAGCCAGGTACCTCGGCCGAGGTAGAGATTCATACTGCAGATCTGGAAGACATCCTGTACGTACCCCTTCAAGCGGTCCATGCAGCGGCGGGGAAATACTACTGCTTCCTCGATGGTGCCAGCGGCAGTGCGAGGACCGAAGTGACCGTGGGTAGATCCAACGACAGCTTTCTGGAGATCATCGATGGACTCGAAGAAGGCCAGCATGTCTTGCTTTACAAGCCAGATTCAGTAACAAACTCCGTTGTTGAAGAGAGTCCCTCGCCCCAGAGTTCTGGTGAGCGGGGTTCCAGGCCGAGGGGTGAATCGGGCAACGGTAACCGAGGTTCCCGAGGACGAGGGCCAACCTCTCCGTGAAAGCTCCCATCATCTCCTTGCAGGGAGTTCACAAGTATTACGGTGATTGCGAACCGAGACTCCACGTGCTCAAAGGTATCGATCTGGATGTCGCAGAGGGGGAGTATGTTTCGATCACGGGTACCTCCGGATCGGGAAAATCAACCCTGCTCAATTTGCTCGGGTGCCTCGATAACACCAGCAATGGTGCATATCTGCTCAATGGAAGAGATGTGTCTTTATACTCCGATGACGAGTTATCAAAAATCCGAAACGAGGACATCGGTTTCATCTTTCAGAGTTTCAACCTGATTCCGCAGTTGACGGTTTTCGAGAATGTGCAGGTACCGCTGCTCTATGGAGCCCGCTCGATTGCCGCCACAACCGATCTATGTCATGAGGTGATTGATTCAGTGGGTCTGAGTGACCGCAGCGAACATCGACCCACGCAACTGTCGGGTGGAGAATGTCAGCGAGTTGCCATCGCACGTGCTCTCATCAATGATCCGGTGCTGTTGCTGGCCGATGAACCGACAGGAAACCTTGATTCAACCACCGGTGAGGAAGTTCTGGCGCTGATCGATGATCTGCATCAACAGGGACGGTCGGTGGTGATGATCACGCATGATCCAGAAGTTGCAAATCGATCGCAGCGCAGGGTCGATTTGCGAGACGGAATCATCGTCGAGGAGGGAGCCGCATGATTTCGCAGAAGCATCTGGAACTGGTCCGCATGGGGTTGCGTAGCCTGGTCGGCTATCCGATGCGCACCGTGTTGACGATGCTCGGAGTTGTCTTCGGGGTGGGATCGGTGATCGCCATGCTGGCTCTGGGTGCTGGAGCCGAACGAGAACTGCTCAAGGAGATCGGTCGACTCGGAATTCAGAACATCATCATCAACTCGATCAAGCCGGAAGTACAGGACACTTCTAACCAGCGAAGCAACTGGATCAGCAGTTATGGGATTACCTTCAAGGACCACCGCCAGATCGTCGACACGATTCCAGGCATCGAAAAAGCATTGCCTGTTCACGTCAGCAAGAAAACGGTCTGGCAGGGTAGCAAGCGGGTGGAGGGGACACTCTACGCGGTCACCCCTGAGCATCTGGATATGTTCCAGCTCAATACATCGGTCGGAAGGAATCTGACCCATCTCGATGATGAGAAGTTGTCACGGGTTTGTGTGGTTCGGTCCGGGATGCTCAAGGAACTGGGGATATACCAGGATCCGATCGGCTTTGGGCTCAATATCGATAAGGAGACCTTCTACATCGTCGGAGTGCTCAAGGATGACTCGTTTCTCGGCTATGCCAGAAAGGCACTGTCGGTCGATGCCAAGAGCTCCGAGATCTATGTCCCTTACAGCAGTGCACTGAGACGACACGGTACACGGTCGATCACTCGCCGTAGCGGCTCCTCCGAGGCGACGGATGTTGAATTGAACCAGGTGGTCATCTCCGTGACAGACCTCGACCAGGTTCTGGTGACGGCAAGAATGCTCGGCAGTCTGCTCGAACGAAACCACCCCGAGAAGGACTACGAACTGGTGGTTCCGCTGGAGGTGCTATCACAGCGTCAGAAGACGCAGCAGGTCTTCAATATAGCTCTTGTTGCGATCGCCTCGATATCGCTGCTGGTCGGCGGAATTGGCATCGCCAACATCATGCTGGCCACGGTCACCGAGAGGACCAAGGAAATCGGTGTTCGCCGCGCCCTGGGTGCGCGAAGGCGCCACATCATCGCACAGTTCCTTACCGAGACGACCACGATATCGACGATCGGTGGTGGCGTCGGAGTTCTGGTAGGAATCGGGCTGGTCCAGGTGCTGACATTTTTCACCGGATGGAGTGCTGCCATCACCCTCTCGAGCGTCGCCCTTTCCCTCTCCATCTCGATGGCAGTGGGCATCGTCTCGGGGATCTATCCGGCCAGACGTGCTGCGGGTCTTGATCCCATCTCGGCGTTGCGCCACGAGTGACGCAACCAGGAGTGACGCACCATTGCGGATCGAGTACCGGATGAGTCAGGGGACTGATTCAAGGAGTGAGCGCAGCTCCCAGTGCAGTGACCGCAAGTGCTGTGGCAAGGATCGGATCGTCCTCCTTCATCAAGGTGCCAAGAGGATTGACGAAACTTCCATCCACTCTTTGTCGATCTGCCAGCAACTTCGTCATCGGCTGCAGCAATCGAGTTCCATCTCCGGAAGCGATGGCGACCTCTCCACGGATGGCGAGGTGATAGAAGAAGAGCACCTGTCCCCATCGATCCGGGTGGTCTTTGGGGATGCCGCCGGGGTGATCCAGGTCGGGGTGAGAATTGAGCCAGTCGATCGCGATGAGCACCCTGGGGTCATCCGGTTTCACTCCCGCCGCCAGCAGCGCCAGTAGCCCTTCGCTGGTGGCGGTGGCATAGGGCAAGTAGATGGTCCCCTCGCCCTCGGGCGCAGGGATGCTTTCGCCCTTGTTGGCTGCTTCCACCACGGAAGAGAAATAGAAGCCACCATCTCTTTGCATCCTCTTGAGGAACAATTGAGCCCTGGATGCGATTGCAGAATCGATGGCGTCCGCATCCCGCAGAGCTTCCAGAACATGGCGAGTATAGGAAATATCCACATGGCCAGGCGATCCACCCAGTGGCAGTGAGCCGCCGAATCCCCAGGCTCCGTGAACCGGATGTTCGCGACCAAATCCACGTTCCTGTGAAAACTGTTGAGACTGCAGGTATCGACAGATCCGATCGATCAACGGACGGTCTGCCGATTCGCCTGCGGCGACCAGGCAACGCAAGGCGAAGGCACTGGAATAGTTGGGATATTCAGCCACATCTGGATCGTTCAGTCCGACGATCCCATCGTCATTGACGCTGCTCCGGATGAATGCGATGGCGCGTGCCACATCGCCTGGATGTTGCTGGGCAAAATCGGGAGCCATCTCGAGCAGGGTGAAGAGCACAAAGGGCGTCAATGCCTGTCCCGAGCGGAGCAGGCCATGGGTCTCGGAATGCCAGCCACCATCCTCTGCTTGCTGCGCCCAGAGATAGTTGCATGCACGCTCGAGTAGTTGCTGGGGGGAAGTCACTTCGGGTGTGGGATCCGAAGTTGAACATCCCCCCAGAGAAATCACCAGCATGAGACTCAAGCAGTTACTGAAGACGCTCCAACCCATCGGTTACAGCTTTTCAGGAGGGCTCTGAGCATCGCGATTATTGAGGATGCGCAGCAACTCCTCGTCGCGGTCGGCGGTCAGGCACTGGACCACCGCTGCGGTACAGAAGACCGGGCTGGTGATGCAGTGGTGTCCGGTCCAACTGCCGTCGGAGATCTGGATCTTGGCCATCCGTGTGTGCATCTTCTGCTTCCACTTTGGCCACGCGTCACCCCCCTGGAGTACCAGGGACTCGCTGGTGAGCATGTAGCTGAGGAACTCCTCACCGCCATTATTGCCAAAGCCACTCAACATCTGTTCATTGTCGAGCAACTTGAGCTGAGCCCTGTTCTGGGCAAAGGCCCTGGTAAGGGTGGTGGCCTTCGATGCATCGATTCCGACCAATCTCAGGTTTTCTACGGTGCACTCGGCATCGGCTTCCAGTAACCCCTCTTTCTTCGCATTCTCGATGATCTGAAAAGCCGCTCCTGCTTCGCTGGCAGCAGCGCGTTGAGATCCGGCGAAGGCGTACAGTTCGATTCCTGCCGAGTCCTCTGCCGAGGCTCTGCCGGTTTCTGTGTTGAAGTTATCCTTCTGGTGCTCTCTGGCGCGGTCGAGCGCATCCATATCGACATTCTTGCCAGCAGCAACCGCCCATTCGAGTGCGGAACAACCCACCGATGACTGAAGCACTCCGGCCCAGGAACCACCTCCCCAGCTGCCGTCCTCTTTCTGGGACTTTTGCAACTTGACGAGGCACTTGTCGAGCGCCGCATCGACCTGTGGATGCAGGGGATCAGAGTCCGGGAGTTTGGGGAGGATGCGCGACAGGAATTGCAGCGTCATCGATGTGTCGATGAACTGACCCAGCTTCGATTGCGGCTGGGTACCCTGAAGTGTCGTGATGGTGGGCCCGTTGGCGTCCGATTCGTTGACGACGCGCACCAGATGCTCGCTGGCCCTGCGCAGGTGATTCTTGTACTTCCCCGATGTGGGATTACCACCGACTCGAAGCAGTGCCATCGCGGTGAAGGCTGTCGTTGCAGGATCGGTCTGGACCTTGTGGGGATCCCGGATCTGCTGGGATGAATGGGATCCAGCACCCCAACCACCACTTTCGTGCTGCGCGTTCGCCAGCCAGTCGAGCGCCTCGTCGATGAAGGGGGCCAACTCCTCCGTTGGCGCAACGATGCGCACCACGGCCACGGTGGTGGGATCTACGGTGGTGGGATCTACCGTGGTGGGATCTACCGTGGTGGGATCTACCGTGGTCACATCCGTGCCGGTGGTCCCATCGGTGGAGTCTGCGATCGGGGGGGTGCTGTTCCTGGCCGAATCGAGCAGCACCGTGACGCACCCCATCAGGAGAGCGAGCATCAGTGCCGTCAGTGAGGCGGGGAGCAATTTCATGGCATTTCCTTCCTTGTAGTCGGGCCGCTATCAGGGTTTCGCTGGTACAGCAGCAAGGTAGGGGCCAGAGCAGAGTACTCGGAAGATAATTTTCCCCAATCCCCGCAAGTGCAGTCGAGGCAGAGAGTTTGGCTCTCTGTTCCAGATAATGTTGCGGCTGTTGGGATGCAAGGAGAGTCGAGTTCAACCCGGATGGGCTGGAGACACCTCAGATGAGGCAGCCGCCAGTGGCCAGCCAGATCGGAGGAGCCTGGCCTCGTTTTCGATGCCGTGGCGACATGGTAGTCTGCTCGACCGTAGAGTTCGATTTCCAGCCTCGCACCACAACACGGATAAGGAATATAAAGATGTCACAACCCTTGCCAGGTGTAAATGATGTCTCCAGAGTGCTCCGATTGATCTGTTTACTACTTCTGATTTCACCGCAACTTTCGGGTCAGGCGGGACTCGACCCCCGGTCGATGGCGATGGGAGGCACCGGAGTCGCGGTCGCCAACCCTGCTACGGCTGCCTTTTTCAATCCGGCAGTGCTCTCGATAGAGGAACAGCGACGTTATTCAGTGGAGTATCCCATCATCGGCTTCCGTCACTCTGATCCTGACGATCTGTCCAGCAAACTCAATTCCTATCAATCACAAGACCTCTTCGGCACCCTTGGACATAACATCGACAAGTTCAATTCCAACGACCCGTCGGTCAGCAGCAGCGATATCATTACCCAACTAGCCGACCTGAATTCCGCGCTCGCTGATCTTGGCGGCAGTGCCATCGGTTTTGAACTGATGGGAGCGGGGAGCTTTGGATATTCGGGGCAGGAATCTACATCCCAGTTTCGCTGGCAAGCCTACGCGATCTTCGCAGGAGGCCGCGCGGGGGGAAGGATATCCTATAGAGATGAAGAGTACCTCTCCAGCTTTCTCGATGCATGGGGCCAGGTCGATTTCGACAACCCGGCCAATAACACCCCGGCTCAGTTGGATGCGTTGGCGAGTTACATCACCTACACCCCCGATGGTGTAGGTGGGGTGGACGATGTCGATTTTATTTATCCCGATTCGCTCCAGTCCTCCCTGGAATTAGTCAGAGCAGACAAGCAAGAGGTGGGAGTGGCGATCTCCACGCGAATCGGCGATCTTGCCGTGGGGATAACTCCCAAATTTACAAAGATTGAACTGCTGGATTACAGCGCATCCAGCGAAACAGGCAGTGAGAGTGACTACATTCCAGAAGATTTCACCTCCTATTACGAGGACTTTAATTTTGATATTGGCATCGCGCATCGGTTGGAGAACGGCTGGACTCTTGGCCTGGCCGCACGCAATCTCATCGCGCACGAATACGCTGGTCATCGCCTGATGAGCGGAGTCATGACTCCCACTGGAAATTCACTGGATCTGACACCGACAGTTCATCTCGGAGCGGCACGCCAGGAAGAGTGGTGGACGGTGGCGGTCGATCTGGATCTGATCGCCCAGGAGGGAGTCCTTCCGCAACTACCCGGTGAGCAGTACCTCTCCACTGGAGTCGAGTTAGATCTGGCAGGATGGGGGCAACTGCGTGGTGGTTATCGATTGAACCTGGATGATAGCATCCGTAATGTCGCGTCGGCAGGAATCGGAGTGTCACCCTTTGGAATTCATCTGGATGTTGGCGTGGCGGGGAATCAGAACGAACTGGGACTGGCCGTTCAACTCGGATTTCGGTTCTGAACTCTAGCGCCTATCCTGGTCGATAGTGGTGGGGTTCTCTTTTTCATCCATCGACTTTTCTATACATTGCATCAACTGGATCAGTGTGGGCATGGCAATGGAATAGTAAATTTTCCGACCTTCTCGCTGGCTGATGAGAAGTCCGGTGCGCTGCATCAATCTCAGGTGTTCCGATGCCATGTGATTTTGAACCGAGCAATGACGCGCGAGTTCTCCGACACTGTACTGCTCTCTGATCAATAATTGGACCATCCTGAGACGTACAGGATGCGAGAGGGTTCTCAGGCAATCACTGACGATCTTCAACTGCTCCACAGTCAGTAGTGACTTGATCTGTGCTTCGTTCATTCGGTAATGATATCCATAATTGTAGAGTCTCGAATCCTGGATCTTGGAGTGAGGTTACTTGAGTCAGGTGGGTGACAATTTTTCGAGTCAGCTTCGACAGGGAGGCCTACCTTATAGGCAAATGGGTGGGCTGCTGAATAACAGGGGGTGCCATCTCAGGCCCCTATCGGGCAGCGGGAGTCGATTTGTCGATCCACCAGCTGACCAGAAGGGCCAGTAGCAAACTGGCGATCACATCGCTGGGATGGTGCCCCCTCGCTTGCACTCTTCCACTGGCACAGCCCACTGCCAGTAGCATCATCCATGGAGCGGCACCGGGCCATCTCCTCGAGATTGCGATGGCTGCACCCCAGGCGACGGCAGCATGTCCACTGGGGAAACAGAGATCGCTGCCATTCCACCACTCCTCACCCCACGGCACCCGCTTCCATGAGCCTTCAATCCCCATCACGGGATCCGGGCGGCGAACCAGGATCTTCAGCAGTTCTGCGATGATTCCTGTGACCATTGCGGTGAGCAGGATGAAGAGTGCTACCGACAACCGTGACTTTCTTAACTTCGGCGGTGCGGATGAAATCAGTATGAGTCCAACAATGAACCAGGTGGGTAAGTAGCCGAGACTTCGAAGGAGATGATGGAAGTCGCCAAAAGAAGTGCCCTCCGGAGGCATTCGAGTGGAGATGGTATTGTCGAGAAAAATCGATGCGATCAGTAATCCTATTGATACGAGAAATGCCCACAGCGGAATGTCATGGACCGGCACTGTTCTCTTTGACCCGGAAGAATCCGTGAGATTCGATTTCAATCTAGTGCTCATTTTCCGTCTGCTGGGAAGAAATACGGGCATGGAATATTCTTCGGGTTCGTTCCCTCTGCAATGCTGTTCCCAATTCGATCAGGTGGGAAGGACTCAACGCCTCTCGCCAGCGTTGCTCATCGGCTCCGACCAGGATCAAGTCCTGGTCACTGAACGCCTCCACTGTGAATCGCGTAGCCGCTAGATCGTCATAGGCGGATCTGCGCGAACCGAGTTGTACTGAAGCGCAGTGTACCATCGGTTGGTTTGGCAACGAAAATGCCATCAGTGCAGTGCGGTCGTAGTAATCACAGATGATCGGGGCCACTGCTCCATCTTCTCCGAGTGCCTCCAGCGCCAATCTACGGACCTCCGAGGCGAACTCACGATGACCCTGGACCCGGTAGAGCGGGATCTTTGCGCGACTCCCGATGGCGCTCAACGCTTTCGAGATCGGCGGGCCCGACCAGGGAAGTGTGAGTAGCAACAGGAGGGTGAGAGAGGATCGAAGTAGAATGCCACCTCGTAGCCAGACCATGGCACGTTTTTGGTACTGACCATCGATCCAGATGGCCGCGAAGGGTAACAGAGGAGCGGCGGCTCCTGCGGTCCAGTTTCCTTCCGTCTCTCCCTTGAAGGACACCAACAGGTAAAAGAGCAGCAGCGGGAGGGCGCTACAGAGGGCCACTCTCAGTTCTGGCAAGGGTCGGTCCAGTTGCCCTCGTTTCCATGCGACGATTCCAAATCCCATCGTGATCGCCAGTAAGGGACCTGGGAGCGCCAGTACTTGCAGGAGATAATTCACCGGCCAGTCGACCTGAAATTCGGTCCAGGAAACAGCTCCACTGTCTCCCCCTGGAACTGCAATGTGACCGAGCAGATGCTGAATCGTAGGCCAGCCATGCTGAGCATTCCAGATCAGTACCGGAGCGATTCCAGACAGAAACAACGAAGATCCGAGCCATCCACCATGTCTCGCCCGGGGCGCAGCAAGAATCACCTTCCGCCAGGGCCACAGGCCAATCAGTAGCCCCGCCACTGCGAGAAGCGCGGTGTATTTGGCAAGAAAACTGAATCCAAGAGCGGCACCCATCAGTGTCAATGACCCGAAGATCGATTGGCTCTCGCGAGCGAGTGAAACAACTCTCACAGCGCAGACGGTCGCCAGGCTCCAGCCCAGAACCATCGGCATGTCTACTGTCATCAGTGATCCACCGATCTGGTATCCGAGGACGCATTGGAAACCGATGGAGGTGAGCCACACCACTCTTGTGGAACCCCCGGAAAACTGTGATCCGAGGATTCCGATCACCACGGCGGTCAGCGCATGCGAAAGGTAAGCTCCAAGCCGGACTCCGAATTCAACGTCACCGAGAAAGCTGGTGAAAAAAGCGATGATCAGAGTCACTCCAGGACCCTTGGTGTAGTAGGAGAGTTGAAGATCGCGCGACCAATCCCAGTACTGAGCTTCGTCTCCACTCAACTCGGTGGGAAAGATGAAACCTTGAAACAGGATTCTTGCCATCAGTACCAGGATGGCCGGTATCAGTATCGCTGCGGCATGGGGGTGCCGGAGGTACTTCATCACCTCACCTCGGTCTCATCTGCTGCAGGGTGCCCGCCAGCCCACATCTGCGGATCACCGAAGAAACTGCGAAGGAATACCAGAAGGTCTGCAGGAAGTGGTTCTGTGAGGTGGAGTGGTGACTCCATCACCGGGGCTGGAATCGTCAGTTTCCAGGAATGAAGGAACAGGCGAGGTAGCCCGAACTGATCTCGGAGCCAGCGATTGATGCCACCCTTCCCGTAGGTGGTGTCGCCAACGATCTGGTGTCCCATGTGAGCGAGATGGCGACGAATCTGGTGTCTCCGACCGCTGAAGATCTGAGCTTTCAACAGCGAGAAGCCACCATGGGATTGTATTTTTTGAAATCGAGTATGCGACGCGCGAAGTACCCGATCAGGACCACACTTGAGAGGGATATCACATTCGAACTCGGAGTCCGTTTCTCCACGAGCCAGAAGTAGGTATTTCTTGGAAGCTACGGGAGACTGGAGTGATGTTTGGAGATCCCGGGCACTGTTGGGATCGAGCGCCAGGCTGACCAGACCGGAGCACGCACGATCGAGTCGGTGAACCGGGTAAACCCTTCGATCGAGTCGGTCCCGTAACCACGTCAGGATGGTTCTTCCCCTCCGTCGATCTTCATCCGATGGATGGACAAACATTCCGGATGGCTTGGTCACCACTGCGATTCTCTGGTCGAGATGTCGAATTTGAGGTTCCATCAGGGCCATCCCAATAACTGGATGGAAGGTGCCTCGAAGGTCGGATCTTGTGTGGTGACGATCTGGTCGATCGATGTGATCAGTGGGGCCAGCTCGATTCCTTGATAGGTCTCGGATCGATTCTCCTGATCGGTCAAGAGCAGGCGATTCCGGCCTCGTTGCCAGATGGTGCTGGCAGAGTCGGGATCCTGAAGGCGAATCTTGAGCAGGGCAGCTGCGGCCTGTATCAGCCCCTGGAGAAAAGTGCGATCGGGATCCTCCTCAGTCAGCGGTAGCCAGCGATGCTCCCACGCTTCATGAGCTTCCCAGTAGCAACCATGATTGAACAGGTCGACTCCATGAAGGTAACAAGCATCGACCTTCCAGTCGCTGGGAGGTGGCTGGTGGTCGATCTGGAAGGAGGGGTCTCGCCGGGTGATCCCCGGGTGATAGGGGATCCCTGGAATTGGAGCCTCGGGATTGTAGCGAGGCTGATTCAAGGGTGCCTTTCATCGAAGATCACCGAAGAAGTGAGGTGCTGAATGGCGTTTCGACGGAGTGATATCGAGATCATCTACGGAAGTTCAGGTCGTGACAAGCCGATTTACCCGGTTAGCATCCGGATGAAACGGAGGTTGTGAGATGTGTAGGATGCAGAGCATTGATCCGCGAGTGAAGAATCGCCCCTTTTCATGACTGACGGTCTTGTCGGTGCTGGCGTTGGTGGCAGGCTTCTTGCCATCCGCACACGCGGATGACCCGGTACAAACCGATCGCAAGGGAACCAAGTCGCTGGAATCTCCTGTAGAAGAAACGATGTGGCAGTTTGCCATCATGGGTGATCGCACCGGGGGGCCAGCGGAAGGGATCGAGATCCTCGCCCAAGCTGTCGAGGAGGTGAATCTGGTCGATCCGGATCTGACCATGACGGTGGGCGATTTGATCCAAGGTTATAACGGTAGGACCCAGTGGCTGATCCAGGCGGACCAGTTTCACAGGACGATGAATCAACTCACCTCCTCCTGGTATCCAGTGGCGGGGAATCATGACATCTACTGGAGAGGTTCTGAGCCTCCCGATGGAGAGCATGAATCGGACTACGAACAACACTTCGGTCCATTGTGGTACTGGTTTGAACACAAGGGTTGTGGATTCATCATTCTGTACACCGATGAAGGGAATCCGGTCACTGGCAAGAAGAATTTCGGAGATCCGGCCTGCCAGGAATTCTCCACCGAACAATTGAACTGGCTCGATGGTGTACTCGAGAAAACCAGTGCCCTGCAGAGTGTATTCGTCTTCGTCCATCATCCTCGATGGATTGCGACCAACTACAAGGGTGGCCACTGGGATGTCGTTCATCAGAAGCTGGTGAAATCTGGAAATGTCTCGTCGGTGTTCGGAGGGCATATCCACCGCTTGCATTACGGCGGAAACCGAGATGGGATCGAATACCACGCCCTGGCAACCACCGGCGGGCATCGGTCCAGGGACTTTCAAGGCGCAGGGTGGATTCATCACTGGAACCTGGTGACGGTCCGGCCATCGGGGGTCGAAATGGCGGTGGTACCCGTGGGTTCTCTTCTCGATCCGCGGCAGTTCACTCCTGAGCGTCGTGCTCTGACCGATAGACTCCTCAAAGATGATCTGGTGCGATTCACCTCCCGCGCGCCAATTCCTTCGCAACCGGTCGAGGGAGTCGAGGTGATGCTGGAACTGAAGAATCCGGTCGATCGATTACTGAGAGTACATCTGAGTAGTCTCGATGGCCGAATTTCCTTTCCCTCCCCAGAGGTGATCCTGGCTCCCGGCACACGAAAGTCGCAGAAGGTCAGCGTCCAGTTCGACAGCCTGGTTCTGAGCGGAGCGGTGCCCGCGCCCGTTCTAGATGTTTCTCTTCAATTCGACGACAAATCTTCGCGCCCGGTGGATGTCCCCGCCAGAAGGATATCGATCCCCTTTGACCATGATCACTGGGTGGCACGGCGAGCAGCGGGCGGCCATCTGGTCCTGGGTGGTGGAGAGTTTGTGAAAGTGGACTCTTCCAGGGTGCCACTGGCTCAGGGAGCCTTCACCGTGGAGGGGTGGGTTCAATCCTCAGACTTCAGCGGGCGAAGGCCCTTCATCGCCAAGACGGAGCAATCGGAATACGGCCTCTTTCTCACAGAGGGTGTCGCTAGTTTCTGGCTGCACCTCGATGGCAAGTACCATGTGATCGAAAGTAAGGGTGCGAAGCTTCAACCCGATCGATGGCATCATGTGGCGGGACAGTTCGATGGCTCCGAGATCGGTATCTATCTCGATGGCATCCTGGTGGGGAAGAAAGCCGCTGCGGGACAACGAACTCTCAATAAACTCCCGCTGATCGTCGGTGGAGACCCCGATCAAAATGGCCGCGGGGTCGATACGCTGATCGGCAAAATCGATGGTGTGAGAATCTCATCTACGGCCCGGTACGGGGTCGATCCCTTCATAGCAGAGGTGGATCCTGAGGTCGATGAGGAGACCCTCTATCAGCTGAGCTTCGATTGCGCGCTGGCGGGAATGGTGCAGGTCGAGAGGGGATCGGGACAGATGCCAACCGTCGGCCAACTGGTGGGGGCAGGGCGTTGCGAGGAAGGCGCTGCGGTTCCTTCGAGGACTCTAGAGCAATAGGAAGCGACCGGACGGGTCATTTCCCTCGAACGGTTCATCTCCGGCCGGGAGCTTCGATCCTTCGATCGACTCCGGGGGCGATCTGCGAGATCGTCTCGCCAGCGGAAGTGTGAACGATGATTTCCGGAGCACTGTCATCCGATCCGAGACCGAAGGTGATCCACCTTTCCGATTGAGAGAGATAGGATCGAGTTCGTCCGATGACTCGCCGTTGGGAGCGGTTCTTCTGTCGGCACTCGATCCAGCTTCCTGCGGGTAGATCTCCGGGATCGATACGGATCCAGTGATGGCCGCTGCTCTGGTCATTGCGAAGCAGGCGTGCGGGACCTCCTGTCTGAGTCATCAAGAGATCCACATCGCCGTCGCCATCGATATCCGCGAAGGCCAGACCTCTTCCCACCGAAGGGGTCCCTAGATCCTTGGTCTGTTGCCGAGGGATTTCCTCGAAGCAGCCGCTGCCTACATCCCCACGATTCCAGAATAACTGCGCACCCTGTCGGTATTCCTGACCCGGCTGCACCGTCGAGATCTCTTCCTCGAGATGGCCATTGGCCTGAATCAGGTCCTGTCGCCCATCGAGATCGACATCGAGGAACAGAATGCCGAAGGAGAGCGCCTTTCTCGATGGTGGACCGATGCCCTCGTTGATCGATTCATCCATGAAGATGTTCGACTGGTCCCAGTATCGGTAGAGCCCGGTCATCTCTGCGGAAAAGTTCGCAATGACGATTCCAATGCTGCCATCATTTCGATAGTCGGTGACATCGAGTCCCATCGCTCCCGTGGTCGAACCGTTGCCGTCATAAGCGAGTCCCATCTGCTCACCGACCTCCTCGAAGGTGCCATTTCCGAGATTCTTGAACATGAAGTTGCGGGTCGTGTCGTTGGCCACCATCACATCGACATTTCCATCCTGATCCACATCCACCGGTAACAGTGCCAGAGATTTGGCCACAGCCATCCCTGAGTCTTCGACGGTGAGGCCAGCGTCTCCGGAGACGTCAGTAAAGTTCCCATCGCCGTCATTGATCAGCAAACGGCAGTGAGTACCGGCGAAGTTGGTGGGTGGTCCATACGCTCTTCCCACACCGGTCAGGCGGTAGTCGACTTCGATGTCTTTCTTTCGAGACCATTGCACGTATTCGCAGATGAACAGGTCAAGGTCGTCGTCGTTGTCCGCATCGAAAAACCCTGCGCTGGATGACCAGGAATCCTCGGCTCCCTCGATGGCTGAACCGACGCCGCTTCTCCGGAATGTAGAGCCATCATTGATGAGTAGCCTGTTGCTTCCAACTGCGGCGATGAACAGATCGAGATCGCGGTCTCCATCGATGTCTCCGACAGCGATTCCGGTGGCGTAGCAGTCGGTGTCCAGCTGCCACTGCTCGGTAGCCTCTTCGAAGGAGCCGGTTCCATCGTTGAGCCACAAGCGAATCGTCGATGCCGCTGGTTCTTCTCCGGTCCACGGCCATGGGCGTCCACTGGCGAGGATCAGGTCTGCATCTCCGTCCTGGTCGATGTCGCAGAAGGCGGCTCCGCTGCCCATCGTCTCGGGCAGCAGTTTTTCACCGCGGGCACCGCTGTCGTGGATGAAATCGATCCCCGCCTCCATCGTGATGTCAGTGAAGGGAAGTGGGGGAGCCGATCCACCCGTATCTCGTATCTGGACCGGAATCTGATTCACATCCGAGATCGGTTCAATCTGGTCATCCGGGCGAGAGACCCACCAGATAAGAACCAACAATAATGCTGCGATCAGCAGAAAGAGCAGGCTCCCACGAAATGCGCGGCCGATGATCTCATCGTCCTGCTCGAGGAGTGGGTCCTGCTCGAGGGCTTCCTCCTCCTCTGGTGATTTTTCATCTGGAAGTTCGCTCACTTGTCCCCCGGTGGATCCGTGACCTGGACCCTTTGTAGATCGTAGATGACGATCGCAGCTGCGGCATGGTCGGCCGCTTCATCGGAGGCACGAATCTTCGAGATTGCCTCATCTCGTGCTGAATCATCCTTCTTGTACTTCCGGTGCAAGTTTCGATGTTGGGTGGACTTTTCCATCTCTCCCAGCAGGGCGTGAATCTGTGCCAGATTCCAGTGAGAATTGACATTCTCAGAATCTACTGATAGCGATTTCTCGAACCAATCTCTCGCCTCGATCAAACCCTCTTGGCGCATAGTTTCATTCTCTCTACGAGCCTGGGCAAACACGATGGTACCCAGTTCATTGAGAAGTCTCACGTCGCGGGAGAAATCGAAACCTCGACTACGCGCATCGGGGTAACGAGATTCCACCAGCCGGATCAGCGCCTCGTAGGCGGCTTCATAGTGGCCATTTTCCCGATTCACCACGGCTCCAAACCAGTCGAGAGTCCAGGGTTGGGCCGGAGGATCGTGATTTTCCGCACTCGACAATGCACTGGCAGCATCGTCGAGACGACCGGCGCGAATCAAGGCTCGTGCCCTGTTGAC
>JABHOG010000094.1 GCA_018694835.1 Planctomycetota bacterium | reverse complement strand
TACCTCGATACCGACAGTTACCAGGGCTCCACCATGAAGGGCAAGCACCCGGCGATCTGGTGTCACGAAATCGATCAGGGGCGCGCCCTCTACACCGTCGGTGGCCACACCGATCAGTCCTTCTCGGAGCCGCTGTTCCTCCGGCATCTTCACGGAGCCATCTGGTGGGCCGCCGGTCACGACACTACTCCTCCAGCCAACTCTGCTGCTCCAGCCAACTCCAAGCCAAAGCCAAAGCCACAGAAGAAAATCGATGATCAGACCACTGAACATTCGACCCAGTACACAAGCCCGCCGCCCAAGGCGAAGATTCAACGATCCCCCCCAGCCGTAGGAGCGACCCGATGAACCGCATCGAGAACGACACCCTCATCTCACTCAATCCAGCCACCGGTGAGGAAGTGGGTCGACTCCCCATCACTGCACCTGAGAAGATCCCCGCGGTGGTCGCGACCGCTCGGTCGGCACAACCGGGCTGGGCGCAACTGTCGCTGGAGCAACGCGCCGATCAGCTGCGCCCCTTCGGCAAGGCACTGGTACAAGCCGCAGACGAGCTGGGAACCTTGCTCACCCGCGAGATGGGAAAACCGCTGGCCGAGGGGATCGGCGAGGCGAAGCATTGTGGATCCTCGCTCGACAAGACCCTCGATGAAATGATCGAAGCGCTGACTCCGGAACCGATCGACGATGAAAATGTCTGCTCGACGCTGGTCTTCGATCCGCTGGGTGTCTGTGCCGGAATCACGCCGTGGAACTTTCCCCTGTCGATGCCGCACTGGACCGTCATCCCGGCACTGATGGCGGGCAACTCGGTGATCTTGAAACCATCGGAGAAGACGCCACTGGTCGCCCAGGCCTACGCCGACCTGCTGATGAAACATCTTCCCGAAGGGGTGCTGCAGGTGATTCACGGCGATGGCACCCAGGGTCAGGCGCTGGTCGCTGCCGATGTCGATCTGATCGCCTTCACCGGCTCGCGCGCCACCGGAGCTCACATCCTGGAACGGGCCGGCGGCGGTCTCAAGAGAGTGATCCTCGAACTGGGCGGCAAGGATCCGCTAATCGTGCTCGACGATGCCGATCTCGATGCTGCGGTGAAATTCGCCGCCGCCAACTCCTTCCGCAATGCCGGACAGGTCTGTGTCAGCACCGAACGCATCTACGTGCAGGAACCGGTACTCGATCAGTTCCAGAAGATGCTGTGCGAGGCCGCGAGCCAGATGCAAGTCGGCGATGGCTGTGATGACGGCACCGAGGTCGGTCCGATGATCGACGGTGGCCAGAAAGCCCACGTCGAGAAACAGCTGGCCGCTGCGGTCACGGACGGTGCCCAGATCACCTATCAGAGCGATGACCTCGGCGGCAACTTCCATCCACTGACGGTGCTCGATGGCTGTCAGGAACAGATGGAAATCATCCGCGAGGAGACCTTTGGACCGATCGCCTGCCTGATGCAGGTGGCCGATGACGCCGAGGCGGTGACCCGCGCCAACAACACCCCCTACGGACTGGGCGCGTCGATCTTCGGCAGTTCCGAGCGCGCGCACGACATCGCCCGACAGTTGACCGCCGGCATGGTCGGCATCAACAAGGGCTGCGGCGGTGCCTCGGGAACACCCTGGGTCGGCGCCAAGCAATCGGGCTACGGCTACCACTCCGGCCGCGACGGCCACAGACAGTTCGCCCAGTTGCGGGTGATCAGCGAGATGCGTGGGTAGTGCGGCCCTCGCCGTGCGGGTTGGACCTGTTTGTTGAATGATCTCTCGACGAACAGGCGAGGTAGCTCCACCGCTCGCACTCCACTACCCGCACTCCCCGCACTCCCCGCACTCCCCTGCTCCGCTGCATGGGGTGTGCTCGCCTTTGCTCAGAGCGGTACTGGAACAGCGGTAGTGGAACGGCGGTAGTGGAACGGCGGTAGTGGAACGGCAAAGCTGTCCCATGCAGGCGGATGCGGAATCAATTGCCTCTGCTGCAGGGCCATTTCTCCACGGCACCACGACAATAGCCCCAGTCCTGATCTTCACCGGTTCCACCCGGAATCCCATCCTTGCCCAACGTGTACAGGCTGAACTCGGCCAGGACGCCTTTCTTTTGCGGTGGAGCATAATGAAACCTTCGCCCCCACGGATCGACAAGTTGCTCTTCTTTCAAATTTTTCAGTTCACTGAGATGCAGAGGATATGCATTATTTTTGAACTTGTAATCCAACAATTCCAGGCCGATGAAGCGAATGTTGTTCGACATCTCCAGCATCTGTACTTTCTGCTGAGCACGCGAAACCTCGGGTGCGGAGATATAGTACCCCATCAGCAACGATCGAATCTTATTGTCGTTGCTACTCCTTGCCAGGAAGTCGATGTAATACCATTTTCGATCTTGTACTTCCCGCACCTCTTCGAGGAGGATCTTGG
>JABHOG010000018.1 GCA_018694835.1 Planctomycetota bacterium | reverse complement strand
GTAGCGAGGGTGTTGTCCACCACGGTGACTCCATCGGTCACGACGATGGCATCACATGGGTTGTCGCCAACCGGGGAGAAACTCAATTCCATGTTGGTCTCACCCTGATCAGCGGCACTCCAGCCTCCATTACGGAAGTAGTAGGTGGTCCCGCTGGTCACCGCAGCCGAGTACTCGGAGTACCAAGGCTGACAGGCTCCACCGTTACCGTCTCCGGTGCCAGCGTCACCACTACAGGCGATCTGGGTCAGAGCTCCACAGGCACCCACACTGAGGCTGCTGTCGGTGTCGAAACCTCCGGTGTCGCAGGTGCTGACCGTCAAGGTTCCGTCGGCAGTTGCAGTCCAGCTATGCCAGACGTCTGCGGCCATGGCACCACCGGCGCAAGCTGCTGCGTCCCAGGGATCGGCACTATCCGTGGCACTGACGTTGTAGACCGAGTTGGGCCCGAGCGCTGCAGCGAAGGCCGTGTCGCACTCGTCATTGTCAGGCGGTGCAAGACAACTGTTGGCGGCACCCGGAGTATCGGTACCTGCAGCCGGGTCGAAGTCCGCGATGCTCCATTCGGCGTTGCAGATCTCCACGTGACCCGGGACGAAGGTTCCGTCGGGTCCAACCGTGGTGGAACTGTAGACCAGATCGCCGCCGCTGGTGTTGCCAGTGCCTGGATCGATTTCGTTCTCCAGCAGGGCGACACTGTCGACTACCTCGGACCACGGTTCGACGTCAAGAATGCCGTCGTCATCGGTGTCGAGGTCATCGCCAGAGGCTCCGGTGAAGTCCCGGACCAGCATGTGAGTGACGTTATCACTGTTCTCGAAGCCCAGAGATGTGACCATGTCCGGGGTAGCGAGCGTCATTGAAGCCTCACCGGCGACCCAGAATCCACTTCCACCCATCGCTTGACCGGTCAGGTCAGTGGCCGATTCGATGGTTCCACTGCCACCGGCGCCGTCACCGATGACGATGTAACTGAGTCCATCGAGGGGCTGGGCAAATCCAGACAACTCGAAGTACTCGTCGGTGTCGGTGCCGCCCTGGTCGATACGAATTTCACTCAGCGCCGGAGGCGGAGGAGTACTGGTGATGGTGAGGGTTCCCGCACCTTGATCCGCAGCACCCCAGCCACCGACTCGGATGAGGATCGTCTCACCGGCGAGCACTGTGCCGATCTCGATGCGCGAGTCGTATGCCTGACAACCGCTGGTGGCGTCGGTGTTGCCGTCACCGTCACAGGCAATCAGGTTCAAACTACCGCACCCGCCGGCGTAGCCGGAAAGGTCGGTGTCGAAATTGTTGCCAGTGGTGTCACAGGTATCAATCACAACGTCACCGGAGACGGAGGCGGTGTAACTGAACCATCCGTCACTGGCGTTGGCGCCAAAGGAACTGGTGCAGATGCCGCTATCTCCAGGATCGGCATCGGCACTATCGGTGAAGCCGGTGGTGTCGAAGGCGTTGGAACCTTCAGTCACGGCGATGGCAGACGAACACTCGTCACCAGCGATCGGACATGGACCGGTGCCCTGGTCATCGATTCCAAGATCGATGATGAACATCGACTGCGGGAAACCGATGGCATAAGGCGGAGTGAAGTCCGGCAATCCACATGGAGTAGAAGCCAGATAGCAGTCAGCGGTCTCGGCGAGAGCGACGCCTGGGCGGAACACATCCGCACCTCCGGCGTAGTGAATCGCCACGACTACGGTCTGGCAGCCTTGCAGTGCCACCGGTGTCGCCAGGGTATGGGTCTGGTAGGTACCCGCCATGGCATCCATCACGGTGAAACTCTCACTGCTCAGCAGGGTGCAGTCTGCGAAGTTCGCAACGCCACCACTGGAGTCGAGGTAAATCTCAAGATCAATCGACTGACCCGCGGCGGGATCCGCAGCCACAGCGGTCTGGATTCCGAAGGAGACGCTGGTCACGCGCATGCCGTTGGGGCAGTTGAGACTGGTGGAGTCGTAACTGCGCGCCCAGTAGTTCTCGAGGTTGGGGCACCAGACGGAGCCACCCGCTTCGGGGACAGTCTGTGGCGTTTGCGAGAGAGCCGTTGGACAGCCAATGCAAGAGGCATCGGTGTCGCAATCGGGATCGTCGCAATCGAACAGGCCGTCTCCGTCGTTATCGATGCTGTCGGTGCAGTTTCCTGCTTCCAGACAAGCCGGTGCCGCGACGCAATCGGAATCTGCACAGTCTGCATCTCCGTCGCCGTCCTCGTCACCTGGGGTGTTGCAATCTTCTGCAGCAAGCGGGGTGAAGGTGATGTTACAGGTACCTGGACCCGAATCGCCGCCTCCCCAGCCACCGATGTTGATGAGATAGGTGACTCCTCCGGTGAGGATCAACCCGTTCAGGGCAGAGGAATACTGCTGGCAACCCGTAGCTCCACTGTCACCGTCACAGGCGACCAGGATCGGGGCGCTGCAATCACCCTCGTAGAGCGCAAGATCGGTGTCGTGGCTGGTTGCATCACAGGTGTTGATGTCGACCAAGCCATCCGCCGCAGGAGTGTAGGTGTACCAACCGTCGGCGGCATTGCCACCGTAAGAGTTGGTGCATCCAGTCGGAGCGGTGCCGGTTCCGGGGTAGCCGGTGGTGTCAAAAGCGTTGGCACCATCGACCATCGCCACGGCTCCCTCACAACTAGCAGGAGTCACGAGTGAGATATCGAGGGTTCCGGTTCCACCGGGTCCTTGCCAGCCGCCGAGCTGCACCATGTAGGTGGTGCCGCCGGTAACTGCAATGGTGACCTCGGACATGTAGCCAGAAGCTCCACAACCATCGTCAGCACTGCCGAGACAGGCTCCATTGGCATTGGCGCAGCTGTCGTAAACGATCAGCACGCTGTCGGAGTCGCTTCCGGTCTGTCCGCAGGTGGAGAAGGTGGCACTACCGGTTCCTGAAGCGGTGTAGGCGAACCAGGTGTCATTCCCCATGTCGCCATCACAAGAGGCCGCGCCACTGGTGGTACCGCCGCTGGTGTCGTAGGCGTGAGCACCTTCACCGACTGCCGCTGCTCCGCAGCAGGCGTCGGTAGTGCAAGGCACCAGTCCGATGGTGAGATCACCAGTTCCACCGGGTCCTTGCCAGCCACCGACCTGGATCAGGTAGGTGTTACCGGCCTCGACGCCGATGGAGACGCTGGACATGAAGCCAGAAGCTCCACAGCCATCGTCAGCACTGGCGAGACAGCCAGCTCCAGTCGGGCAGCCGGCGGCGCCGTCATAGACGATCAGCACGCTGTCGCTGTCGGTTCCGGTCTGTGCGCAGGTGTCAATGGTGGCGACACCATTGGCACTGGGCGTGTAGAGGAACCAGTGATCGTTCGACATATCGGCATCACAGTCGGTCGGGCCGTCGGTGGTTCCAGCGCTGGTGTCGTAGGCGTGAACGCCTTCGCCGACCGGGTAGGCTCCGCTGCAATCGTCGTTGCTGCAGTCGATGCTTCCCGCACAGTCGCTGTCATCACAGTCGGTCAGGCCATCGCAGTCATCGTCGATACCGTCGCCGCAGTTGGTTTCCGCAGGTGAGACCAGCGAGATATCGAGGGTTCCGGTTCCTCCGGGTCCTTGCCAGCCGCCGAGTTGCACCATGTAGGTGGTTCCGGCGGTAACGGCGATGGTGACCCCGGACATGAAGTTAGAAGCTCCACAACTATCGTCATCACTGGCGATACAGGTTCCATTGGCATTGGCGCAACTGTCGTAAACGATCAGCACGCTGTCGGAGTCGGTTCCGGTCTGTCCGCAAGTGGAGATGGTGGCATCTCCGTTGCAACTGGCGGTGTAGGCGAACCAGGTGTCATTCCCCATGTCGCCATCACAAGCGGCTGCGCCACTGGTGGTACCGCCGCTGGTGTCGTAGGCGTGGGCGCCTTCACCAACAGCAGCAGCTGTAGAACAGTCGTCCTGTGCATACATGGTGGGACCGACGAGTACGACCGCAAGGATCGTAGCGATGGTCATATAGAAACGAGAAACACTCATGGGAAGGCCTTCCTTCTTACGCTTAATGGTATTTCGGCTTCCAAAAAGAGGCCGATAACCAAGAATTCTAGTGAACAAAATTTGTGACAAAATTTAATGCGCGAAATTTAATGCGCGAGTGCCGCAGGAAAGACTGGCCCGATGCCCCCCGATAAACAGGAGGTCCAGGGTAGTTTTCTTGAACAACACCTCGCTCAGCCCAAGCTGATCCGGGAGTAGAGTTTCCCAGACCGTATCTACAACTTTATTGGACGATGGCCACATCCGCAACCGGGTCATTAAAGAGAGTCTTGGGAGGATCCATTTCTCGAGATGAATAGTCAGGACTGCGGGGTCCGTTCCTGGCAACTCGGCAATAAGTACTGGAATGACATGGACTAAGAGCCGCAATGGACAGTTCGTAATGATTTACAGGGGGAGTCGCCCTCCCGATCAGGGGCGGCTGCGCTCCTGTTTTCGTCCAAAAAAACCGGGGCGATGCTTCTCCAACTGGTTTTTTCTCCAAACTTTGCCGGTTTCCCACAGCGGATCGATCAGCTGCTGTTCCCATCGGGCCAGCCGTTTCGACAGATCGGCGACTACCTGCGGCTGCTCGGCGGCGCGGTCGTGGCGTTCGCCGGGGTCGTCGACCAGCTGGAACAGTTGAGTGGGCAAGCCCTCGACTCGGATCAGTTTCCACGGACCACTGCGCACCGCCGCCGCGACCGCTCTGCGCCAGAATAGATCGGGGTGATCGGAGCCATCGGTGACTCCGGTCAGGGCAGCGGTCAGATCGATCCCGTCCAGATCCTCGACCGATCTGGGGTCGACTCCGGCGGCAGCGAGCAGAGTGGTGGAGATGTCGAGGGTGCTGATCGGCTGAGAAAGACGGCTTCCTCCAGCAATTCTCGAGGGCCATCGAACTGTCCAGGGGACCCGGATCCCGCCCTCGAACTTGGATCCCTTCATCCCCCGGAAAGGGCCGTTGTCGCTGGCGTTATTGGTCGCGCCGCCGTTGTCGTTGAGGAACATGACGATGGTGTCATCGCTCAGCCCCTCCTGTTCGAGGGTCTGAAGCACCTCGCCGACCGCTCGGTCGAGAGCGATGGTCATCGCCAGCAGTTCTCGCCGCTTCCTTTCGAGTTGTGGCGGCACTTCCTGCAGATCCTGATCGAGCGCATGCATCGGAGTGTGAACCGCATTGAAGGCGACATAGAGGAAGAAGGGCTGATCTCGGTGTTGGCGAATGAAGTTCGCTGCGCTGTGCCCGATGGCATCGGTGACATAGGGCTTCGGCAGTGGTGCGGGATCTTCCCCGTCGAGCCAGACGGTCCGGCGCGGCAGCGCAGGGCGATCGTGGTAACTACGGGAGCCGCCGAGAAATCCATCGAACTGGTCGAAGCCGCGTTGCAGCGGTCGGTAGGGGGGATCCTCACCCAGGTGCCACTTTCCGACGGCACCCGTGGCGTATCCCAGTGCCTTCAGTCGGTCGGCGATGGTCTGCTGGTCGAGTGGAAGTCCCAGGCCCGATCCCGCGGGCAGATTCATCTCATGGCCGAATCGCTGCGGATACCTTCCGGTCAGCAATCCGGCCCGGGATGGGCTACAGACCGAGGCGCAGACGTAGCCCTGCTCGCAGACCACCCCTTGGGCGGCGAGTTGGTCGATGTTGGGAGTCTGGATCGAGGTCAATCCGGTGAAACCGAAGTCGCTGTAGCCGGCATCGTCGGCGAGCAGGATTACCATCGAAGGGGGACGCTTGGCCGAGTCGCCGAGCGGTGGGCCGATCCCCTGGCAGCCACAGCACAGCATGGCGATGAGGGTCAGCCACCCACTGGGCGGGCGGGGGGAAGTCGTTTTCGTACTCCACCCTGGCCAGCCCCATCCTGGCCAGCTCCAACCTGGCCAGCTCCACGGACCCCGCACCGGTACTACTGTCTCTCGAGGGCGAATGCCTGGACCCGCTCGCGGATCGAGTCCGCATCGAGTCCCGCCAGGCGGTAGACCTCCGAGGAAGGACCGCTGGGCGAGTAATTGTCGACCCCGATCCTCAACTGGGGAATTGCAGTGCCGGCTCCGAACAGTTGCTCCGCCACGCAGTTGCCGAGGCCGGTGCGAACCGAATGATCCTCGACAGTGACGACAAAGGGCTGGCTGGCCAGCTGCTGGATCGAAGCCTCATCCAGATCGGTCGGGGTGGCCGCATGAGCCAGACCGATGTCGAGTCCTTCAGTTCGCAGAGCATCGACCGCTTCCAGTGCTTGAGCGGTCGGTGTCCCCATCGCCACCACCATGCCGGCGGTGCCGCTGCGGATGATGTCGAGGTGGCCCGGAGTGAACTGGTAGTCTCCGCCGAAGTAGGGCGCTCCCGCCTCGTCGGTGATGGTCTTCAACTTCGATCGCCCCATGCCGATGAAAGCCATTCCAGAACTGGTCAGTGCATGGCGCACGATCCGGTCGGTCTGATTTGGATCTGCCGGAATGTAGATACTGATGCCGAAGATGTTTCGTAGTACCCCGACGTAATCGATGCACTGGTGAGTCTTCCCATCTTCGCCGACATCGAGACCGAGGTGAGTGCAGGCGATCTTCAGGTGGGCATGATTGATGTCGCTCAGTCGGTGCTGGTTGTAAGTCTCGCAGACTCCAAAGACTCCGAAATCAGCAAAGACGGTGGTGACGCCGCAGGTCGAGAGCGCTCCGGCACAGGTGGCAGTGTGATGCTCCTGGATTCCCGCTTGAAAGAAGCGATCGGGATACTGCTTGTGAAAGGCCCCCAGTTTGACCGAACCTTCCAGGTCACAGTCGAATGCGGCGATGGGGGGAGATCCCTGACCATCTGCAGAAGCGCATGCGACATCGAAGATCGCCTGACCAAAGGCACTCCGGCAGTCCGTCTTCTGGTCGACTGCGTAGGTGATCGGTTCGCCGGGGTGGAGGGAGGGCAGTGGATCTGGCAGGGGCGGGACGGTGCTGTCGGGGCGCCGGGCTCGACGCTGCTGGAGTGGCTGCAGATCCCACAGGGCGGCATCTTCACCCAGTTCGGTGACCGCTGCGGCGAGTTCCTCCGTGTTCAGGGCACGGCCGTGGAAATCGGACTTGTTCTCCATGAAGGAAATTCCCTTGCCCATCACGGTGTGAGCGATGATGCACCAGGGGCGTTGCTCATCCTTGCGGGCTTGCTGCAGTGCCGAGAAGATCTGTTGGGGGTCGTGTCCATCGACCTCGACCACTCGCCAACCGTCCGCTTCCCATCCAGCAGCGATTTCTTGCGGCATGATCTCATCGGTTTCGCCACCGATCTGTAACTGGTTGCGATCGACGATGGCGGTGATCTCGTGGAGGCCAAACTTGACTGCAAAGCGACGTGCTTCGGCGATCTGGCCCTTCTGCTGCTCGCCATCTCCCATCGGGACAAAGGCGTTGCAGCGGCGGCCATGGATTCGATCTCCCAGCACCATTCCACAGGCGGCGGAGAGTCCCTGACCGAGATTCCCGGTGGTCCACTCGACGCCAGGAATCTCTCGCTCGATATGACCCTCAAACAAATTTTGGGTGCTGCGGAAGGATGAGACTGCCTCGTCATTATCGATGAAACCCATCTCCGCGAGGACCGAATAAACCCCAGGCGATGTATGACCGTGACTGACCACGATTCGATCCCGACCATCCATCCAGGGGTTTTCGGCTTCCACTTTCGCGCAGGACCACAGCACCAGGTACAGGTCGAGGGATGAAAGAGATCCTCCTGGGTGACCGGAAGCGGCCAGGCTGGTCATCTGGATGATGGCCCTGCGGCAGCGTTGGACCGCTTCCTGATGCCATTGAAGATGTTCGGCGGAAAGGGTGGGGGCATCCAGAGAACTGCGGACCATGACGGTTCCTTCCGGGCTATGGTGGCTCAAGGGTTTCACTGTCAAGGGTTTCACTGTCAAGGGTTACACTGTCAAGGGTGTGTAGATGGAGCAGTCACCGTGGTTCCACTGGCGGGAGGTGGGTGATTCTGCTGCTTCCCCTGCACAACGCTGCGTAAGATAGGCAGCGAATCGGGCACCATCAAGGTTGCCGGTGCGGATC
>JABHOG010000017.1 GCA_018694835.1 Planctomycetota bacterium | reverse complement strand
GATGGCCACCGATGAGAAGGCGATATAGGTGTATCCGAAGATGCGCTTGTGACTATGAGTGGCGATCAGTTCACTGACCACACCCATCGGTGGAACGATCATGATGTACACCGCCGGATGACTGTAGAACCAGAAGAAGTGCTGAAACAGCACCGGATCCCCACCGTTACGAGGATCGAAGATGCCAATTCCCAGGGATCTCTCCAGGATCAACAAGAGCAGCGTGATTCCCAGCACGGGAGTCGCCAGTACCTGGATCACTGCAGTGGAGTAGGTCGCCCACAGGAACAGGGGCATCTTGAACCAGGTCATCCCCTTCGGCCGCATCTTGTGGATCGTCACGATGAAGTTGAGTCCGGTGAAGATGCTCGAGAATCCGAGGATGAAGACGCCGATCAGTGCAGGGATCACGGCGGTGCCGGATTCCGCACTGTAAGGGGTATAGAAGGTCCACCCGGTATCGATTCCTCCGGAGAAGAGCACGTAGACGAAGAAGATCGCTCCGATGACCCACAGGTAAAAGGAGCCCAGATTCAATCGCGGGAAAGCGACATCCTTGGCTCCCAGGAGCAACGGTAAGATGAAGTTACCGAGAGCAGCCGGCACCCCTGGAATGATCACCAGGAATACCATGATCGCGCCATGGGTGGTGAACCACTTGTTGTAGAGATCGGCCTGAGCCTCGGCAGTATCGGCAAACAACGGGGTGATCATCGCCAGCGGAGAGAACAGTTCTGTTCTGACCAGCAGGGCAAAGACCCCGCCCAGCAAGAACATGAACAGCACTCCGATGAGGTACATCAAGCCGATTCGTTTATGGTCGAGAGTGAACACCCAGGAAGAAATGGTATTGGTCACTGTCAAATAGCTGGGACCGGACTCATCGACTGTGGTCGCTGCCGCAGCAGTTTTCACCTCATCGGAATCGGGACGGCCATCGATATCAGGCTGACTCATATCAGTTTTCCTTCCGGGGACTCACGGTCCCTCCGGAGTTCTGGCTCAGTGACTTGATGTACTCGGTGACCCATAGCAATTCCTTGTCCGTGAGTTTCACCACAGGCATCTGCGGAGGATATCCCTCTGCAATTTTCTTCATCGGGAATCGAATCGACTCCTGGATGTAAGCCTCATCCGCCACCGCCTCCCCAGGAGTCCCTGTGGCAGCAAACTTCCTCATCGATCCAAACATGCCCGCCCAGGAGGGGCCGACCTTCTTGCTTCCATCGATACTGTGGCAGGAAATACAGCCACGTCGCTTCCACACGATCTTGCCGTTCTCATCGAAGGGTAAGGTTTCATCGTAGGATCCGGCGACTTCGAGCCACTTTTCGTACTCCTCGACCGTCTCGTGCACCACCACCTTGGAATGCATCCACGAGTGTCCTTGACCGCAATATTCAGCACAGTAGAGATCATAGGTCCCCGGTTCATTGGCGATGAACCAGAGTTTTCCAGTCCGACCAGGAACGCAGTCCTTCTTGACCCTGAAAGCTGGAATGAACAGGGCGTGCAGAACATCCGCCGCCATCACCGTGACATCGATGGGAACTCCCATCGGCACATGCAGCCCGGCCTTTTCGAGGATCTTCGCCTCGGCGGCTTCGGCATCTTCCGCGGTGATCTCTCCCGATCGAACCTGGGCACGAACGACGTTGAAATCATCCGACATTCCAGGAATCGATGCGCCGTTGGAAGCGTACGAG
This sequence comes from Planctomycetota bacterium, assembly GCA_018694835.1. GTDB lineage: Bacteria > Planctomycetota > UBA8108 > UBA1146 > UBA1146 > QNYK01. The sequence continues at coordinate 37,911 of JABHOG010000017.1, read as the reverse complement.
AAGTTCCAGGCCCACTTCTGGGCCTCGGCCACGATGGAGATCGATTCATTGGGTGGAACTGTCATATCGACATACCCGCGATAGCCATACCAGAACATCATCGCCGACAGGATGATGGGGATCCCGGTCCAGACCACCTCGAGAACGATGTGGTGATCCTTGTGACTCTGGGCACGTGCACCGGGAGGAGTCCGAAACTTCCACATGAAGATCCCCAGTAACAGGGTGATCAGCACCAAGAAGAAGATGGACACCCAGTAGACGAAGTAAAAATCCCCGTCGATGGGACCGGCAAAGTTCGACACTGGCGCTGGAAGCCAGAAACTGGGTTCGCTATCTGCCAGGAGGATGGGTACTTGGATCATGACTGGGGCTGCTCTCTCTGCTGATCTGCCGAGATCACAGGATCTCCGTCCCGCCCGCCCCTTGTCCAGGAGTAGAGCAAGTAACTACAGATTCCCAGGACAGTCACCAGGCCCCCGAGGCGCATCACCTTGAGAGCTGCAGGACCGTACTGGGCCTTCGTTGGATCGTAAACAAAACAGGTAAGGACAAACTCATCGAGCCAGTTTCCGACCTTGCCGTCGGATGCCTCGACCAGAGCGAGGCGAACCGTCTGTGGTTCAAACTCGATCCCCTTGAGGGTCTGGGACAGGACACCATCTGGACTGACGACGAAGATCCCTGCCCCGTGGGCGTATTCCGAATTGAACTCATTCCAGCGGTACTCGAAGCCGAGCGCTTCGGTGATCGCTGCCAACGCAGGCTGCTGACCTGTCAGGAAGTGCCAACCCGCTTCGGCACCGGAAACATCCGCACCGGTAAGAGTGGCCGATTCCTCGAGAGCTGTGATCAACAGTTTCTGACGGTTCCGTGCGTCCTTCGCCGAATCTCTCGGATCGATACTGATCGTGACCACTTCAAAATCGACTCCGATCTTGAGTCCGCACTGCGAGACCGATTCGATCAGCCCCTCCACCACCAGGTTGCACAACATAGGGCAGGAGAAGTAGACCGGATTGAAGATCATCGGCAGGCCGGAGTCGAGCACTGTTCCGAGAGACACCTGTTCTGCCGATTCGGTACGAACCACCGTCTCGAAAGGTAACTGTTGACCAAGTCGATCATGAATCGTCAATCCATCGATGCTCTTGAGCACTGGATCGAGATCCTGATTGTAAATTTCTCCGGGAGTCACCGAAGGGGTCTGACCGATCACGGTCAGCGGCAGCGAGATCCACTGGATCAGTATCAACAGGAGCAGCATCTTCAGAACCGGTCGACTCACACGTGCCATCCCCCACGACCCTTGCGGGAAGAAGTGGCTGACAGATGGTGGTAGCGGGTCCTTCTGAATCTTCATTCGAATCCGTTACTCCTGTCCCGATGGGCCGAAACGCTTCAGCACTTTTTCGCGGCCTTGTTCGAGGGGAATCGATACCCGGTTATTCTCAGCGTCGGTCCAACTGTAACTTTCGAGCTGCTGTTCCTGGTGACTCTTGACTTCCTTGAGCCAGCGGCTCTCCGCCTGGATCGACTGGTCAAACTTACTGACCTGCTCACTGTCTGCGAGAAAAACCAGGAAAAACACCGAGAAGAGAAACAGGATGGTAAAGACCACCCCGCCGTACCAGGTCGGAACGGCACTGGGATCGTCACCGGAGCCGGGAAGATCATCATAGTCGATCGCGTCGGGCTGACTCATCTCGGGCTCCTTTCTAGGCATTCTCGAATGCCAGTGATTCTGACATCCTGGGGTCCTTCTCAGCGATCAGCGAATGTCCTCTGAGTGACAGCGCCAGACCGATGATGAAGATTCCAGCCATCCCTACCAGGATGGTGATGTCGATCATGGTGAACGGGAACTCGGTTCCATTAGAGATCTGCGGCATCACCAGGTAGTACATGTCAGCCCAGTGCATTGCGAGGACCCACAGAGCACCCAGTGCAATGGTGGCACGCTTTCTCTTGATGTGCTTCGAGACGAGGAAGAGGAACGGCACAAAGAAATGCCCCACCACCATCACCCAACTCCAGAAGCTCCACATCCAGGTACTTTGACGACGCACGAACCAGATCGTCTCCTCCGGAATATTGGCGTACCAGTAAAGCATGTACTGGCTGAATGCGATGTATGCCCAGAACACGGTGAAGGCGAACATCATCTTGCCGATATCTTGCATGTGCTCATCAGAGACGGCGCGAGTCAAACGTCCGTTGGCCTGGAGGAATACAACGATCAACGCCAGCAGTGCGTGGAACGAAAGCACGCAACCGGCGAAGATGTAAACGCCGAAGATGGTACTGAACCAATGCGCATCGAGGCTCATCAGCAGGTCGTATCCAGCAAAGGTGACACTCATGGCAAAGAGGGCCACTCCCACCGGGCTCATACGACTCATGCGAGAGGATCTCTGCACATCCCCATCACGATCCTGGGCCACGGATGAACGGTGGTAACTCCATGCGAAGGTGATCCAGATGGTGAAGTAAATCGCCAGGCGGATCAGGAACCAGTTGTAATTGAGATAGGAAGATTTCACTGCGATGATTTCATCACCGGGATCGGGATGCACCCACTTGTAGAGGGCTTCCATCGAGTCTGGAAACACGAGAGGGATGAAGATCAGAGCCATCAGCACGACATTGCGCGAGACTCCTTCCGCCAACCTTCTGACCACCGTACTCCAACCCGCATTGGTGATATGGTGAACCAGTACGAAGAACAAACCGCCGAGGGTCATCGTGAGAAAGAAGCAGGCGCTGACCAGGTACGGGTGCCAGATACTCCACTCCGTCACGAATCCATGAATCGGACCGTGGCTTCCCGCGTCATGAGCGGCAGCAGACGATTCGACCTCGTGGCCTCCAAAGGCGCCCTCGAGATTCCCGAGCGCCAGGGTTCCGATCAGTCCGAGCACCGCAAGGGTCGTCCCCAGGGCAATCATCTTGCCGGAGAGTGATCCGAGGGTGCGATTCTCAGTGCTGAGGTCAACGGTTACACCGTGTCTCATCGGGCTACCTCCCCTGCCGGGCATCAGAGCCCGCTTCATCTTGAGGTTTTGCACCGGTTTCTTTGTCACCGCTGAGCGCTTTCTCCCGCAGCAACCGCTCCCGATCCGCTGCTGGAATCTCGGCGATATCCACCGACTGACTCAACTGCAGCGCCTTGACGTGAGCGACGATCGCCCAGCGATCCGCAGGGACGATCTGCGAACGATAGCCCGGCATCGTATTGATGCCGTACCCGGTGATGTTGAAGATCTCGCCAATCGGATGGGCCAGTCCCTTCTCCGAGGAAAGGTCAGAAACGAGCCAGGCTCCGTATTCGGAGGCCTCCGCTCGGCGACTGACCATTCCGTCTCCATGTCCGGAGATCCCGTGACAAGGAGTACAGTAGATGTTGAAGCGATTCTGGCCCCGTTGCAGTAACTCAGCAGTGACCGGCACCTGCTCGGGGAACTCGGTGGCCCATTCCCCGGCGACAGTACCCCAGCGATAATGATCATCTTGAGAAAGATCGCCGCGAGCGACAGTCCCTGCGACCGGCAATCTCATCGAACGCCCATCGGCAAAGAGCGGATTGGCACTCTGTTCCTTGAATTTCTGCTGCTGGTCCATGTCGTAAAAGACGTGAATCCTGGTCATCCGTGATGTCGCATACCGAGACTTCGCCACCAGCATCGGGGGAACCAACAACGCCAGATTCACCAGGATGATCACGGCGATGATCCACCCCGGAACACTGGTTTCATTTCTTGGCAAGGCCATGGCTTTACTCCTCGATCACTTCCACGGCGTTGGCCCCGAGGTCCCGAAGGAACCTGGAGTTTGCACCGATATCAAACTGGCGATCACGACCATCAATACTGATGAAGAAACGATCTGCGGTAGCTCTTCGAAAGCGATCACTGCGAAAATGAGGGCGGTAAAAACGAGGAAGCCCATTCAGCGCAAGCATTCCACCAAAGGAGGCGAATGCGCTGAGTAGGATGGTCAACTCGAAGGCCACAGGAATGCTTGCAGGAATACTGAAGAAGGGCTTACCACTGATCAGGAACGGATAGTCCACTGCATTCATCCAGCCCTGCATCAGCAATCCGCCACAGAAGCCGGTGATCCCGCCACAAAGGACGATCCACGGCAGCAGGGTGGGTCGAATCCCCATCGCGGTGTCGAGGCCATGAACCGGATAAGGAGTGTGACAATCCCACAACTTGAATCCTTTGTCCCGCATGCTTGTGGCCGCATCCATCAGTTGGTCCGCAGTCTCGAATTCGGCCAGCATCAGGACCGCCTTCGCATCGGTAGCGGTTTCTGCGGTGATCGTGTGAACCTCCACCGAACCGTTCATCTCTGCATTCATCCTAGTTCTCCCCCTGGCTTCCGGAAGCGGAATCCGCTTCGGAGGAGTGCCGCGCTAAAGCAGCCTCCCTCGAATGAGCCTGGTCCGCCAACACCCCCCGCACCTCGCTCATGGCGATGAAGGGAAGGAAGCGGCAGAACAGGGCGAAAAGGGTGAAGAAGAGACCGAACGCTCCCAGCATGATCATCACGTCCGCAAGTTTGGGAGTGTAGTAGTCCCACGCACTGGAGGTGTAATCGTTGGCCAGGCTCGTCACGGTGATGACAAATCTCTCGAACCACATTCCTATATTGACGAAAATACTGACCACGAACATGACCCAGATATTGGTTCTCATCTTCTTGAACCAGAAGATCTGCGGCGCCAATACGTTGCAGGAAACCATGATCCAGTAGGCCCATGCGTACTGCCCAAAGGCTCGGTTAATGAAGGCGAATTTCTCCACCTTCACGCCACCGTACCAGGCCATGAAAAACTCCTGAGAATAGGCGTATCCCACCAGCATGCCGGTGAGCATGATGATCTTGTTCATGTTCTCGAGGTGCTTGAGAGTGATCACATCCTTGAGGCCGAACAACTGCCTGGCTGGAACCAGAAGCGTCAGGACCATCGCAAATCCGCTGAAGATGGCCCCCGCCACGAAGTACGGCGGAAAGATCGTGGTATGCCATCCGGGCACCTGTGAGACGGCGAAGTCAAACGACACCACCGAGTGCACCGAAAGCACCAGCGGAGTCGCCAGCGCTGCAAGCAGCAGGTAGGAGCGTTCGTACACGTGCCACTGGCGGTTGGAACCGGTCCAACCGAGGGACAGTGCGCCGTAGGCAATTTTGCGAACCGAATTCTTGGCTCGATCGCGCAGGGTCGCCAGGTCCGGAATCATACCCATGTACCAGAACAGCAGAGAAACCGTGAAATAGGTTCCAACGGCGAACACATCCCAGAGCAAGGGACTGCGGAAATTGGGCCACAGCTCCATCTGATTGGGCAGCGGGAACATCCAGTAGGCGAACCAGGCGCGCCCGACGTGAATCCCCGGGAACATGCCGGCACAGATCACCGCAAAGATGGTCATCGCTTCGGCAGCACGGTTGATCGAGGTACGCCACTTCTGACGGAACAGGAACAGGATCGCTGAAATCAATGTTCCCGCGTGGCCGATTCCAACCCAGAAGACGAAGTTGACGATGGCATAACCCCAGCCGACCGGATTATTGACTCCCCACGTTCCCACTCCCCAAAAGATCAGGAACGGGACGAAGATGCCGAGCAACCCCAGCACCGAGAATGCGAGCAAGAAGAAGCCCCACCAGCCGATGGTCGGCTTATCCTCGACGATCGAGCAGACCTTATCGGTGATGGTGGTGTTGTCGTTACCTCCGGTGATCAGATCGACGCGAGAATCGGGAGAATAGGCCGTGTTGTCGACCTCCGGACTCTCCGCATTCCCCGTCAACTCGGGTCGCAAGATTGGTTTCAGGGCTTCGAGCAATCGCTTCATCGCCACTACCCCTCTTCCCTGGTCGCAGGATTGCGAAGTTTCGCCAGGAAACTAGTTCGCGGTTTGACATTCAACTCGGCAAGCATCTTGTAAGCGCGGTGCGATTTCTGGGTCAAGGAGACCTGACTCTTCGGATCCGCCAGGTCTCCGAAGGTGATCGCATGAGTGGGACAGGACTGAGCGCATGCGGGCATCACGTCTCCATCCACCAGATCGCGCTTTTCGTTCTTCGCCTTGATCTTCGATCGATTGATTCTCTGCACACAGTAGGTGCACTTCTCCATCACACCCCGCGCCCGCACGGTGACATCCGGGTTGTAGCCCATCTGCTCGGTGGCACTGGGATTCTTGGTGTTATTGAAGTAGTTGAAGCGACGTACCTTGTACGGGCAGTTGTTGCTGCAGTAGCGAGTACCGATGCAACGGTTATAGACCATGTCATTGAGGCCCTCTTCGTTGTGAACCGTGGCCGCCACCGGGCACACCTGTTCACAGGGGGCATTCTCACACTGGTTACAAGTCATCGGCTGATGGACCACTTCGGGATTCTCGACATCGTCACCCCTGAAGTAGCGATCGATACGAATCCAGTGCATCTCGCGACCGTAGGCGAGTTCATCCTTGCCGACGACTGCGATGTTGTTCTCCGACTGACACGCCACGACACAGGAACTACAGCCGGTGCAGACGTTGAGGTCGATCGACATCGCCCAGCGTCGACCTTTATACTCATGTTCTTTCCAGGGACTCTCGAGATCGGGGTGGTGCGGGCCAGCCTCTTCGACCTGGGCCTTCACATCGGAGGCATCCGGGTTGAAACCTGTATCCACGACCCGGACAAACTCGCCGACTTTGCGCTGTTCCTCATTGAACTCCAGGTCTCCCATGAACTCCTCGGGACGCACAGGATTGTGGTCTTGCGTCGTCGCCAAGGCGTAGTTTCCTTCGCCTCGACCAACGCTGACAGATGCATAACCTGCCCGAACCGCATCGGCATCTCGTAGGGTGTAGGTATCGAATCCAACCCCATCGGCAATCTGGTAAAGGGAGGGTTTTCTCGACAACCGCCCGGCAGCTCGATCAGAGATCAAACGGCCATATCCGAGAGCCACTCCGATGCTGTCTCGGTGCTGTCCTGGTAACAGGAATGCCGGCATCGAGAGGTGTGCTTCACCGACGGAGAGATCGATCAAATCACCGTTCTTGACACCCAGTTTGGAACCGAGCGTCGGTGAAATGACAGCGCAGTTGTCCCAGGCGACCTTGGTGATCGGATCGGGAAGTTCCTGCAACCAACCGTTATTGGCGTGGCGGCCATCAAACAGCGAGTGGTCCGGCAAGAAAACGATCTCCGTGCCGCTCACCGTTTGCATGGTGCTTTCGAGTGCTGGGCCCCAGCCGCCAGTCACGTCGGGCGCACTGGCCACGGTATTTGAAGTGCCGGCGACGAAACCGTCGTGGAGCCACTCCTTCCAGGAGGACTCGAAGTCCTTTTGCGCCAGAGGCTGCAATACAGCACGAACGATGTCGTGACCCGATTGCGCCTCGTCATCGACCACTGCACTGATCACCTCGAGCGCACTGCGGCCAGAATAAAGCGGAGCGATGAGCGGTTGACGCAAGGTCACCGTTCCATCCCAGCTGCGGCCGTCCCCCCACTCTTCAAGGAAGTGGGTTTGATTGAGATGCCACTGGCAGACTCCGGCAGTTTCGTCGTCGTACAGTCCAAGGTGCATAGAGTGTGGAACCTGGCCGATCAGATCCTTCCACGATTTCCCGATGGCGGGAGCGTCGTAGACTGGATTGACCCCGATCAGCAGCAACGTCTCGACTTCCCCCTGGCCGATACGATCGGCGAGTCGCTGGAGATCATCGATATGAGCGGGTCTCTCACCATGGGCGACCTCTGCGTAACTGAGGGTTTTTCCCACCGCGCCCAGCGCGATATTCATGGCGTGAACCAGCGCATGAACTTCTGCGGGTTGCCGGTCCCCCGCCATCAACAGGCAGGAACCCTGGTGAGACTTGAGGTCCGCTGCCATCTGCTGGATTCGATCATCGGTAGAGGGCGGTGCAGAAGCCACCGCCGCAGCCACATCCGATGGTAACTGGACGCCGGTGGCGGCGGCCAGTTGTGCGGCGATTCGTGGGATATCTGCGGTACGCGCCGGGATCCGGACATCCGCCACCCCGCCGGTCACAGAAAGGGTGCTCTCCACCGACCAAACCCGACTGAGGATCGGCTCGTCGTCATCGGCGGAGGTTCGAAGCGCAGCCCAGTCACTACTGTGCTGGAGGCTGGCCGGATGATTCATCAAGGGGTCGGCGTCGAGACAAACTAGCACCTGCGCCGCCGACAGATCCGCCACTGGCCGCATCGGCCTGCCGAACAACTGAGCAGTCCCCAGTCGTTCCGAATCACGATGCAGTGGAGCCCACTCATGCCAGGAAGAATCGGCGACCTCTCGCAGCAGTCGATTACGCATCGCCGAAAGAGCCATCGAGGAACTGGGCGCTGCCAGCACCGCAACCTTGCCCGATCGACCCGCGGTGCGAAGTGCCGAGATCGCTAGATTCCAGTCGGCGGTGGCATGACCATCCGCGGTGACATGGCTCGGCTGTGAACTGCGTCCCGGGTCATACATTCCCAGAACGCTCGCTTGCATCTGCGCAGTAGTGGAGCCGCGGTGAGATGGGTGGTCGCCATTTCCATCGACACGGATCGGCCGCCCATCGTAGCTGGTTACCAGGACGCCCTCGGCCACTTCTTGCTGCTCCCAGCAGGAGGCGTAACTGACCGGGACGCCGGGGCTTCGTCCTTCCGGACGACTGGTGTGCGGCAAGATCTGCTGCTGTGGCCAACGGCATCCGGCCAATCCACCCGCCAGCGCCACGGAGGCGCCCATCACCTTGAGGAAATGACGGCGAGATGTGGAATGGAACAATTCTGGAGCATGATTGGGGAACTCCTTCTCGACCAGGGCTCGGAATTCGGCGGTATCCGCGAATTCATCAAGACTGCGCCAGAGCGCCTTTCCCTGGTAGGAGTTTTGCTGTGTGTTTTTTATCTGTGACATGTGGAGCAGTTCGTCATGAGGGACATCCGAACGGTCGGTTGATCCAACCCATCGAGCAATCCCAGGCCCTTCATCAGTTCCCGTCCCGCCAACACTTTTTCATCTTGGGTTCGTTCCAACCCCCAGTCGAGATCGGTGACCTTGTCGACCGGCCTCAAGTGGGCCGCTGGATCCCGGTGACATTTGAGACACCAGCCCATGCTCAGAGGTGAAACTTGTTCCACCTCAACCATCTGGTCGACTCTGCCGTGACACTCCACACATGAAACTCCCCGGGTCACGTGAGCGCTATGGTTGAAGTAGACATGATCGGGGAGGTCATGCACCTTGATCCACGGCACCGGCATTCCTGAACGGAATGAATCGCGAATCGGCCTCAACTTTACGCTGGTCGGCGCGATCTTCTCGTGGCAATTCATACAGGTTGCGGTCGGGGGAACCGCAGCAAATCCGGTACTTTCCACGGTGGTGTGGCAGTAACGGCAATCCAGTCCCAGTTCACCGACATGCAGGGCGTGACTGTAAGGGACCGGCTGCTCCGGCATATATCCAGCATTGAGAGTCTTGGGCGAAGCTCCGAAGTTCACCATCAAGACCAGATAGAGTCCGGTAAATCCGGCACCTGCACCGAGCAACTTGACCAGGGAGTCCACCCAGGGTGGAAAGATCGGGGTACGGCTCATCGTTTTGAAGTTCCTCCTGACCCCTCTAAAGGTGCACCGATGTTCAGCGGTGCCACGGCCATCATCAGGGAGAGGTGAAAGTGAAGATGAAATACGATCCAGAAGCAGGGAATCCCCTGGCTACCTTCCGAGATCTTTCGTCTTCTTCCCCTCCGCAGGCTGAGACGAAAACCTGCTCATTGCAGGCCGCCTGTGGGGAGCAAACTATCAACGAGGATCAAGATATCCAAACGAACCCAACGATTTATTTAACAATTTCCCGATCTCTCACTGCTTCCCATCTCCGGACAGTGCTCCAGCCGCCTCGGTCGGCGGGCCACTCCTTCGACACCAACAATGGAGTACCACTGCCAGCGATAGGATTATTCCTCCCAGGGTCTGATGAGCGGTCGCTGTCAGCGTCTCCGATATTCCGCTGGAAGCCACCCGAACCTCATTCCCTGTCAGGGCCAAGGTCATGAATCCCAGCGACACCTGCAGAATAGTGGCGAATACCAGTCCCAGAGCACATCGAGTGCGGAATTTCGAGGATGTGTCGGAGCCCAGTAGAGAAGAAACGAAGAACACCAATGCCAGCATCACCAGCCCCGTGACCAGATGGGTCATCACCCAGGAGCGCGAAATATGCCGGGAAAGAGCTCCCAGCAGCAGTTGTCCCGTCAATAGCACTACCAGCCAGCCACTCCAGCGCTGCCAGGAGCGCTGATGAATCGGCCTCGGAAGGTCGTTCCAGGCGGTCGAGGCGAGAGTGGCCATCACTGCCAGGACGGCGAGAAAGACCTGGCCATGAACCCCATGGACCACCCGAAGAACCAAACTCAAGGTCGATTCGACCGATTCTGCGACCTGGCCACTGACCACCGTCACCGATTCCGCTCCGGTCACTCGATAGCCTCCGAGAACTCCCTGCACCACCACCTGGACCGAGGCGAGTAAGCCTAGCCCGCTGAGGGTTCGATCTCGTGCGACTCGCCAGCAATAGAATGCCGTCGCCAGCGTCACCAGCCCGACCAGCGAACCGAACAATCGATGGGCATGTTCGTAGTAGATTCCACCGGTCATCCGCGACAGCGGCAGCAAGAACATGTTATTGCCAAAGGACCCTGGCCAGTCCGGCACTGCCATCCCCGCCTCTTCGCTGGTGACCAGCCCACCGATGCCGATCAACATCAGCGTCGCCCAGAAAGCGGTGCGGGTCATCGATTCGACTCCGCGCCGACCATCGGAGGTCCCGGCGGCGGTAGTCGCTGCCCCACAGGCGGAAAGTCCCATACAAACCAGCACGAAACCGCTCGCCATCAGCGCCATCGAGGCGGCCGTACCATCCTCCGGCTGGAGCCAGGATCCGACCACCAACAGATCGACCACCCCTGTGATCGCGCCGGAGAGGAGAGCCGCACTCCAGCGCTGACGGCAGCGACCGGCGGCCACCCTGCCCGACCAGATCAGGATCGCGATCAATGCGAAAAATAGCAGCCACGGTGGCGCCATCACGAAGGGCAGGCGGCTACAGTAACCGGCGCTCCACATCGTCACGGTGGAAGCGAATCCGATCGGTATCGCCACTTGCCAGGTGGAACACTGTTGCTCGATCCTCTTCACCGATTTCCCTGACTTTCCGGTCAATTATTCCTGGTGCCCGGCCACGTAAAATGGACATCTGGATCCGGACCTCCCGAATCCTTCAGGCCAAGCCACTGAATTCCAGTTTCCTGGAGCGCCCAACGCAAGGGATTGGATGAGACTAATTGTCGAATCTAACACTTCACGAGTCAGTATCATTGTGAGATAATCAAGGATGTGTCAATCGTTTGAAGGAAAAGGGAATCTGGCGGGACCCCACTGAATGGCCACCCATGCCATCCGATGTGCCGCTCGTTTCAATAGCCCATAGAATCAGAATTTGTGCAAGACTGCGAGCCTCCTGGGGAATCGATTCTCCGCCTCGCTTCCAGCAAATTTGGATCCAGAGAGGAACAGTATCGTGCGTTCATTATTGAGTTTGATGGCTCTGATCGTTTTGTACCCGGGGATGGCCTTTGCCCAACCCGATGTAATCGTCGGAGACCTTCCTAGCACGAACAGTTATGGCACCAATAGTGGCACGGGTATCTATGCGTACTCGCTGGCCACCACCTCCTGCAACATCGGGACGGCCAACCTCAACTGGCAAGCCAACAACAACAACCACCCAGTGATCGCCCAGGACATGTGGAGACTTCACGAGGGTCGTTTTTCTCAGATCGGCACCTCATGGCTGAAGCATGGATTTTGCGCACTGCAGAACACCGGCCTCTGCCCGGGCTGCGGCGGTGGCGGAGGATGCCTCAGTTACCTCACCCCAGGATGTGCAGATCCGTACTCTGCCGGACTCAACGGTAATCAAAGCAATCTGGGCCCCCGCTCACAGGTCAATGCTTACAGCGGTTTCTTCCCCTACCCCTACAATGCACCGCCCTGCCCACCGGGAGAGGGAACCATCTGTAGGCGCCTTCAAGTTGCAGAAAGTGACCTGGTCGGCGCACCGGGTGCTCTCTACTTCATCAGTGGCCAGTATGTGGCTTCTGACGATGCCGACTTTGGCAACCAGGGTAACAATGCCTCCTACCGGAGAGTCAATGTCTCAGCCTCGGGAAATCATAACCTCTCGTTCGTCGGCTCCACTCAGCAACAGCAGCCGGGAATCCAGGCGTGGCAGGACAACCAACCTTCCGTCACCCTGGTCGATGTTCAGGTCCCCAACGAGGGCCTCTTCATCGTCGGCTACGATGTCACAGATAATGGGAATGGCACCTACAACTACGAGTACGCAGTCTACAACATGTACTCCGATCGCTCCGCCCGCAGTTTCACCATCCCATATCCCGCCGGTGCCACCATCCTGAGCCATGGCTTCAGAGATATCCCCTGGCATAGCGGAGAGCCCTTCGATGGAACCGACTGGGCGGCGACGCTCAATCCAGGAATCGGCATCACCTGGGAGACCGATACCTTTGCGGCAAATCAGAACGCCAACGCCCTTCGCTGGTCGATGATGTTCAACTTCTACTTCACCAGTGATGCTCCTCCTGCGACGAACACTGCCATCATGGGCCTCTTCAAGCCGGGTGGAACGGGAGATCCGACCGAGATGAGCTTCGACGTGCTGGCACCATCCGGGAACTTCTTGCCGGGAGTGCAAAACATCAGCTGTGATCTGGGCGCGACCGTTTCGCCGTCGGTAGACCTCTCGTGGAGCAACCCCGAGACCTACACCTCGATCATCGTCCGCCGTGAAAACACGGTCATCGCCACCCTGTCCGGCTCGGCGACCTCATACACCGATGCCAATGCCTCTTACGGCTTCACCACTTACTCGGTCCAGGCGGAACAGGGAGCCGTTCCTGCGGCGCAGATTCCCTGTCAGATCAACATTGTTCCTCAATCACAAGGGACCTTCAGTTGCTCTCAGCCCGATCCTGAATCGAACCAGGTGCTTTTGTCCTGGACCAACGGAATGGACTACGATTCCATCAGTTTGACTCGCAATGGAGTCGACATCGCAGACCTTCCCGGGACCACGACCTCGTACAGCGACAACGGTGCGGCAATCAGTAGCCATATCTACACCTTGACTGCCACCGCCGGTGGAGTTTCCACTGCCGGTCTGGAGTGTGCGATCACCGTCCTGCCTCCTCCGCCCCTCGGGTTCACCCTGAACGCACCCAGCGTCGGTGCCGGGTTCGATCCAGGAACTGGAACAGGCTCCTTCAGTGCCTCACTGACGGGGATCGAGTCCTCTGCCAACACCGATTACCCCAATGGTGTTTCCGGTTACTCGCTGGCGCTGACCTTTGATGGATCACTGCTGTTGGTGACATCTCTCGATGATTCAATGGTTCCGACCCCGCTCGACTTCTTCGATGGACAGTTCGGAGACGGCTGGGTCACCGCCGGAGCCGTGGTTGATTTCACCGGATCGTCTTCGATTGACATGTCGGATGACAGTCATCTCATCGCCATTCAGTTCAGCACCAATCCTGCCGGCCTGATGGGTCAGATGACGGATGTGACATCTCCCCTCAACTGGCAAAATGGGCTCTCCGGTGGCGGGCTCCCCGTCGATAACCTGATCGTGGTCGGCTCGAATGCGATGGCTCCCGCCTTCGTCCATGGAGAGATCACTCTCAGTCCGGGAGCGGGCGGCACCTTCACCCGTGGAGACATCAATGACGACTCGGTGATCAATATCGCCGACGCCGTGGCAGCATTGTCCTACCTCTTCAGTGGAGGACCGGCGACTTGCCTCGATGCCGTCGACACCAATGACGATGGCAATGCCAATGTTGCGGACGGGGTTTTCCTGCTCAGTTTCCTCTTCTCGGGGGGATCGGCACCGCCGGCTCCGAGTCCAGGATGTGGTGCAGATCCGACCACCGATCCTCTCGATTGCGCTTCGTACTCCAGCTGCCCCTGAAGCGCTGGAGATCACGATAAGGCTCAGTCTCGATCGAAGCGGGGCGCAGGAACTCTGGTTCCTGCGCCCCGCTTTTTTTGATGGCTGAATCCTCACCCGGTAGTGGATTCTCGGCTTCTCCAATACCCCGAATCAGACTCGAGTGGTCAGCCAGCGGCGCCGCCGAATGGTGTGGGCCACCAGCAGACTGCGAACGATCCAGTCGAGCACCGTAGCCACCCAGATGCCCTGCAATCCGAGGGCTGGAAAACCGAAGTAACCAAAGGCCAGCACCCAGGCAAAAGGCACCCGGAATCCCCAGGATCCGACCGCAGTGATCCACATCACGGGGAGGTTATCCCCGGCACCACGCAGGCTGCCGGTCAGTGATTCCGTCACCAGCAAGAAGGGCACCTCGAGCGCTCCGATCATCAGGCAAGAAGCCGCCAAAGATGCCGTCTCTCCCCGGACGTCGAAGATCCCCGCCAGCCAGCTGGACCCGAAGAAAAGCACTGCCGCAACCGGAATCACCATCGTCAATCCCAGTACGCACGAACGCCAAGCACTACGATAAGCTTCCTCGACGAAGCCTGCCCCCAGCAGCCGTCCACAGACACTCGCAGCAGCGGACTGGAATCCAGTCGCGGGCAAGAACGCCATCGACTGGATCGAGATCGCCACTCGATGGGCGGCCATCGAACTGGCATCGAGTTTCAAGATGGCAAACTGATAGACCACGAATCCGGAATGGAAGAGCAGTGCTGCCCCGAGTGCCGGAGAACTGTGACGAATCGTCTCTCTTGCTTGATCCACATCAAATCGCAGAGCTCCTGGAATCCGCAAGGAAAGGCGACCCTTTCGTCGAGTCAGCATCACCGCCAGGATCAACACCACCTCGACCAGCGGTGCGAGCCCTGTCGCCAGGCCGACCCCTTCCAGTCCCATCTTCGGCGCTCCCCAGAGTCCAAACAGCAACGCCGCATTACCGAGAATGTTGGCCAGATTGGCCAGTACTCCGCCAAGCAGAGGTAACAGAGATGAACCAGCCCCGCGCAACGTGGCCTCCAGAGTCACCGCCAGGGCCCGTATCGGAAACAGCAGAACAAACCACTTCAAGTATCCATCGGCGAGTTGTGTAATCTGCTCGGCGGAGATCGCCTGGCCTCCGGCGACCTGCCCCTCCATCCAGTCGATGCCCGCAGCTCTGCCAAACCATCCGAGTAGAGTGACGAGACTGCCGACCCCTAACGCAAGAATCAGTGCCGTGGAGGTGGCGGTCGCCGCCTTCAACTGTTGGTTTTCGCCGATTCGCCGGGCAACGATGGCCGTTGCTCCGATCGCCGTCACGGTGAAGATGGTGGTCAAAGACCAGCATAGCGGAGAGACCAGATTGAGAGCTGCCAGCGAGAGATCATCCTCTGCGACGGAAGCCGAGACCATCTTGGTGTCGACCAGGAATTGCACGGTGTGCAGCATGTACTGGAGGATCGCAGGAATTGCCAGTCTGAGGATTTCGCGGTCGAGAAGACGACGGTTCCATCCACCCTGGAGTGGCTCGGGAGTGACGAAGGAATTCACCGACTGTGAGCCCTACTGATCTGCGGAATCTGCGCGGTCAATCGGTGCCTCGATCCGCTTACAATCGGCCATGGACCTGGACATTTGATTCTCGATTCTCGACAGTAGAGCATCGTAGATGCGCTGATTTTCACTGGACTGCCGCTCCAGATCGTCGGCGATCTCCCGCAATCGCGGGGTCTGTCACCCGGTGCCTGGACCGTGCTAGACCTGTGGCTTCAAGATGCCCTCCAGCGGAGGCAATCGCAAGACTCGCTCCACCACATCCAGCGCCACCGGTCGCACCACCATCTCCCCTGGTGCACGAGGAATGACCCAGCGAATCTGGCCGGCTCTGGCTTTCTTGTCTCCCTGGAGAAGTTCGAGAATCGATTCGAGGTGAAGTTCGTTACAGTCGGTAGGCAGACCTGCACGCTGCAGCAAGTGAGCGATACGAACGGCAGTCCCGTCGACCGCCTCCCCCAACTGTTCTGCCAGCCGTGCAGCGAATACCATTCCACGAGCCACCGCCTCCCCGTGGGGCATCGGAGGCGATGAGAGCATCTCCAGGGCATGCCCCAGGGTATGCCCGAAGTTGAGCCGTTCTCTGGAACCTTGATCGAATGGATCCTGTTCGACTATGGCGACCTTGACCGCCACCGCTTGAGCGATCTGTTCCGCTCGAGGCATCAGGTCTGCAGCGATCGACTCGGAGGAATGCTCCAGTGATTCCAGCAGGGGTCGATCGCCGATCCACGCCGCCTTGATCAACTCTGCCCAACCCATCGAGCGCTCCTGCAATGACAAGGACTCCAGCATCGAGATATCGGACACCACTGCGCGGGGCAGATGGAAGGTTCCAATTCGGTTCTTGATCCCACCGAGGTGAATGGCGGTCTTACCCCCGATGTGTGCGTCGACCATCGCCAATAAAGTGGTAGGAATTGCGATCCAGGGTACTCCTCGATGCCAGACGGAAGCGGCAAAAGCGCAGGCATCTCCGACCGATCCACCACCGGCAACCACGACCAATCCTCCCCGGTCGATTCCCACCTCTGCGAAGATCTGGAGAACCTGTTGCCACCCCTCTGGACTCTTGCAAGCCTCTCCTCCCGCAACCACTCGTTCGATCAACGGGGCTCTCCCCGACAGGATCTTTCGCAGGGGATCGAGTTTCTCGGGATCGACCCCTGAATCTCGTAACAACAGTTGAGAGGTCGGGATCGAACCCAGTAATTCCTCATCGACTACCTCTGCGATGGGTCCGGTGCGGATCCGACACTGCGGATGCTGGGACCAGCCCCTGCCATCCTGGGAGATCTGCGTCATCGTCGTCCCCGTTGCGTCCTCGGCTTCCTCTTCGATCTCCCCATCCAGAACTGCATCCCCACCAACAGGACGAGGGTTCCGATGGAGATGGCTGCGATGATCGAGAGTGTCATGAATCGATCTCCACCACCGGCGAAGGGGCTCTGGTATCGGGTCAGGGTTCCAGCCACCCACTGAGGGACCATTCCCTCCACTCCCCGCATCGCTTGATAGCGATAGAGACGAAGAAAATCCCCCTCCATGTACACATCGGTGCCGCTCGGCAAGTTCTTGGGCTTCTCGATGAAGTCCACCCTGTGCAGTTGCCCGTCCACATCGGAGCCGAATACTTCCCAGTACCGTTTCAGCCCGGACGCATTGGGCTCCAGGGTTCTGAGTTGAGGATGCTCGATCAGGGTCAAGACCTGACGGCAGCGGTGGCCGCGAATCGATGCTGGATCCAGGCCGATCTCATCGACCCTCGGTGCTTCTCCAGAGGAGGGTACCGGGTGCTCCGCTCTCCACCGATGCAGCAGGTAGATCTGGCCGTCCAGTTCTGCCTGGCCCGGCGTGACCGCCTCCGCATCGCGCACCGCCGTCAAACGGCTCGGGTCCACCATGAAGGGAGCGGTCATCGCGGGAAGATCTTCGATGGGGGTGATCGCCACCGGTTCGGGCACATTGGTCGTACTCACCCTGTCTTCCGTCGGCACGGTGGAATCATCATCGCTAACCGACTGCGGGGGATTGCGAAGGGGAATCACACCGACCGTATCACTGCTCTGGTCATCCCCGGACCAACGAGGAAAGATCACCACCACTGACAACGCCACCAGCAGCAGGGCGGGCCCCACCACACGGACCTTGTCTCGAAGGCTCAATCCCTGACGACGGGAATGTTGATTTCTGGGGCCGAAGTAAACCATATCTTCAGGATAACAGGATCCGTTGCCACAGTCAGTCCCTTGCCAGTCAGTCCCTTGCGCAATCCGTCACTTCCTTGAGGATTCCTCCAACAGGGAGATCACCTGCCTGGCCGCCTCATGGCTGGCTCCCGCCCGGAACATCTCGGAGCGCATCTGCTGCATCTCTGCAACCATCTCTGCAGCAATCTGCGGATCCAGCAGAGGGCGAGCAATGCGCGCAATCGCCTCCCCATCGCCAGGCTCAAAGAGGATTTCCGGAACCAATGGTCGACCTGCAAACAGATTCACCAGAGAGAAGTAGGGGGCCACTCCCAGCAATCGATAGAGGGATCGTGAAATTTCTGTGGCTGGATACGCCACCACCATCGGAACTCCATGCCATGCAGTCTCGAGGGTGGCGGTTCCGGAACATACGATGGCCAGGCGAGCTCTCGCCTGCAATGCCCGCGCTTCTCCAACATGAATTCGAACACCGGGGTAGGGTTCGATGATCTTTTCGATCAGCGGCAACAGATTCGATCTCTGGCACGAGATCCATGTTTCGAGGGTATTCTCCTGCAGCAGCAAGGCACGAGACGCCTCGAGTAACGCGGGCAATCCAGCTTGTACCTCCTGACGGCGACTCCCCGGTAGCAATGCCAGAATCGGTGCTCCACTGGCGTCCTTCAGCGGCAGCGGTTCGCCCGCCGCTTCCAGTGTATCGAAAACCGGGTTCCCGACATGACGGACCCGCGGATGATGGGGCCTGTAAATCGCTTCCTCGAAAGGTAGCACCACCAGTAGTTGATCTGCACATGAAGCGATGCGTCGGATCCTCCACGGTGCCCAGGCCCACACCTGCGGACAGATGTAATAGGTCACTGGAATCCCCAGCCGTCGTGCAATCGTCGCCAGGTGAAAATGCAATCCGGGGTAATCGATGACCACAAGTTGATCGGGAGGATCAGTCAACAACTCCTCCACAACCCTGCTGGCGTGATCCATGATCGAACCGATCTGCCCCAGTACTGGAAGCCATCCCATCACTGCGCGATCGGCACGATCCGCTCTCAGTACGGCGCCGGATGCAGCGAGGTGCTCACCACCGATTCCATCGACTTCCAACGATGGATCCAGTTTGAGACACTCCTCCACCAGCCGGGCTGCATGGAGATCTCCGGAGGGCTCGCCTGCGCAGACCAACAGTCGAGCCATTTCAGCCCCTCTCCCGCATCTGCCGTCGACTCTTTTCGATGAATCGGCGAGTGATGGCACTGCTGATCGGCTCATCGGGAATCAACTCAGGATGCCACTGCACCCCCACCATTCTGCCGCTGGCATCTACGGCACTCTCGATGATGCCATCGGCAGTTTCCGCTAAAAGTCTCCACCCCGAAGGCAACCGCGACACCGACTGATGATGGCTGGAATTGACATCGAACAATCCAGCCTCCGGCGTCAGGTCGAGTCCTCCATGCCAATCGACTGGATGCTGTGGCAACGGCCCCACATCGACCTCTTCACGTCTGTGGAGCAGGGTCGAGTCAGTCTCACTTTCGATATCTCCGAACAGTTTCCCTCCCGCCTCCATCGCTAGCACCTGAAAACCACCGCAGATGCCGAGAACAGGAAGATTGCAGGAAAGGAGATAGCGACTCCATTCTCGATCGGCTTTTTCCCGGACAGGATGGACCGGCAAGAAGCGAGGGGGAAGTTCCTCCTCGTCGACCAGGGCAGCGCGGTAGTCATCTCCGCCAATCAAAAGTACCCCGTCCAACATCGATCCCACCTCGGCCGGAGAAACTCCGGGAGGAATGATCAGAGGGGTTCCTCCATGATGAGAAATTAACTGGTGGTAGGAATCCCAGACCCGAGACCGGGTTCGGTGAGATTCTCCACTGCTATTTGATTCCTCGATGTCGCAGTTCAGTCCGATTCGTGGTTTCATCTGTTCCTTACTCGGTTCTGATGTTTGACCAGCACTGCTCCCGCGTCAACGGCAGAAGGGTTCGATTGATCACTTCGAGACCAATTCCTACTCCTCCCGTGCAATTCGGAGACCTGGATCGGTGGCTGGCCTCCTTCACCAGCTGGGAGCAACAGATACCGCTGGCCAAAGATCGACGATCTCTCTCCCCAGGTCGCTGTCGAGATCTACTCGAGCGAGCCTCCATCTGCTCTGGGAGTTCGCCGGTGATCCAGGTCGCCGGCACCAAGGGCAAGGGATCCACGGTGCTCTGGATGGAGTCGTTGCTGCGAATTCGCAGCGTTCCTTGTGCCGCCACCCTCTCTCCCCACCTGCAATCGATCGTCGAAAGAATCCGCATCGACGGCGTTGAATTGACCGAGCAGGCGATTCTCCAGGGATTGCGTAAAATTCATCCATTCCTGATCGACTCGAGTGACCCTTCATCCGTGCCACCCACCTTCTTTGACCTGTGGATCGCACTGTTTGCGCAGCAGGCCAGCGAAGCGGGAGATCGCTGGTGGCTTGTCGAAGTGGGATTGGGAGGACCGCTCGATTCCACCAGTGCCATTCCCCACGATGTCGGAGTCTTGACCACCATCGATCTGGATCATCGAGCCATTCTGGGCGACACCATCGATCAGATCGCCGCCGAGAAGGCGAGGATCGCCACCGCTGGAAAACCGATGGTCATCGCGCAGGGGCCTGGCAATGACTGCGCATTCGATGTGGCTCGCAGGAGAGGATCGCTTCCTTTCATCGTGAGTGAAGATTCGCGTATTCCCGGCCACATCCAGACACCGCAGCGACTCAACGCATCCTGCGCACTGGCCGCACTCGAATCGAATCCGGATCAACCACCATGGAGTGTCGACGAGATCAACCTTGCGGCACAGCAACTCGAGTTACCCGGGCGTTTGGAACGGATCGAAGGGCGATTACCGCTTCTTCTGGATGGAGCACACACTCCTCGATCTCTGCAGATTTTCGCCGACGAATTTGCCCGGTATCGCAGTTCATCGACCGGAGCACTGCTCATCGGAATGCTCGCCGACAAGGATCTTCGATCCAACCTCTCTGCGCTGACTCGGTTACAGCCCGCTCCCGAGATGATGGCGGTCACTCCACCATCCCACCGCGGATTACCTGCCGCAGAACTGGCCTCGATGCTCGAGCAACTGGGATTCGAGTGCCACTTCGAGGAGCGCCCGGAACAGGGCCTGGAATGGCTGATGAAGAAGGCCGCCGACGGAGAACCGACGGCGGCCACGGGTTCGATGTTTCTGGCCGGATGGGTCCGGCAACACTGGCCTCAACGCGACCGACAAGCCTCGTGCTAAACTCAGGAAATGGCCGGTGCGTCCTCTTCCTTGGGTAAATCGGCTGGCAAGGTGTTGAAGAAGACCTCGCCATCGATGATCTCCATGCGCATGCGAGAACCATCCTTGAGATGCCCACGGAGCAACTCCTCGGCGAGAGTGTCCTCGACATGCTGCTGGATCGATCGACGCAACGGCCGTGCTCCGAAATCGGGGTTGTAGCCCTTTTCGATGAGAAACTCATTGGCTTCATCCGAGACTTCCAGTTCGATGCCTCGCTCGCGAAGCCTTCCCAGCACCTGAGCCATCTCGATCTTGATGATCTCCTCGAGATCGGAACGGTCGAGTGGCTGGAAGAAAATCGAATCGTCGAGACGGTTCAGGAATTCTGGACGGAAGAATTTCTCCACCTCGTCCATCACCTCCTTGCGCTTCTGCTCCGTATCTCGTCCCTCACCAGTATTCCTGAATCCGAGAGCACTCTGATTCTTGATCAGGTCTGCTCCGATATTCGAGGTCATGATCAGTACCACATTGCGGAAGTCGATCACGCGTCCGAACGAGTCGGTTACATGCCCTTCTTCCATCACCTGCAGCAGCATGTTGAACACATCCGAATGCGCCTTCTCGACTTCATCGAGTAACACCACGGCATAGGGGCGCCTTCTGATCTTCTCGGTCAGCTGGCCACCTTCTTCGTATCCGACGTATCCGGGAGGAGCTCCCACCAGACGCGATACATTGTGCTTTTCCATGAATTCCGACATGTCGATCTGAATCAGCGAATCCTCTTCACCAAACATGAACTTGGCGAGGCTCTTGGCCAGCAAGGTCTTGCCGACACCAGTGGGCCCGAGGAACAGAAAGGAACCTACCGGACGCTTCGGATCCTTGAGCCCGCTTCGGCTTCTGCGAACCGCTCGCGAAAGTCGCTCGATGGCGTTGTTCTGAGAAACCACTGACCTGTGCAACTCGTCTTCCATCGACAGCAGTCGCTCGGCTTCTCCGCTGTCGATCCTCGTCAGCGGGATTCCAGTCATCTTGGCAACCGTTTCAGCCACCACTTCCTCATCGACACATCCGTTGATGTCGTCGGCGTGTTCTCTCCATGTTTTCAGATTCTCATCTCTTGTTTTCTTGAGCCGACTCGCCTTGTCGCGAAGGTTGGCAGCACGCTCAAAATCTTGCTGTGCGACGGCGGCCTCTTTCTCCCGATCCATCTCCTGGATCTCTTTTTCGAGATCCTTGAGATCGGAAGGACGAGTCGACTGCTTGAGTCGAATCCTTGAACCGGCTTCGTCGATGACGTCGATCGCCTTGTCTGGCAGGAACCTACCATTGATATACCGAACTGCCATGTCCACCGCTGCCTCCAGCGCCTCATCGGTATAACGAACCCTGTGGTGCGCTTCATAGCGGTCACGAAGTCCCTTGAGGATTTCGACCGATTGATCACGCGTCGGAGGATTGACGATGATGCTCTGGAACCTGCGTTCCAGCGCCCCGTCCTTTTCGATGTGCTTGCGGTATTCATCGAGGGTGGTCGCACCGATGCACTGGATCTCTCCGCGGGAAAGCGCTGGCTTGAGCACATTGGATGCGTCGATGGCACCCTCTGCTCCCCCAGCACCGACCAGGGTGTGAAGTTCATCGATGAAGAGGATCACATTCTTGACCCGACTGACCTCGGTCATCACGGCCTTGATCCGCTCCTCGAACTGGCCACGATACTTGGTACCTGCGACCATCAGGGCCAGATCGAGCACCACGATGCGCTGATCTCGAAGAATCTCAGGGACTTCTCCCGAGATGATTTCCTGGGCAAGCCCCTCGACGATGGCACTCTTGCCGACGCCGGGTTCACCCAGCAGCACTGGATTGTTCTTGGTTCTTCGAGCCAGGATCTGCATCACCCGCTCGATCTCATCCTCGCGTCCGATGACCGGATCGAGTGAGGACGCCTTGGCCATCTCGGTCAAGTCACGACCAAAGGTATCGAGAGCAGGAGTCTTCGAAGTCCTGGACTTGTGTCCATGAGGTTTCGATTCTTGCTCGATGTCAATTTCGATTTCTCCGACATCGGCTCCGAGGATCTCCAGCACTTCTGCACGGACATCGTCGAGACTCACTCCCAGTTCCTTCAGTACGGAAGCCGCGAGCCCCTGCTCCTCGCGAATCATTCCCAGTAACAGGTGTTCAGTTCCGATGTAGTTATGGCGCAATTCCTTGGCTGCTTCCGAGCACAGTTCGAGCACTCGTTTGGCTCTTGGTGTGAACGGTAACTGGTTGCCGTGGTGAGCCATGCCGTGACCACTCTGAACCTGCTTCTCGATCTCCGCTCTGATCTTACTAATATCCACATGAAGGTTTTTCAGAGCGGTCGATGCGACCCCACTGCCATCCTGAACCAGCCCGAGCAGGATGTGCTCGGTGCCGATGAAATCGTGATGAAAGCGTTCCGCCTCCTTGCGGGCGAGCGTCATCACCTTTCGAGCTCTGTCTGTGAACTTGTCAAACATGGGCTATTCCCTCATCTCGTGAGTCGCGAATTCAGATGATCTCGAACTGTATCTCTGCCTGTGGGATCCAACCTCTGGCACTATTCACCAGACGAATTCTGGGTTCTACAAGTTCCCGCAGGTGGCCAAAAGACCCCTGTTGGCTGCAACTTCTCGCCAACTCTAATGTCATTCCGCTGAAACACTCGGATCATAATACACAGCCGAACCGCACCTCTGGGTCAATTTGGCCACGAAAGTTGATCAGTTTTCTTGCAGGATGCGGGCCAATACCTCTGCCCGCTTGTTGTCGCGCTCATCGGAACTCATTTTCCGGCCCTCGTTAGCCTGCAAGTGACCGGGCTGGCTGAACAGGAACATGCGATTGACCTGCTCCAGTGTCAAGTTACCCAGAAGACCCATACAAACCCCGAGACGAACCAGGGAGAGATGCTCTAACCCCTCCTGGCTGGTGATGAGCTTTGCGTGGGAAAGGATGCCAAATGATCTACCGATCCGATCCTCGATCCACTCACGCTTACTCTCGAGCAGTTCTTCTCTTAACTTCCGTTCATAGGACAGAATCTTGGGCAGCACGGAGGCGATGTCCGACAGAATCTCTTCCTCGGAGAGGCCAAGCGTTCGTTGATTGGAGATCTGGAAGAAATCTCCTTGAGCCTCGGTTCCTTCGCCAAACAGTCCTCGAACTGCGAGATGGATCTTGGTGGCGGCACGAGTGACTTCTTCGATCTGCCCGGTGATCACCAGCGCCGGGAGGTGCAACATCACGGAGACGCGCAGCCCTGTCCCTGTATTGGTAGGACAGGCGGTGAGGTATCCGTATTGCTGATCAAAGGCGAAATGAAGCTGGCCATCGAGAGATCTCTCGAGTTGATCCATCTGCTGCCACGCCTCATCGAGACAATATCCCGATTTGACCACCTGAATTCGCAGATGGTCCTCTTCATTCCCCATCAGCGAGATCGCCTCACTGTCATCGAAGGAGACGATGCGGGGTCCACTGCCAAGCGCCAACTCACGACTGACCAGATGGCGTTCGACCAGAACTTGTCGATCAATCGAATCGAGATCATCGAGATTCTTGGAGTTCAACTTCAGATCCGGGCGTAATCCTTCGAGAGCACTCCCGATCAGATCCGCGACCTGTTTCCTGTGAGAGTCATCGGCAAGGGTGCTGAAGGGAATGCTTGGCAAGTTCCTGGCCAGCCGAACACGACTGGAGATGACCAGGTCCGAATCTTTCCCCTCGCCAGCGAGCCACTCCCCTACGAAGGGTTTTGCGCTTTCGGAACTCATGAGTGACTCTCCAGTAGGCGCATCTGATCCCTGATCTTTGCCGCCTCTTCAAACTGTTCGTTGGTCACCGCCTGGGTCAACTCGTCACGGAGCTGGTCGAGTTGCACTTGCCGAGAAACTTGCTGCCGAAAACGACCGGGGGCCCTTCCTCGATGCTGACTAGAAGCGTGGAATTTTTCCAGTAGATCATCGAGGTCAGAACGAAATTCCTGGTAATCGTGTGAACAACCGAACTTGCCTTCTTTACGGAACAGCGAGTATCTCATCCCGCACTCGGAACAAGTCGGATCCGCGGTCGGATCCTGGTCGCCGCGAGATTCCGGATGGGAAGACCCGTAGAACTCGGTCAGAGTAAATTTCTTGTGCTTTTTCAACTGCGCATGAATCGAGACGCCACCAGCCGCCGCGCACTCCTTGCACAACTGGTACTTCTTCTTGATTCCTGCAGCGATGTCGGTCAAGTGGACCGCAACTTCGTTCTGCTGGCACTTCTCGCAGAGCATGATCGGTTTGATTCCCTTCCTCAGCACAGAAGCTACCTCCTGCACCTCTTCTATACTTTGATATCGGCAGTCGCTCCGCTCGGCTTCAACATTCCTGGCAGAAACACCTCTGAACCGCCCAAAAGGTGCACGGATTGTTCGTTTCAGGTCATTTTCCAGGTAATTCCGGGGCAGTCCTCCCCGGCCCTCTGTGAGCGCCACTCTCCCCGATGATCCTCATCGGTTCAACGCCGATCCGCCGCCGCCAGATCCTTCATCGCCCCATTTCTCTGCTGTGACCTCAATTTCTACCCGTAAGTCACATGAATTCGTCGATGAAGAACCCAATCGATGGTGGATCCACCAGAGCAATATCGATCGATACAGGTCGCTCCGCAAGAGCAGTGGAGGGAACCGTCAGCCCACAGATCCCAGCGCCAGCGATCTAAATTTCCTGGCGATTCGGAGTCGCAGGAGAATTCGGTCCTGGAGGTCGTCAGCAGCTGCGAAGATGCCGATGGCTTCGACCGAGACGAACTCCCAAATCGATCGCGCCACTGCCCCCCCCACACACACCGCCAGATTCCCCGCTCATCGGCTCGACTCACCCATCCGGCTTCGCTAGAATGCCTCGCCGTGTATCCACGGATCATCCCGAGAAGAGAACCCTCAAGGTGCAGGGTAATGCGAGTGAATTTGTCGGAGCGGTCGCTGGGAAACCGTCGATTGTTTCGCTGGAAGACTGACCGCATCGTGGCTCCTCGGTTCGGATCGAGGAACGATTGGGATGACGCCAAGAATAACAACTTCGGACGGGAGAATAGATGGAAGACGTGAGCAAGTGCCCAGTACTGGGAGGAGCCAACCAGCATTCGGCGGTGGGGTCCACATCAAACCAGCACTGGTGGCCAAATCAGTTGAACCTGAAGGTTCTCAATCAAAACTCTCCTCAGAACGACCCGATGGGCGCAGATTTCAACTACGCCAAGGAGTTCGAGACGGTCGACCTGGAAGCCCTGAAGAAGGACCTCGTTCAGGTAATGACGACGTCTCAGGAGTGGTGGCCGGCAGATTACGGCCACTACGGACCGCTCTTCATCCGGATGGCTTGGCATAGTGCCGGCACCTACCGCATCGGAGATGGTCGCGGTGGAGCAGGTGCAGGTACACTGCGCTTTGCCCCCCTCAACAGCTGGCCCGACAATGCAAACCTCGACAAGGCCCGCGCGTTGCTGTGGCCGATCAAACAAAAATATGGCCGGAAGATCTCCTGGGCGGACCTGATGGTGTTCACCGGCAATTGCGCCCTCGAATCGATGGGATTCAAAACCTTCGGTTTTTCCGGCGGACGCGAAGATGTGTGGGAACCGGAAGAAGATATTTACTGGGGCTCCGAGACCGAGTGGCTGGCAGATCAACGGTACAGCGGCGATCGAGAGCTGGAAGGTCACCTTGGAGCGGTCCAGATGGGACTGATCTACGTCAATCCTGAAGGCCCCAACGGCAACTCCAATCCGATCGCTGCGGCCAAAGATATCCGCGAGACCTTTGGTCGAATGGCGATGAATGATGAAGAAACTGTGGCACTCATCGCAGGAGGACACACCTTCGGCAAGGCGCATGGTGCTGCGGATCCAGATCAGCATGTCGGTCCGGAACCGGAGGGAGCCGCTCTGGAGGAACAAGGCTTCGGCTGGAAGAACAGTCATGGCAGTGGTCACGGCAAGGACACCATCACCAGCGGACTCGAAGGTGCCTGGACCACCAACCCGGTGCAGTGGGACAACAACTTCTTCGAGAACTTGTTTGGTTACGAATGGAAACAGGTGAAGAGTCCAGCGGGTGCGACCCAGTGGAATCCCACCAATGCCGATGCCGATGGCACCGTGCCCGATGCCCACGACCCCTCGGTGCGCCATGCACCGATCATGTTCACCACCGATCTCGCGCTCCGAGCAGACCCTACCTATGCTCCCATCTCGAAACGCTTTCATGAGAACGCAGATGCCTTTGCGGATGCATTCGCCAGGGCCTGGTACAAGATGACTCATCGGGACATGGGCCCGGTGACACGCTGCCTTGGCGCGCTGGTTCCGACAGAACCTCAGATCTGGCAGGACCCGGTGCCACAGGCGGACCCGGATACCATGATCGGCGAGGAACAGATCACCGCTCTCAAGGAGCAGGTGCTCTCCTCGGGACTGACGGTTCCCCAGCTGGTCTCCACTGCATGGGCCTCGGCCACTACTTTCCGTGGTACCGACAAGCGTGGAGGTGCCAATGGGGCTCGGATTCGCCTGACGCCACAGAAGTACTGGGAAGTGAACCAGCCGGCACAACTGGCGGAGGTACTACAAACCCTCGAGGGAATCCAGACCCAGTTCAATTCGTCGTCCGCTGGAGACCAGAAGGTTTCGCTGGCAGATTTGATCGTGCTCGCCGGAAGTGCAGCCATCGAAGAAGCAGCGAAACAGGGCGGCCATGCAGTACAAGTCCCCTTCACTCCTGGCCGCACCGATGCCACACAAGACCAGACCGATGTCGATTCCTTCGCGGTTCTCGAACCGACGGCCGATGGCTTCCGTAATTACTTCAGCGCTGAAAACCACCGAACCTCCGAGGAGTTACTGATCGATCGCGCGCAGATGCTGACACTGACTGCTCCTGAGATGACGGTACTGGTCGGCGGCCTGCGTACCCTCGATGCCAATACCGGACAGACCGATTTCGGAGTCTTTACCCGGAGACCGGGGCAGTTGACTACTGATTTCTTCGTCCACTTGCTCGACATCAGCACCAAGTGGCAAAAATCAGACCGGTGCGATCACCTGTATGAGGGCCTCGATCGGAGCAGCGGCGAGATACGGTGGAGAGCATCCGCTGTCGACCTCATCTTCGGGTCCAACTCCCAGCTCCAGGCCATCTCCGAGGTGTATGCCTGCGCAGATTCCCAGCAGACCTTTGTCGACGACTTCGTCAGCGCATGGGTCAAGGTGATGAACCTGGACCGTTTCGACCTCTGTCGATCCGAGGGGTAACACACAGGATGACATCGACAGCTGAATTCGAGCCCGTACCCCAGCCGGGTGCGGGCTCGAAGACTCTCTGCTGCTACTGTGGAGAGGAGTTGCAGTAAAAACTGCGATTTCACTCCACCGTATCCAGAGCCCCCCCCAACAGGCCCGGATGAAGGCTTCGATGATGAGGAGCATCTTCCGAGTTTCGATATTTCTCGACAAATTTGATCTCCTTGGCCCCTCCAACAGGGCCCAACTTCATGGCAGAGAAGGATTTCCAACTTTCAGCCCAGTTCTGGAACAGTTGACACTGCCATGCATGTATCCTAGGATCCTTGCTTCCGACCCGGAGCCCGGGAGGTGGAGTGATCATCCGACGTTGTGCGGCTGGCAACCCCTTCCGATTCCGGACATTGCGGCGACTCCGATTCCCGGTCTCACGATCAGGAAAGGGCCATTTCGGTCCGGTTGGAGGGTCGTGCCGATGCCTGCTCTCTCGCTGGCTCGCGCCGGCCCCCCCTCCGTATCCGAATCACTCCCTGAGAGCACCGACCGCAATGTCTTGGTAGATCCGGTCGGTTCCGAAGTGGTCAGGTCATCGACGACCAGCCGAGCGGGTCAGTCCGTGCCGAGAAACGGTACGGAATCGCGATGAGTTTGTCCAGAAAGCGGTGCTCGAAGGAGCCTGGTTTCACGGTGCTAGTTTCATGGTGATGGTTTTTCGTGCTGGTTTACTCGTGCTGGGTCGATTTGATCCTTGGCCCGAAATCAGCAATGACAGCCGTCCAGCAGGACAGAAGTCCTGTAGAAGGAGTTGAAGGTGAGTGAGGAGATCCTGCGCTTCGTAGACACGATTCATCGTGATCGACAAGTCGACAAAGAGGTGATCTTCACCGGCATCGAGTTGGCTCTCGTCTCGGCGGCCCAGAAGCGATTTGACCAGGAAGATGGCATCGAAGTTCTCATCGATCGTGAATCGGGAGAGATCTCCGCCGTCCGTGATGGGGATGGCTTCGACCCCCGAGAAGCACTGGGGCGTATCGCTGCCGGTGCCGGGAGACAGGTCCTCTTTCAGAAGATTCGTGAAGCTGAGCGTGAAGTCATCCACCGTGAATTTTCAAATCGCATCGGGGAGATGCTCAACGGAACCGTGGCCAGCAAAAAAGGCGGAGGATTGGTCATTACCCTGACCAATCGGGCCGAGGGATTCATGCCCCGGAGCGAGCAATCTCACCTGGAAGAGTGGAATGAAGGGGACCGGATCAAGGTGGTCCTCAAGGAAGTCAACATGCAACAAACTCGGGTCCAGTTGCTCGTCTCACGAGGAGCCCCCGACATCGTCAGGCGCCTGTTTGAGCAGGAGATCCCCGAAGTCGCTGATTTCGTGGTGGAGATCAAGGCGATCGCCCGCGAGGCGGGGAATCGGACCAAGATTGCAGTGGCCACCCTCGACTCGAATGTCGATTGCGTTGGCGCCTGTATCGGAATCAAGGGCTCTCGAATCAGAAATGTCACTGACGAACTCAGCGGTGAAAAAATCGACGTGGTGCGCTGGAATGACTCGGTCGAGGTTTTGATTCCGGAAGCACTGAAGCCTGCCGAAGTCGCATCGCTTGAACTGGATTACGAGAACAAGACGGCCAACGTATACGTAACTGAAGATCAGCAATCTCTGGCCATCGGGCGCCGTGGTCAAAATGTTCGGCTCGCATCCAAACTCTCTGGCTGGGAGCTGAATATCAGTCCCATTTCCGAAGAGGAGCTCGCGCAGCTCCGCCTTGCCGGAACCGAATCACGTGCCGATGAGATGTTTGGTGATCGCCTGGCTCAAGTGGCCGGTGAAGAGGGTGCTCAACGAGCCACTAATCCACTCGACCAGTTATTCGATGACAACAGTGCCAGTGACGAAGAGATCGCCGAGGAATACGGCGAGGGTGCAGTGGTCATGGGACTTGAGGACCTCCCCGGGGTCACCGAAGAGATCGCCGATCGCCTGGTGGAACTACAATACGACAGTACCGATGCGCTTCTGGAAGCAGGAGTGGAAGGTCTTTCCAAGGTCGATGGGCTCGATGAAAATTCTGCTCGACTGATCGTCGAGAAAATCCAAGAAATCATGGATAGCGTTGAAACTGAAGCAGAGGAGGGGGCTGACTCCTGATCAGGAATCAGCCCATCTCCCCTTTGAACAACAGGAGGCACTCTCTTTGGGTGTGAGAATACACACACTGGCGAAAGAACTCGGGCTCCAGAGCAAAGACCTCATGGAAATGCTCGCTGCCCGCGGCATCCCGGTGAAGAATCACATGTCTTCCGTCGATGACGGAATGGCTGCTCATTTACGAATCATCGCCGTTCCCGACGATGTTCCCGAAGAACCCGAGGAAGTCTCTGCGCCGGAAGCGGCTCAAGAGTCCGACGCAACGGGTGAAGTCGTGACCGCCGAGAAAGAAGCGGAAGTCGAGCCGACTCCGGTCGTAGAAGCCGTGGTCGTAGAAGCCGCGGTCGAACCGACTCCGGTCGTAGAAGCCGCGGTTGTAGAAGCCGCGGTCGAACCGACTCCGGTCGTAGAAGCCGCGGTCGAACCGACGGAAGATTCCCCCTCCGATCCGGTCGAAGCCGCGCCCCCCGTGGTCGTGGAAGACCCGGTCGAAGAAGCAGCCAGCGCCTCTGAAACCGAAGTTGTCGCCGAAGATCCAGAACCGGTCGAGGCTGCGACCAAAACAGCAAAGACTGAAGATGTGGTCGAAGCCTCCAAGCCGGAAGGCGACTCCGTTGCAGAGGTGGCTTCCGCAGATGTGGTGCTCGACGAATCTGCCCCGGCCGCCGCTCCCAAGCGACTCAGTAAAGAGGATCTCGCAAAGATCTCGCCGAAGCGGCAGAAAACTGCCAAGATCGTCATGGCTCCCGGCTTTGGTGGAACGCCCAAGACTCCGGCCACTCCTGTGGTCCCCGTCGCCCAGCCTCTCCCCTCCGGAGCCTCCTCCCCGATGCGAAAGCCTCGAGGACGTCCACTGATCATCCGATCGAAAGCTCCAAGTCGCCCCCCCCCTCCGAACCGTGCTCCACGCAGAGCTCCCGGTGGTCCGGGCGGTGGTCCAGGTGGTCGTCCTGGTGGCGGCCGTCCTCCCGGACGCGGCCCCGGTGGAGCGAGCAGCGGCCCTCCACAAGGAGGCAAGAAAGTAATGGTGTTCCCTGGTGCCGATACCACCGGTGGACCGCCCAGAAGATCTGGACCTCCCGGTAGAGGAGGCCCAGCCGGTAAGGGAAGAGGACGCCAGGGAAGTCGACCACGACGCCAGGAGTCTGATTTCACCCGTCGCCGTCTCCAGCAGGAGATCCTCCCGGAAGACCTACCCGATCAAATCACTCTCGAAGAACCCGCCAGCATCAAAGACCTCTCGCTGGCGCTAGGAATCAAGCAAACCGCACTTCTCAAGAAATTGATGAATCACGGCATG
This sequence comes from Planctomycetota bacterium, assembly GCA_018694835.1. Lineage (GTDB taxonomy): Bacteria > Planctomycetota > UBA8108 > UBA1146 > UBA1146 > QNYK01. The sequence continues at coordinate 6,019 of JABHOG010000017.1, read as the reverse complement.
CTGGCGAATGTCAACTCTCCCCTCACCGAGGAGATCACAGATGTTCTTTCGGTAGAGATCAGTTGCGAGATTCTTCTGGTCGAGCCGAAAGCGATGCATTCATCTCTCGATGAACTGGATCAGGTCGAGGACTCGGAAGAAGATCTGATCCTTCGAGCTCCAGTGGTGACCCTGATGGGTCACGTCGACCATGGAAAAACCACTCTACTCGACAAGATCCGAGAGAGTTCCATCACCAAATCAGAATCGGGTGGCATCACCCAGCACATGAGTGCCTACCGCGTCGACAAGGGGAACGCCCACGTCGTCTTCGTAGACACTCCCGGTCATAAAGCATTCACCAGTATGCGATCTCGGGGTGCCAACGTCACCGACGTGGTCGTTCTGGTCGTAGCAGCCGATGATGGCCCGATGCCCCAAACCGAGGAGGCGATTCAACATGCCAAGGCCGCTGGCGTCCCCATCGTCGTGGCGATCAACAAGATCGATCGCGAGGGAGCCAGCACCGACAAGGTGAAGGCTCAACTGGCGGAGTTGGGCCTATCCCCTGTCGAATGGGGAGGCACGACCGAGATGATCCCGGTTTCCGGTCTGACCGGAGAAGGGGTAGATCTCTTGCTCGAGCAACTGTCGCTCGAATCCGAAATCCTCGAACTGAAGGCGAACCCTGCCAAGAACGCCATCGGTACAGTTCTCGATTCCCGTGCGTCTACCGGACAGGGCAACGTCATCACTGCCTTGATCCAGGATGGAACCTTGCGACCCGGAGACTCGGTAGTCTGCGGACCGGCCCACGGCAAGATCCGGACCCTGCGGAGCACCTCCGGAGTAAACCTGAAGAGTGCCCCACCCGCCACGCCGGTGGAGATCACCGGACTCAGTGACCTACCCGAGGCTGGAGATCGACTGTACGCCCTCGAAGATGCGGCAAAGGCGAGACAAATCGCGGAGGAGCGCCAGGAAGCCAAGGCGAAGACAGACCGAGCGGAACGACAAAAGGTCACCCTCGAGGGACTCTTCGACAAGATCGACGAGGCCAAGACTCGTGAGATCAAGGTCGTGCTCAAGACCGATGTGAAGGGCACACTCGAGGTTCTCAAGGGTGAACTGGCAGCGATGCGGACCAATGAAGTGGCGATCAGGGTGATCCGCTCCGGTGTCGGTGAAATTTCTGAATCCGATATCCTTCTGGCGGACGCTTCGAAAGCGATCGTGATCGGATTCCACGTTTCCGCCGCCGACCGGGCACGATCCCAGGCTGATTCCAACGGCGTTGAGATCCGTACCTACTCGGTGATTTACGAGATCCTCGATGACATGCGTAAGGCGCTGGAAGGGATGCTCGCCCCCGACATTTCAGAAGAGGTGCAAGGGAAAGTCGAAATCCAGGCCATCTTCAAGTCCACCAAACTGGGCAACATTGCCGGTTGTATTGGCCGTCAAGGGATCGTCACTCGTGATGACAAGATCCGCTTGCTCCGTGACGGCGAGGTGCTCCACGAGGGTCGACTCGCCTCCCTTCGCAGGGATAAGGATGATGCCAAGGAAATCCGCGAAGGTTTCGAGTGCGGAATCGTGATCAAGGGATTCAACGATGTCCAGGTGGGCGACTTCATCGAGAGCGTCAAGGTCATCAAGACCACTCGAACACTAGAAGAATCAGAAGCACGTTCGGAGTAACAATGAAGTCGATCCGTCGTGCTCGTATCGCCAGTCAATTGCGAGAGGAAATCTCTCGTATCATTCAGTTTGACCTGAAGGATCCCAGAATCGGGTTCCTGTCGGTTCTTTCGGTGGAACCGACCGTCGACCTGAAGGAGTGCAAGGTATACGTCTCCATCATGGGTAAAGAGAGTCAGCAGCGAACCTCGATGCGAGGTCTCGAAGCCGCTCGAGGCAAGATTCAATCACTTCTCATCACCCAGATCCGCCTGCGCGAAACTCCGATCCTTCGGTTCATCCTCGATGAGAGTCACCAGAAAAGCCAAGCGATCGAAGATGTGATCAAAGCAGCTCGGGACGAAGATGAGAAAGCAGCCCTCGAGCGAGAGGAGCGTTCCAGCCCCGACCAGGATGAGGAGCAGGGCTAGTTCTCGGTTCCTTCGTCCTGCTCGACCACCACCAGCCGATCTCGACCCTCTCGCTTGGCCCGATACAGTGCGGTATCGGCCTCAGCGAGAAGATCCTCACCGGACAGTCCATCTCGCAAAACAGTAACGCCCACCGAAAGAGATAGATCCGAGACTTCTCGCGCCCGTCCACCGAGGAATTGGACCTGTCGAAACTGCTCCAGTAATTCCCGCCCCTTGCACTCGATGTCGGCGAGACCGGTTCCTGGCATCAAGATCACGAATTCATCACCACCGTATCGACAAACATGGTCACTTTCGCGGAAGAAGCCCTTCAGCATTGCAGATATTTCCTGCAATAGTTCATCCCCCACCAGATGACCCAGTTGATCGTTGATGCCCTTGAACCCATCGAGGTCGGCAAACAACAGACCTAGATCCTCGTCATCCCGTCGAGCCCTGAGCACTTCTTTTTCCAGTTGTGAGACCAGGGCAAGGCGATTGGAAATGCCCGTCAATGGATCGAGAAGTGCCTGTTTTTCAAGCTGGTCATGAAGTCTCAAGTTTTGCAGGGTGAGCGCGAGGATTTCTCCGATCGTCTGCAATACATCTTCATGCCAGTCCTTGAGAAGTGGTGCCTCCTCCAGAAGTTTCACTTCTCTGGGATCGATGGTGAGTTCGAGCAATCCGCAGGGAGGTTCATTTCCGACCACCAGCGGAAGTCTCCGGTATCCAGGATCCGACTCATCCGAAAGGTGATCGAGGCTGCTCAATGAAGGATGACTGCACCATCTGATCTCTTCCGCTGCCCCTTGATAACTCCACAATCTCACATCTCTGTAGCCCAGACCATCCGAGCAGAGCAGCGTGCCCGCTCTGCAGAAGAAATCGACCTCGTCACGAACTCCGATCAACAGGGTCGAGAGCCTGGGGGCAGTTCTTATTTTTTCGGTTAACTGAAAAATACGTAGGGAAGTTCGAACGGCATCGCATGCGCGACGACGCTGCTCTTCCATTTCCCGTTCAAGACCAACGCCGCTCTCAACGAGGATGCGCAATCGATAGACCCAGCGCGCTTCTCCCCGAGGGCTGACGCGTCGCCCTCCCACCACTGCCACCGGTCGCCAACCATCCCCGTGACGAATGCGTAACAAGATCGCAGCGGGTTCTGACTCTCCATCGCCTCCCAGTGAGAGCAGTCGATGCTGATCCTGTTCATGAAACCAGCCACTCAGTTCGACATCGCGCAGATCCTCAGCTTCCTGACAGTCGACCAGGTCGAGGAATGCCCGATTGATGGCGATGACCTTCCGACGAGGCCCACGAGCCACGATCAAGGGGTCCGGAAAGAGATCGAGGAGCAAGCGAGACTCCCCTGGATCAGGGGGCAGGGGCCACTCACCGGGCCTTTTCGAGAGTAATGAACGCGACATCCAGTCCCACCTCCAGGTACCTTGCAGGCACCTAGATGACCCGCAGAAAAGGATATCACGGAGTCGACGATTTGGCCCACCCGGTGGCATGTCCAGCCCGTCTCTGATACCGTCCCACACTGCCCTGAACGACCAACTGGAGGGAAACACCTTGCTCGAAGTACTGCAGGAAGCGGTTCAAATCCTCGAAGATGGTGGACGTGCAGCGCTAGCGACCATCGTCTCCACCACCGGATCCACCCCGGGCAAAAATGGGGCGAAGATGCTGGTGCGCGAAGACGGGACCACCGTCGGTACCGTCGGTGGCGGCTGTACCGAGGCCGATATCTGGAGACTGGCGATGGAAGTGATCTCCACCGGAATTCCGAAGAGGGATTCCTTTCGCCTCACCGCTGCCACGGTGGCGGAGACCGGGCTGCTCTGCGGAGGAGAATTTGAAGTGTATGTCGAACCGATCGGAACTCCAGCGGTGATCATCCTGGGAGCCGGCCACATCGCCTCGGCGCTGTGCGACGTACTCTCGAACCTACAATGGAGGGTAACGATCATCGATGATCGAGCCGACTTTGCCGATTCTGCGAGATTCCCTGCCGCCAAGGAAGTGCTATGCCGTCCATTCGAAGAATGCCTCGATGGGCTCTTGGTGACCGGTAATAGTTGCATCGTGATCGCTACCCGGGGCCATGTGCATGATGAATTATCACTCGATCGCGCCTTACAAACCACGGCCGGATACATCGGGTTGATCGGAAGTCGGGGCAAGATCGGAGCCATCCTCAAGAATCTCCGAAAAGCCGGTGCCGATGCCTCCATTGCGGAGAGGGTTCGAGCACCGATCGGTCTTCCGATCGGATCACGAACTCCTGAGGAGATCGCCATCTCGATCGCGGCGGAGTTGATCTCTTTCCACCGCATTCCCGCCGACAATACTCCGAGAACTCCAGACCACCCCCCCCAGGCAGATACTCTGGTGACCAAAAGCTCGGATTGAAGAGTGACGCTCGTTGCCCCCCAGTCCCCTCCCCGATAGAATCCCCAGTCGGTGAGATCGCTTCCCCGGTCTCCCCAAACGAGAGTTGACCCCGGCGACGGAGATCGAACCATTCCACTCGCTGGAGGATCCAGATCTCCGAAGGACCCTGACCCGAACCTGGATCCCGAACCTGGAACCCGTCCTGGAAGGACACCCGATGTCGGCAAAAACTGCCCCGACCAGTGATTCCACTTCTGGTGGTAAGAAGCCCGCTCCCGCTGGAAAACTCACACTCGAACTGATCACGCAGCAGGCCTACAAATCCCATTCGACTCTGCACCAGATCAAGGATTTGGATGTTCTGGAAACGATGATTCTCGGCTCGCTGGCTTCATCGATGTCCCTTGTCCATCTACTCAAGGCCTGGGAAGTTTTCAAGACGGAATTCGTGGACTGGAATGAGGTTCGAATCTCTTCCGCAAGTGAGGTCTCCGAAGTCATCTCCAAGGCAAACGACCCCTTGCAACTGGCGATGCAACTCAAGGAGATGATGCAGGTGATCTTCGAACGTCGCCACATGCTCAACCTGGAATTCATTCACGAGAATTCTATCGTGGATGTCAAAGAGTTCTTCAAGCGATCGCCGGATCTCCCTGATCTCGCGCGCCAGTTGGTGCTCAGTTACGTCAAGGGCCAACCCGCTGTGCCGCTCGAAACATGGGCCCAGGGTGGACTGATACGAGCGGGCCTACTGACCTCGTCCATCTCCTCGGCTCAACGCCAGCGTAAGTTGTTCGAAGAACTCAACGAGATTCCACTCCTTCACGCCGTTCTCGCCCTCCATGATGAAGCGAGAAAACACCCGGACCCTGCAGTCGAAAAGGCCCTGCGCTTGAAGGCGGAACAAGCCAAAGTTGCGGCGCTGAAGGCAGCAAAAGCGGCGAAGATAGAGGCGATGAAGAAAGCCGCTGAGGAGAAGGCGATCGCCAAGGCTGCCAAAGATGAGGCGCTCAGGATCGAACGAGAAAAGGTCGCCAGAAAGAAGGCCGCTGAAAAGGCCGCCAGAGACAAGATCGCCAAGAAAAATGCAGAAAAGGCCGCCAAGGTGAAAGCCGTCAAGGACAAGGCTGCGAAAGCCAAGGCCGCCAAGGACAAGGTCGCAAAAGCCAAGGCTGCCAAAGCCAAGGCCGCCAAGGAGAAGGTCGCCAAAGCCAAGGCTGCCAAAGCCAAGGCTGCCAAAGCCAAGGCTGCCAAAGCCAAGGCTGCCAAAGCCAAGGCTATCAAGGACAAGGCCGCAAAAGCCAAGGCTGCCAAGGATAAGGCCGCAAAAGCCAAGACTGCCAAGGATAAGGCCGCCAAAGCCAAGACTGCCAAGGACAAGGCCGCAAAAGCCAAGGCTGCCAAGAAGACCTCCAAGAAGAGCGCCAAGAAGAGCGCCAAGAAGGTCGCCAAGAAGAGCGCCAAGAAGAGCGCCAAGAAGAGCGCCAAGAAGAGCGCCAAGAAGAGCGCCAAGAAGAGCGCCAAGAAGAGCGCCAAGAAGAGCG